>CAYTBI010000006.1:0-9754 GCA_964435975.1 uncultured bacterium
ACAAAGCGAGCCAGAACTCGGGTAGACTCTGGCCTACAAGTTACGAGGTGCTCTGTCCGAGTTCGGTTACTCGGGATCGACCCAGCGGCCGTCAGCTTTGATGAGTTCGATCAGCTCGGCGACGCCCTCCTCTTGCGGAACGCGCTTAATTTCTTCGCGACCCCGGTAAAGGGCGATAACCCCGGCCTGCTTGCCGACGTAGCCATAGTCAGCATCGGCCATCTCGCCGGGGCCATTCACGATGCATCCCATCACGGCAATATCGAGGCCACTCAGATGCTCGGTCGCCTCGCGCACTTTGTGCAAGACACCCTCGAGGTTGAAAAGCGTGCGACCGCAGGAAGGGCAGGCGACGTACTCGACCATGGTTTTGCGCAGACCCAGCGCTTGCAAGATGCTGTAGCAAACGGGGATTTCTTTTTCGGGCGCTTCGGTCAGGGAGACCCGAATCGTGTCGCCGATGCCCTCAGCCAAGAGCGTGCCGATACCGGCAGTCGACTTGATGCGGCCGTATTCGCCGTCGCCTGCTTCGGTGACGCCCAGATGCAGGGGATAATCCATGCCCAGATCGTCCATGCGCTTGACCATCAGGCGATAGGCCGCCAGCATCACGGGCACGCGGGACGCCTTGAGGGAAATCACAATATTGCGAAAATCGAGGGACTCGCAAATTTTGATGAATTCTAGAGCCGACTGGACCATGCCCTCGGGAGTGTCGCCGTAGGTAAAGAGCATGCGCTCGGCCAGGGAACCGTGATTGACGCCGATGCGCATAGCTTTGCCCCGATCGCGCAGAGAAACTACCAGCGGTTCGAGAGTTTCGCGGATTTTCTCGCCAATTTCGGCAAATTCAGCCGCGGTGAACTCGGCGTCGCCACTTTTGGGCTTCTCGAAAACGTACAAGCCGGGATTGATGCGGACCTTATCGACGTGTTTGGCCACTTCGAGGGCAATTTTCATGCCGTTGTGGTGAACGTCGGCCACTAGGGGAACGGGCTTGTAGGTGGCTGCTAGCTTTTCTCTGATTTCTGCTAGGGCCTTAGCGTGGGCCATGCTGGGTACGGTAACGCGGACGATCTCGCAGCCAATTTCGTGGAGGCGGCGGATCGCGGCGACTGACCCTGCAATGTCGAGGGTGTCTTCGTTAATCATTGATTGCACTACCACCGGGTTGTCGCCACCGATAGTAATGTCGCCAACGCGCACCGGGCGGGTTTTGCGGCGGTGGATGGTGGTGTCAAATTCGGGGGCTGTAGCCGCCGGGGTCTGTAGCGTTTGCATCGGTTCTCCTACAACGCGACGGGTTTGTCTTCCTTAACTATTACACCACTGGGACGGCTTCTCGTCTCCGAGCGGTTGCGGACAAGTTCTTGATGGTTGAGTTTTCGAACAGTGGCTCGGCCAAAGCTGCCGAACCCAAGCGACCAGTCCCTGCAAAAGCCAGAATTGAAGAATATTTAGACAGCAACCCTCAGCCTCGCTGGCTTCTGGAGAGTCAAGCCTGAATGTCCCCGTAGTTGTGGGTTTCAGAGAGCTTGTCGTCATGGATTCATCTGGCCCATTTGCAGCGACGCCCGCACCAGGGCTTGAGCTAAGATCGACCCCGAACACGCTCGCTGCTTTGCCCCGCCTATGGTCGGCTACCTAACTTTCCTCACCATTTCTACCGCCATCTTTGCCCTCTTCGGCCTCGGTCTAAACCTGCAATGGGGCTTCACGGGCTTAATTAACTTTGGCCACGTCGCCTTTATGACCATTGGAGCCTACGCTACGGTACTCCTGGTTGACGACCTGGGCGTACCCATGCCTCTGGCGGTTATCTGCGGCGCGCTTCTGGCTGCTGTTTTGGGGGCAAGCGTCGGCACCGCAACCCTACGCCTGCGAGAAGATTATCTTGCTATCGTGACAATCGGTGTTTCCGAAACCCTGCGCTTGGTGGCCCTCAATGAAGAGTGGCTGACCCGAGGAGCTCGCGGCGTCCAAGGTTTTCCTTTGCCCCTAGAAGACTTTCGCCCCAATGCCATCGGCAAAGGCGCCTGCATCGCCCTGTTGAGCCTTGTTTTTGCCCTGGGGGCCTGGTATCTGTGGCGCTGGTTGCGCTCGGTCAAGCTCCCCAGCGCGATCGCCGGAGGCATCCTCGGTTACGGTCTGGGGGGCTCGGTGTACGTATCTGGAGTGTTGGCCCTGCTCGATTATCGCTATAAAGCTGGGTTGATGCTCTTGGTGGTCTTGGTTTTGGCAACCGTCTATGGCCTACTCGAATGGCTGACGGCCTCGCCTTGGGGTCGGGTGCTCAAGGCCATTCGCGAAGACGAAGAGATTCCCCGCGCCCTTGGCAAAAATGTCTTCTGGTACAAGCTGCAGGCATTCATGCTCGGCGGCGCGATCGCAGGGGTTGCCGGCACCTTTTATGCGTGGCAGCTCACGACAGTTTATCCGAATAATTTTCTGCCCCTGATTAGTTTCTACGCTTGGACGATCGTCGCTTTGGGTGGGGCCGGCAATAATGCTGGCGTCCTGTTGGGGTCGGTTATTTTTTGGGCTTACGAATCCCTGACGCGCTTCGTATTACCGGGGCTGCGCCGCAGCCTAGAAGCCCTGCCCCTGAGCGATGGATCGGTTTGGGAGGCCCCCGTGGGCGGCCTGACCTGGTTCCTCGATGACGCGCGCCTGGGGGCTTTTCGCATCATGGTCATTGGGGCAATTCTCATGGCGCTGATGGTCTGGCGGCCCCAGGGCATCTTGGGCAAACGGGAGGAATTAACCCTTGGTCGATAACGGACGATCGGGATCTGAGGCGAATATCCACCCCAACCGCAACGGTGGGACGACCATTCCTGCCGAAGCAGATGGTGCGAGCGATCGCGATGCTCTGCCTCCTCTGCTGGCAGCAGAGGGCTTGAGCAAAAGTTTTGGTGGCATTCGGGCAGTTCGCGGGGCCCGCATCGAGGTCAAGTCTGGCGAGATCGCGGGCTTGATCGGCCCCAACGGTGCGGGCAAGACGACGCTATTTAACCTCCTCTCAAATTTCATTCGGCCCGACTCGGGCACCGTAGTCTTTGACGGCCAGCGCATCGATGCTCTGCAGCCCCACCAAATTGCCCAACAGGGCCTGGTGCGTACCTTTCAAGTGGCGCGGGTGCTCTCGCGCCTGTCAGTGCTTGAGAATATGCTCCTTGCCGCCCAAAAGCAAACTGGCGAGAGCCTGCTGGGGACACTGCTGCGCTTGGGGGAAATGCGCCGCGAAGAGCGCGCCAATCGCGAACGGGCTCTAGAAATCCTCGAGTCGGTGGGCTTGGCTGCCAAGGCCTGCGATTACGCGGGTGCCCTCTCAGGGGGGCAGCGCAAGTTGCTCGAGCTGGCCCGAGTCATGATGCTGCAGCCGAAGCTCGTCTTACTCGACGAGCCGGCAGCTGGGGTCAACCCCACGCTCATCGAGCAAATCAGCGGTCACATCCGCCGCTGGAACGCGCAGGGGATCTCGTTTTTGATTGTCGAGCACAACATGGATGTCATCATGCGCCTGTGCGATCGCATTTGGGTCTTAGCCGAGGGGCAAAACCTCGCCGACGGCCGCCCGGAAGATATCCAACGAGATCCGCGCGTTCTCGAAGCCTACTTAGGTCAGTAGGCCACATCGCTAGTTCCAGATATTGCGCCACCAGGGCTCTTGGCTGGCATTGAGACTCATGAAGTCTACCCGCTGGCGAATCTCGGCGATGCTCCAGTCCGTGAGCTTGGCCAGGGTGAGAACTTCGCGCTCTTGGCGATCGCGCACCTGGCGGCGGTAAGCCGCTGCTGCGCTGCAGCTTGCCTCGCCCCGATAGGGATGGCGGATGATATAGCGGCCCTGGAAGTTCTCGCGGTTGGCGGTTTCTTGGAATGTCAGATCCTGCGGGAACTTATCGCGGGTGTAGCGCACGTGCAGGCGGGTGATGTAGACCTGGGTCGGTCCCGGCCAGCGGAAGCCACTGTTACTTCGGGCAGCAGCAGGTTGTCGGTCGAGCCAGAAGACCCCCGCATCGCGTAGTTCTTGCGGGTTTAAGGGATTGGCCGTGCAGGGGTCGCAGTTGGACATGTCCCAGGCATATTCCAAAAAGGCAGCGTTGCGGCCCTGGCGCTCGTAATCTTTCTGGAACATGGCCCGATAAAAATCGGGAAACTCACCGTCGGTTTGAATATACTCCGGAATTTCAACGCCCGAGGCAACTTTAGCCGTGCGATAGTTGGTCAGTTCGACTCGGCCCTTGGGCGAGAGCAAGTACACCAGCAGATCTTGTGGGCCGGTCGCATTGAGCGTGCCGAGGCGGATGGGCAACATAAATTTAGGCGACTCGAAAGCCATCATCAGCGGCCGCAGTTTTTGCGTTTCGCTGGCGGCAAATTCTTCGAGGTTGACCTTGGCGACGAAGAACTTCATGTTCTGGCGAATGTAGGGAGCTAGTAGATCTCGCGCCCCTTTTGGGATTTTGTATTTGTTCTGGCGCAGCCAGGTTTCGAGGCCCTTAGACTCGCGCGCGCTCAAAATGACGATGTCATATTCGCCGACGGTAAATTCGGCTTCGACGGTAACCCCCAAGTCTGCCGCTTCTTGGCGAGCGGAAACGCCCGATCTAGCGGCTGGCGCGGACGCGGGGAAACCCGACCGGAGTTGGCGCCCCACTTCACAAGGATTGCCATCGAAGTATTCCACCAGGCGCGGCGCACTAAATTGGTCGATGCGCGTAATAATTTCGGGCTTGCCCACGCGGACCTGCTCTTCGGTGAGCAAAGTTGGCACCGGTACTACGAGGGCAAAATCTTGCAGCTCGCCTTGATAGTCGTTGGCCATGGTGAGTACCGTGCGATCGCCGTCGCGGGCAATAATCACCTGAGAAGCCTGGTTGTACAAGTCGCCATTGGCCTGGGCGACGTAGAAGCCACAAAAGGCCAAAGCAGCCGGAGCGCCAGCAAACAAAGCCATCAAGGTGGCCAGCGCGGCTCCCAGGCTCCGACGCCAAATCGATTTCCGTCCATCCATCATCGCTTATCTCCAAAACGCAGCAAAACTCGTCAATTCGAACTGCCCTCCGTAGCCGGGGGTTGCCACTCGAAGCGATTCCCCGGCAACCAAAGATCCAGCAGTGGTGTTGCTGGGGCCAGGAGCCACAGGGCCCAAAAGGGGGCTGTGGCGATAAAAAACCAGTGCTGCAAGCAAAACGTCAGGATGGCGACGGCCCCAGCCCAAAGCACCCGAGCCAGCGCGCGATCGGGAATCGAGCGCGGGTCGCTCAGCATGAACAGCGCAAACACCAATAAGCTACCCCTACTCAGCTGGTGCGCCCACACATCTAGGCCCCACCCCAACCCCCAGTCGCGCAGCGCCTCTAGGCTGCCGTAGGTTGCCAAAAACACCACCGAGGTCTCCCAGCGACCCACCCAACCGAGAACGATGCCACCGGTGCCCACAAACGTTGCCAGCAGCCACCATGTGTCGCCCCATTGCCCGGGCGACACCCACGCATCGCCCGATAGGGCCAATGCTGCTACCAAGCCAAAGTTAGCTGGATTGAAGGCATGCTTGCCGCGGACCTGCAGGACAAACTTACTCGCGATGGCAGCCATACCAGCAAGTAGCATGGCAATCGGCGTATTGCTGCGCAGCAACAAACAAAGCCCCAGGCTGGTAATCAGCGCGCTCTTCCAGGAAGATCCCCGTCCTAGAAGCCACTGCACGCCTTGGCAGCTGGCGACGGCGGCCAGCACCAGCTCGGGCCGCAAGGACCAATCTCGCGCCAGCCATCCCAAGCATAAAAAGATGCTCAGAGACAGGATCTGAGCGTCGCGGGGATCGCCCCCGCCAAATGGTTTAACAGCAAACATCGAGATTGCCAGATGACTCTGCTACTCCCATAGATAACCAAATAATGCCCGTAGCGCTTGCAGAATTCAGAGGAATCTTTAATCGAATCGCTCAAAAACCGCTGCGGCGGTAGATTTCCTCAGCAACCTGCTTGAGCCGGCGCAACTGAGCCTCCATATCGGCCTGGGTCCAGCGCGTGGCAAAGGTCTCAAACCCCCAAGCCACCATCGGGTTAGGAATGGCAAACTCAAACCGATTGCGCAAGTGCGTGCCCGTGGCGTTCGGCTCGCACTCCCAGCGATCGCGCCCCCGAAAAAAGCCGTCGAATTCCCAGACGATCGTGCCGGGCTCGCGCTCGACAACCTGACAGCTCAAGGCAGGCCGCAGCACGGGCACCTGCAGCACGAAGCGACAGCGCCCGCCTAACTCTGTGGTCCAACTTTTGCCCACAGGCTCGCAGCGCAAGGCCGGGTTCAGCCAGCGGTGGAGCAATTCCAGGTCAGTGAAGCAGCGCTCTACTGCTGTGGCGCTGGCGCGGATTTGGATTCCCTGCTCGAATATTTGCCTGGCGGCCATGGCGCTTAAATAGAGTCGGTCGGTTGTTTCCCGTTTGTTCCCGTTTGACTGTAGCGAAGTTCCAGCAAGCATCAAAACTTCAAAAATGTTGCTTCGACCTCGTACCTAACGCTCTCTCGAGTGGAGTTCCGTATCTATCGGTACTATCATGGTCGCGATCGTAACTATGGCGGCGAGCCAAATCCACAATAGCCGCAGTTTTTGGGGCGTGTGATTTCGCCGAAAGCCGTAAAAACACCCAAAAAATATGCGACTGTGGCCTAGGCCCTCCGAGCGAACACTGCACGTACGAGCGTAACCAACATGCATCTAATAAACACTCTTGCCTTGCCGATATATCTGGCTCAGGTAGATGAGGCCAGTCCCTCCAATAGCGTTATTCCTCAAAGCCTGGTCGAAAACGCTCTTTCTCTCGTCTATGCCATTCTCTGCCTCCTCGTGGGGCTTGTCGTCGCCCTGGCTGTAGCTGGTGCCGTGCGTGCCTTGCTCAAGCGCACCGACATTGACAATAAAGTGGCTGCCTGGCTGGTCGGCCAAGACGCCAGCGAGTCGATTCCCGTCGAGAAATGGGCGGGCGACATCGTCTTTTGGCTGATTTTCCTATTCGCGGTCGTGGCCTCCCTCGATACCTTGGGCCTCGAGCAGGTTGCGGAGCCTCTCAATGCGCTTCTAGGACAAATTACCGGGTTCCTGCCCCAGGCGTCCTTTGCTGCTCTGTTGTTAGCCGGCGCTTGGCTGCTAGCGACGGCGGTGAAAGCAGCTGCTAGGCGCATTCTGCAAGCTTTTGATGTCGATCGCCAAGTCAACGAGCAAACCGGCAGCAGCGACTTCTCCACGAGCGAAGCGCTGGCCAATGGCTTGTTTTGGCTGGTGCTGCTGTTTTTCTTGCCCTCGATTCTGAGCACGCTGCAGCTTGATGGCACGCTGCTTCCGGTGCAAGGGCTGCTTGACGACATTCTAGGTATTATTCCCAGGCTGGCAACGGCCGTCTTAGTAGGCGCAATTGGCTGGTTTATCGCCCAGATCGTTCGCCGCCTTGTCACGAGTTTTCTGGCTTCTGTGGGCGTCGATCGCTTCGGCGATCGCTTGGGTTTGGCAGCCACCGAAGAGCGCCAGCCCCTCTCAGGAATTCTAGGAACGGTAGTCTACATCCTAATCTTGGTGCCGACGATTATCGCTGCCCTGCAGCGTTTGGAGATTACGGCAATCTCCGAGCCGGCAACGACCATTCTCGACCAGGTGTTTGGCGCAATTCCGCGGATTTCCCTAGCTCTGTTTATCCTGAGTGCTTTCTATCTCATCGGGCAAGTCATCAGTGAATTGCTCGCTGGGTTTCTCGCCCAGGTTGGCTTCAATGATGTTTTGCGCTGGCTGGGTATTGCTTCAGAGGCGGCCCCCTCCAGTGAAGCTGCCGTGCCTGAGAGCCCGGAATCTGAGGCCGTGCGCGTGCAGACCCCCTCAGAATTGGCCGGGACTGTCGCTCAGGTGGGCATCTTATTGGTGGGCACTTTTGTGGCCGTCGATCGCCTCGAAATTGCTGCCCTCAGCGAATTTGTTGGCGAGCTTGTCGAGATTTCTGGTCGGGTTTTGGTGGGCGTTGGCATCTTTGCAGCGGGTCTGTGGCTGGCGAATTTGGCTTTCCGTCTGATTCGCAATTCTGGCATCACCCGCAGCGGTGTCGTCGGTCAAGCGGCGCGGGTGGGTATCATTGCTTTTGTTATTGCTTTGGCGCTCAATGTCATTGGCATTGCAGCCAGCATCGTCAACTTGGCATTTGGCTTGCTGCTAGGGGCCGTGGCTGTGGCTTTGGCGATCGCCTTTGGCTGGGGCGGCCGCGACATTGCAGGCGAGCTACTGCGTGAGTGGCTCAACGATCTGCGCAACCAGTAAGCGATCGAAGTTGCTGCGACTCTTGATGGCCTTCCTCGCGATGGGGGAGGCTTTCTTTTTAGGGCTTAAAAAGGAGTCTGGGCTGCTAGCGACGGCAGAATGAGGCTACTCCCTGGCTGTAATTTTCTATGGTTGCGGTGACGATCTAGAGTGAACTTTTTCCTATGGAAGGCATATATCGGGCTTGTCATCGAGCTTGTTGGTTCGTGCGTGATGTTAGTCGGTGCCTTCAGGCAAAGTGCTCTTATGGGATTCTGCGTGCTATTCCTCGGGCCGTTGGGTGCGTTGATTTTTCTTATTCGCCACACTGAAAAAATGGCAAATTCATTTTTTATGAGATTTCTTGGGTATACCGCTAATGGCCCTTGCCTCTCTATCTGCCTGAGCTCGACTTCATCTCTCCGGAAAAAAGAGGCTCTGCCGCAGCAGCAGAGCCTCTTTGCTTTTAAGCGCTCGAGCGCTTAAAAAATGCCTTCTGGCCGACCGCTTCCGAGACTAGAAGCCAGTCGCGCGCGGCAATTTACAAGACCGCTCACACGATCTCGAAGTTGACAGCAGAGCTTCCAACATTGACGCCTTCTAGCACTGCTAGGGTTGCGCTGTCAGTCGCAATTAGCGTGTTGCCACTCTCGAAGGTAAAAGTGAGGTCGCTTTCGCTCAGGCCAGCACTCAAACCGAGGCTGTCGCTTTGGGAGTCAAAGTCTAGAATCGTGTCGATTCCTTCGCTTTGAGCCAGCACAAAGATATCGACACCACTGCCACCGGTGAGAGTATCACTACCAGCACCCCCAGCGAGGGTATCGCTGCCGCCGCCACCGCTGAGGAGGTCATCGCCCTCGCCGCCGAAGAGGAGGTCATCGCCGCCGCGGCCGATGAGGGTATCGTCGCCAGCCTCTCCAGCAAGGGAGTCGTTACCAACGCTACCGTCGAGCACGTCGTTACCAACACCCCCGATGAGGGTATCGTCGCTGCTGCCGCCGAAGAGCGTGTCGTCGCCAGCATCCCCGATGAGGGTGTCGTTACCCGAGTTACCGCTGAGGAAGTCGCTATCGCCGCCGCCGCTGAGGTCGTCATTGCCATCGCCCCCGATGAGAGTATCGCTGCCGCCGCGGCCGATGAGGGTATCGTCGCCAGCCTCTCCAGCAAGGGAGTCGTTACCAACGCTACCGTCGAGCACGTCGTTACCAACACCCCCGATGAGGGTATCGTCGCTGCTGCCGCCGAAGAGCGTGTCGTCGCCAGCATCCCCGGTGAGGGTATCGTTACCCGAGCTACCGCTGAGGAAGTCGTTGCCATCGCCGCCGATGAGGAAGTCGTTGCCGCCTTCGCCATCGAGGAAGTCGTCGCCGCCCTGGCCGTTGAGGACGTTGGCGCTGTCGTTACCCGAGAGGGTGTCGTTACCGCTGCCCGAGCCATTGATATTCTCGATGGCAATCAGGGTGTCGC
>CAYTBI010000006.1:9854-110175 GCA_964435975.1 uncultured bacterium
AGGCTGTCGTCGCCGAGGTCGAGGATAATCGTGTCGTCGCCCGCACCACCGTCGACAGTGTCGTTGCCTTCACCACCGCTGAGGGTATCGTCACCCCCCAAACCGGTAATAAGCTCGTCTTCCGGTCCGCCTGTAAAAGTGTCGTTGTTTTCCGTGCCTGTAAACATTGCCATGGAATTAAATTCTCCTGAGGAAGTTCATCCAATTCTTCTGAGAAAATTCTGAGCCAGTCGGCCTCAACTATCTAAGCCGGTCGATCTCAGATGACGAGAACCGCTGCAGTTAAAGTCAACGACTTCATCCTATGCCGGTCGCGATCGGCTATCGACCTGAGAATGGCTAACTTTTGGTCATTTTGTGGACATCTTTTCTGAAAACTACGAGAAATTACATCCGATTTATTACTGAAACTCCCCTGTGGGCCGCAAAATAGAACGCAAAGAGGCTCTACCGCAGCAGAACCTCTTTGCATTTAAGTGCTCGAGCGTTCAAAAAATGCTTTTTGGCCGACCGCTTCCGAGACTAGAAGCCAGTCGCGCGTGACAATTTACAAGACCGCTCATACGATCTCAAAGTTGACAGCAGAGCTTCCGACATTGACGCCTTCTAGCACTGCTAGTCTCAATTAACGTGTTGCCACTCTCGAAGGTAAAGGCGAGGTCGCTCTCGCTCGGGCCAGCACTCAAACTGAGGCTGTCGTCTTGGGAGTCAAAGTCTAGGATCGTGTCGATTCCTTGGCTTTGAGCCCATATAAAGAGATTGACACCGCCGCCACCATCGAGAGTATCACTACCAGCACCCCCAGGCAAGGGTATCGCTGCCGATCGGGGTGTCATCGCCGTCGAGGAATCAACAGCCTGGCCGAAAACGCCACGACAGGCATCGTCGTAATCTAGCGCAGCCATAATTCTTGGCGTGATGTTTGCTCTCTAGCACTAAGGAGATTAAGATTCGCTGCCGCGACCCATGGTAGGATGACTCGGATCGACGCGATTGACCCAAATGGCAAATGGAATTGCGGGTAACATTGGCACCAAGCAGATCGACCACCGATCCCACGTGAGAGGGGCCGTCTCAAATAGCGCGTTCATTACAGACCACTGGCTGAATAGAATTTGGAGCACGATCGCACCACCAATGCCCGCAAGTAAAAAGGGCGCATTTGCCACCGAGGCAGACCGCTGGCGAAGCGAGAGAAGGATGCTCTTGCCCAATTGACTGATACTCAGCAAGTACACGATACGGGCTGCAACCAATGCCTGAATTGCCATAGTACGTGCCACTGCAATATCTCCCGTCGCGACTTCTGCCCATTCAAACAACCCAAAAATGAGTACCCAGTTAAAGAGAGAGACAAGCAGAATTCGGTTGAGTAGCTGCCGTGTAATTAGGGGTTCTTTGGGTTGACGGGGCGGTTGTTGCATGATTCCGTTTGACTTGGGTTCAAACGCCAGCGGTACTGTCATGGTGAGGGAGTTAATCATGTTTAGCCAGAGGACTTGCAGGGATAGAATCGGCAAATCTCTTGCTAGTAATGCGCTGATTAAAATCGTCATCGACTCCCCGCCATTGACGGGTAACAGAAAGGCAATGGCCTTACGCAGGTTTTGGTAAACCGTCCGCCCTTCTTCGACCGCCGCTTCGATGGAGGCAAAATTGTCGTCTGTCAGCAGCATGTCCGACGCTTCTCTGGCAACTTCCGTACCGCCTTTACCCATGGCAATGCCAATGTCAGCCTGTTTGAGCGCGGGGGCATCATTCACGCCGTCTCCCGTCATTGCGACAATTTCGCCCTTAGCCTGGAGCGCTTCGACGAGTCGAAGTTTTTGGGCGGGGGCGACACGGGCGAATACATCGCCAGACT
Source organism: uncultured bacterium (assembly GCA_964435975.1). Taxonomy (GTDB): domain Bacteria; phylum Cyanobacteriota; class Cyanobacteriia; order Cyanobacteriales; family Rubidibacteraceae; genus CAYTBI01. The sequence goes on from CAYTBI010000006.1 coordinate 11,719, forward strand.
CAACGACCTCGGCTAGCTGGGCATCGTCCATATCAACCAACGCCCGGCCCTCAAAGGCCACGACATCCTCTGCTTGCTGTAGGTGCATGCGTTTGGCAATGGCCCGAGCTGTCGAAATGTGGTCGCCCGTAATCATCTTGATTTGAATGCCAGCATTGCGGCAGGCATGGACGGCGGCAATCGCCTCGGGGCGAGGCGGGTCGATCATGCCCTGCAAGCCGAGAAAGACTAGTCCGGTTTCAATATCGGCGCGATCGAGGGCATGTTGATGGGGATCGTCGGCTGTTTTACGGGCGAAGGCTAGCACCCGCAGGGCCTTGGCCGTCATCACCTCAACGGCCTGCTCGATCGACTCGCGCTCTAGGGGCACCATCTGGCCCTGGCTATCCATTACCTGGGTACAACGGCTCAGAATAGCCTCAACCGAGCCTTTGACGTAGATCGTTCGCTCCCGCGCATCGTGCAGGGTCGCCATGTATTGATATTGGGATTCAAAAGGGATGGAATCCAAGCGGGGTTTGGTCGCCGTCAGCCCCGCCTGGCTTAGATCTGCTTTGGTAGCTGTCGCCAGCAAGGCCCCCTCGGTCGGATCGCCCACCACAGACCATTGCTCCCCATCATGTCTGAGTTGGGCATCGTTACACAGAACGCCCGCAGTCAGGCATTCTCTGAGGTCAGGAGGCAAACCATCCCCAAGGGGGCTCTCTCCTTGCGGGTCGTGCAGTCGAACGATCTCGCCCTTGGGGCTGTAGCCGCTGCCACTGACCCGATAGTGCTGTCCCCCGGAATAGAGCGCTTGCACTGTCATTTGGTTTTCAGTCAGCGTCCCGGTCTTATCGGAGCAGATTACCGTTGCGCTACCGAGCGCCTCAACTGCCGGTAGCTTGCGAACAATTGCGTGACGTTGGGCCATGCGGTTGACCCCAATCGCCAAAGTAATCGTTACCACAGCCGGTAACCCTTCAGGAATGGCGCTGACCGCCAGGGAAACTGCGGCTTCGAACATATATTCCCAGGATTCCCCCTGGCCTAGGCCAATGGCGAAGGTGAGGGTCGCCAAGGTCAAAATGGCGTAGAGCAAAATGCGACTAAACTTGGCAAACTTGCGCGTCAGCGGCGTACTTAAATTGACCCGCTGTTCCATCGACTGCGAAATCTTGCCAACTTCGGTGGCCTCAGCCGTGGCCACGACCAGGCCCCGTCCCTGGCCAAAGGTGACAAAACTGCCCGCGTAGGCCATATTGGTGCGCTCTGCTAGGGGCGTCTCTGGTGGCAGGGGGCGAGTTGACTTTTCTACAGGTAGTGATTCTCCGGTTAGGGCCGACTCATCAACCTGTAGATTCCGCGTTTTGAAGAGTCTCAGGTCTGCGGGTACCTTGTCACCCGAGACCAGCAGCACGACATCACCCAGCACCAGATCGCGGGAGGGGACCTGTAATGTTTGCCCGTCCCGCAAAACAGTGGTCTCGGTAGTGACGGCTTTGGCCAATGAGGCGATCGCACCCTCGGCTTTAGCTTCTTGCACGTGGCCGATTATGGCATTGAGAACGGTGACGCCCCAAATGACGGCTGCATTGGTCCAGGAGCCCAGAAATGCTTTGATCGTCCCGGCAATCAACAAAATGTAGAGCAGCGGCTGATGAAATTGCAGCAGGAACCCAAGCCAAGCAGGCTTGCCTGGTTTGACGGGTAGCTCGTTCCAGCCATAGGTCTCGTATCGCTCTGCCACCCCCTCGGCTGTCAGCCCCTGCTCCAGGTCACTACCGATGTTGCCGGCGGCTTCGACAATGCTCGTGCTGTGGAAAAGACGAGCTTTCGACGGATTTCCTACTGCAACCTCAGGCATAACAAGCTACCTCCCATAACTTGTCTTTTTACGTCCAAGACTAACAAACAGAAATTGCAGCCTGCACGACGATTTCACTACCCAATGATTGCCCCATGCGCCTGGGACCGCGAACTAAGTCGCTCCCCAGGCAGTCAGCCGTACAATTGGAAAACCTAGTACGCTTGTCCGTAGGGACGACACCAGACCGATGGCCGCGCAATCCGACTCGCCTGCCCGCTGGCAACTGCTGCCCCCCGCGCGACTGCCGCCCGAATTTTTGGTAGCCGTGCGAGAATACTCGCCAGATTCCGGTGGCAGTCGCGCGGCCCAGCTGCTCTGGCAGCGCGGCATGCAAGACCTCGGCAAGCTAGCTGGGTATCTCGATCCGAGCCGCTACCAGCCGACGAGCCCCTTTGCTTTCGGCGAAGAGATGACAGGGGCGATCGCCCGACTCGAGTGCGCCCGTGCCAACACCGAGCGCGTCGCCATCTGGGGCGATTTTGATGCCGATGGCGTCACGGCTACTAGCCTGCTGTGGGAAGGCTTGGGAGAATTTTTTCCAGGGAATTTGCGCCACGTCATTCCCAATCGCCTCACCGATTCCCACGGCCTCAATATTACGGGCATCGAAGCGCTCGCTGCCGAGGGCGTCACCCTCGTGGTGACCTGCGATACCGGCAGTACCAACATCCCCGAAATCGAGCGCGCCCGCGAATTGGGCATCGATACGATCGTCACCGACCATCACACGCTCCCGGCCGAGCGCCCAAACGTTGCGGCCATTCTCAACCCGCGCCGCCTGCCACCCGAGCACCCCCTGGCTCACCTCTCGGGAGTGGCCGTTGCCTACAAGCTCATCGAAGCGCTCTACGAGCGCCTGCCCGACGTGCCTCAAAAGCCCCTCGAAGCCTTGTTGGATTTGGTCGCCATTGGGGCAATTGCCGATTTGGTCGAACTCAAAGGCGACTGTCGCTATCTGGTGCAGCGCGGTATCGAACAGCTCAAGCAGCAAAGCAACCCCCAAACTGCCACTCGGCCGGGTGTTTGCAAGCTCCTCGAACTCTGCGGGCGCACCGGCGATCGTCCGACGGACATCTCCTTTGGGTTGGGGCCGCGCATCAATGCCATCAGTCGCATCCACGGGGATGCCACCTTTGCAGTCGAACTCCTCACCGGTACCGATGCCAAGCGGGCCAGCGAGCTGGCCCTGGCAACCGAGCTGGCCAATGCCCGCCGCAAAGGCTTGCAAAACGATCTTGTTAAAGCCGTCCGCGATCGGGTCGCGCGCCTCGACCTCTCGACAACCGGAGCCATTGTCCTTGAAGATCCCCAGTGGCCCGGCGGCATCCTGGGCTTGGTGGCCGGGCAAATCGCCCAAGAGTACGCGCGCCCAACCATTTTGCTCTCGGGAGACCCCACGACCGGCTTGGCTGCGGGTTCGGCGCGATCGGTTAACAATATCGACCTCTACAGTCTCGTCAAGTCCCAAGAGCACCTTCTCCATCGCTTCGGCGGCCATCCGTTTGCGGCTGGATTGAGCTTGCCTCTGGAAAATATTTCGCTCTTTCGCGACGGGCTCGACCGCCAACTGCAGCAACTCGGCGAGCCTGCGATCGTGGCCGATCTAGCCGTTACCGCTGGCGAACTCGGTCGCGATCTCTTTCGGGAGCTGAAGCTGCTCGAGCCCTACGGCACGGGCAATCCCGTCCCAAAACTACTGATAGAAAACTGCTGGTTCGAAAACGTCTGCCAAGGCAACATCAAAGACCGACGCGGCGGCCGGGTCAAATATATCAAGACCGCGTTCTCGCTTTGCGACGACACCCACTTAGAAGGAACCCCAGGCTGTTGGTGGGGCCACTACAGCAACGAGCTGCCGCAAGCCGGGCGCTGCGATGCCATTGTCGAGCTAGATTACAACTCCCGAACCAGGGCTCACGAGGTGCGTTTGGTGGCCGTTCGCCCCAGATGTCAAATTATTATCACAACGGCGCCTCGAGCGAGCGAGCTGCTCGACTGGCGCGGCTCCGGATCGGGCACATCCTTCAAGACCGATGGCAACCACCAGGATTTGGCAGTTCTGAGCCTCCGGGAGCCGCCGCGAAGCTGGCGCGAGCTGCAAGCCGCCTATCAGCATGCCCGCACCCAACAGCGACCCCTGGCCTTGGCCTACAGCTTGCCTGCCGAGATGCCCCCCGAAGCAATCTGGTCGCAGCTGGTTGGCATCGCCAAGCACCTCAGCCGCACCGGTCGGAGTGTCTCCGGCGATCGCCTGCGATCGCGCCTTGGGATTGGCGAGCGGGTATTGGATTTGGGATTAGTCGCCCTCAAATCGGTGGGTTTCTGGCCGCTCGCCGGTCCGGACTGCATCCAGATCGGCGGCTCTGCGCATGAAACAGCAGATGAGAAGGCAGCAGAGGCAATCAGTCGGTTCTTGGCTGCGATCGCAGAAGAGCAATTTCAATGTCGATATTTTTGCCAAGCTCCCATAGATGCCCTGATAGTGGCAATCGAGATCCTAGAAAGATCGCCCGCGATTATAGCCAGCGAAGGCATGCCGTGCCCCCTGCAACAATAGAGCCACGCAGGAGGCAATAATTATGGCCCAGGCTCTTGGCAAGACCGTCCGTCTGGCCGAGCGCCTGCGGGCAATGGGAATCAACCCCGACGAGATTTAAAACGTTAGCCTTCATCGGGCCAGCACTGCGCCAGCCGATCGCGCACCTGCCAGAAATCTTCCCAGGGTTCGTAGGGTTTGCCGAGGTCTTGCAGGTACTTCTGCAGGCGATCGCGGGCGAAGACCAAATCGGCAGCGCAGGCCATATTGATATCCGTGACCGAATCGCCAATGGCGACTCGCACGGCCGCCGGATAGCGCTGCATCACCTTGACTTTTGCGACCAGCTCGTCGCCCGCCTCAAAATCGGACGAGACGCACAGATAGGGGCCACTGGCGGCATCGACCTTCACGGCTGCAATGGCGGCCACGCGCTCGCGCAGCTTGCGACCGTCGCGGCCGTTGCGCTCTAAAACGGCCTCTACCATGCCCTCGAGGCCGCCAGAGACCACTGCCAGGGGAATTTGCCGGGCTTCGAGCCAATCGAGGAGGTCTTCGAAGCCGGCGCGAATCGGCTGCGCGGCAGCATAGGCCAAAATCTCGGGGTAGCGATCGCTCGGGATGGCTTCGAGAATGTCGCGCACGCCTCGGCGCAGGGTAATCGCGCGGGCAAACAAACCGGGCAAAATGCGCTCGGCAACTGCGGGTACGACTGGGGCGATTGCGCCCACAAAGGTATCTTCTGTGGTGATCGTGCCGTCAAAATCGCAAAATACCGCCCGCGCGCTCATGACCTACTCCACGACTTTGCGCTCGTCTATCAGCGTTAGGTTAACCCAATTGCCCGTCCCATCGTAATTGCGCAGCAGCCGCCAGCGACGCTCTGGGGCCACCAGCCAGCCGACCTCCAAAAAGAAGCTCTGGCGATTAGCTAGGGTCGGCGGTAGGTTGCAAGAGGCCCCGTCAGGCAGCAGCAAGACTTGATAATCGAGAGGGCCGCGGCCCGAAAAGAGGATGCGATCGTTCTGGATCTGGCCTTCTGAAGCGATTTCGAGGCCCGGGGCGCGCAAGGTTTGGCGCAGGCAGTTGCCTTGGCGCTCGAGATTGAGTTGGGTCGGATAGGTCTCGGGAGGGCGCAGATCGGGATAGAGGACCGTAGCGGTGCCCTGCCAACTGCCGATGAGCCGACCGATATCTAGGGGAGAACCCTCAGCCGTCGTCTTGCCGCGAGCGCCCTCGCGAATGAGTGTCAGCTCCGAGAGGTGGCTGTCGCGGTCGTAGAGCGCCACCAAGCGCAAGCGACGATCGCCCATGACAAAGCCAAACTCTGCCCCAAATTGGGAAAAGGGGCTAAATTGACCGGCCCCCATCGAAAAGGATCCGTTCTCAAACAGCAGAATATTACGGCTCAGAGTCGCGTACTCGAGCACCTGCGGAGCAGGAGCGGGGGCATCGCTCGGGAAGCGCGCGATGGTTTGACGGATGCGGCGGTTGTCATCGAGACCCTCCAAGGTTACGACAGTCGGCGTCGAGGCCAGCAGGTTGCCGCGAGGGTCGAGGCGATCGAACGACCCTTCCCAGGCGCCGAGATGCTGCAGTAAGTTCTCCCATTGCGACGCCATAAACTCGCACTCTCTGGTTGTTTGAGTCGTAAAAATCTCTACAAAACAAAAGCCGCTCGGATCCGAGCGGCTCTTCCGAGTCAGCCTTTGCAGCCGCTACCACTTCAGGAGGTTAAACTGCTCCATGTCGACGGTATTGCGATTGCGATAGATAGCCAAGACGATCGCCAAACCAACGGCAGCTTCGGCAGCAGCCACGCAAATAACAAAAACCGTGAAGACTTGACCTTTAATCTCGGCAGGGTCGAGGAAATTGGAGAAGCCCATGAGATTGAGGTTGACGGCATTGAGCAGTAGCTCCACCGACATCAAGACCCGCACGACATTCCGGCTGGTCACCAAGCCAAAAATCCCGATGCAAAATAGGGCCGCGCCCAGGAGCAAAACGTATTCTAGTTGAATTTGCATGTGATGATATTGTCCTCTGCCTACTCTCGATCGCCTTCGGGGCCAACGGTTAGTAACTCGCGGGATCGCTCCTGCAGCGTGTAAGCCTCGGGCTGGGACAAATCGCTGGCCCGCTCCTCGGGAATGATGTCTCGACGCGCCAAGACAATCGCACCGACCATTGCCATGAGCAGCAACACTGACGCTAACTCGAAGGGCAGCAGAAAATCACTGAAAAAGTGCTTGCCGATGGCCAAAACCGAGTTAGCGATGGGAATTTCCGTGGCGGGGGCGAGATCCCACTCGGTCGCCAGAACCATAGTTCCGAGCAGCGCGAACAGACCCCCACAAACCAACGCCGTGGTGCCCTGCCGGATCCAGCGATTGCGGATGGGGGCGAAGTCTTCGGATTTGTCCACCAGCATGATGGCAAACAAAATCAAGACATTAATTGCCCCAACGTAAATCAAAACTTGCGCCGCAGCCAGAAAATCAGCATTGAGCAGTAAATAAATGCCCGAAATACTGATAAACACTCCCGCCAGCAAAAATGCAGAGTAAACAATGTTTCTCAACAGAACGACGCCCAGCGCCGCGCCGATGGTGGTGGCAGCTAATATGCCAAATGAAACAATCCGAACGCCCTCAGCTAAGGTCACGACAGCCAAATCCCTCACAAGCTAATAACAAGTTTTTCTCAAAAATCCCCCCAGAGGGGAGCCTTCGCAATTCTAGCTTGAAGCCGCCACCGGGCCTATTTATTGGCTTGCTCGGCAGTTTCGGCTTTGAGGGCTCGGGCGATCGCCTCTGGGCGCTGGCCGGGACGCTGGGCGCCAGCGGGCAAGTCATGGGGCTCTGTTATGCCTTTGGGCAAGTAGGCTAGCTCTCGCAAGGGCGTCACCATCGGGTCCTGGGTCACCTTGTAGGGCAGGCGGCCCAGCGCGACGCTGTCGTAGTTGAGTTCGTGGCGGTCGTAGGCGGCCAGTTCGTACTCCTCGGTCATCGACAAGCAGTTGGTCGGGCAGTATTCGACACAATTGCCACAGAAAATGCAAACGCCAAAGTCGATGCTGTAGTGATTGAGCTTTTTCTTTTTGGAGGCCTTGTCAAAAGTCCAATCCACTACCGGTAGGTTGATGGGGCAGACGCGCACGCACACTTCGCAGGAAATGCACTTGTCAAACTCGAAGTGAATCCGACCGCGGTAGCGCTCGGAGGGAATGAGCTTCTCGTAAGGATATTGAACGGTAACCGGACGGCGACGCATGTGGTCGAAGGTGACCGAGAGGCCCTGGCCGATATACTTGGCGGCTTGCCAGGTGCCTTGGGCGTAATCGCCGACTTGCTTGAGGACGTTTAACATCGGGTTTTTCCTATGGTTTCGGTCGTTCGTAAGGGCACTGTTGCTCAGCCACCGAAGAATGCCGGGAAGGCCAACTTGAGGGCGGCTGTCAGCAGCAGGTTTGCCAGTGCCACTGGCAACAAGAACTTCCAGCCGAGATCGAGGAGCTGGTCGATGCGGACGCGAGGCACGGTCCAGCGCAGCAGAATGGCTAGAAAAACGAGCATGTAGGCTTTCAAAACGGTCATAACAATGCCCAGGGCAGCTGTCACGACCTGGAGCCACCCGCTCGTGGGGCTGACCCCCAACCAGTCAGCGAGGCGATCGAGGGGGACGGGAAACTCCCAACCGCCCAGATACAGCACGGCAACCAGGAGCGCGGAGAGCACTAAGTTGACGTAGGAGCCCAAATAAAACAGGGCAAACTTCATGCCCGAATATTCGGTTTGGTAGCCGGCGACGAGTTCTTCTTCAGCCTCGGGCAAATCGAAGGGCAGGCGCTCGCACTCGGCCAGGGCTGCAATCCAAAAGATGGCAAAGCCCACCGGCTGCCGCCAGACATACCACCCTAAGATGCCCAAGCCTGCCTGCTGCTCGACGATGTCGATGGTACTGAGGCTGTTAGACATCATTACGAGGGCCAATACGGCCAGCGCCAGGGGAATCTCGTAGCTGATCGACTGCGCGGCCGCCCGCAGACCGCCGAGCAGCGCGTATTTATTGTTAGAGGCATACCCCGACATCAGCAGGCCAATCGGTGCGATGCTAGCCAAGGCAATCCAGACAAAAATGCCGACGCCGATATCGGTTACGACCAGGTTTTGACCGAAGGGAACGATGAGGTAAGACAAGAAAACGGGAACGACAACCAAAATCGGCCCGATTGTAAAAAGCCAAGGGTCGGCTTTGGCGGGAGTGACATCTTCCTTGAAGACCAGCTTGACGCCATCGGCAACAGGCTGCAGGACGCCCAGCGGGCCGGCATACTCCGGACCAATGCGCTGCTGGGCGGCGGCTGAAATTTTGCGCTCGAGCCAGACGACAACCAGAACGCCTACCGTAGCCGCAACGATCATCAAAAACATCGGCAGGGGCATCCAGAGGGCTTTAGCGACCCCCCCAGGTAACCCGAATTGCTTGAGGGACTCGATAAAACTAGTCTGTAAGTCGATTCCAGAATTCATGCTTCACTCCGCATTTCACGCGCGATGCGGCCGGAGACATCACCTCACGCAGCAATCCCGACATCAAGATCTAACGTAAAGATTCGTTGCCGCTCGCCCGCATCCTAGTATATCTCTCGTGGCGATCGCCAGGTGGCAATCGCTTCTAGCCCCGCTCTTCGAGAGGGATGTAGGGCAGATTGCGATCCCCTTCGTAAATTTGCGTGGGTCGGAAGATGCGGTTGACCGATAGTTGCTCTTTCCAATGGGCCAGCCAGCCAGCCACCCGCGCGATCGCAAAGATAGGCGTAAACAGATCTGTCGGGATGCCCAAGCACTTGTAGACCAGGCCCGAGTAGAAATCAACGTTCGGGTAAATTCCTTTGGCACCAAGCTTTTCGGTAACGACGCGCTCGACTTCTCGAGCGATTTCGTAGCGATCGTCGGATCCCATTTTCTCGAAAAGCGCCTCGGCAAGCTGCTGCAAAATAACGGCCCGAGGGTCTTTAACCTTGTAGACGCGGTGGCCGAAGCCCATAATCTTCTCTTTGCGGGCCATGCGCTCTTCGATGTAGGGACGGGCGTGCTCGACGGAGCCGATTTCGTCGAGCATGGCAATAACCTCTTCGTTGGCGCCACCGTGGAGCGGTCCGGCTAGGGTACCCACGGCCGAGGCTACCACGGCGTAGGGGTCGGTCAGTGTCGAGGCAGTCACCATCGCTGAGAAAGTCGAAGCATTGATGGTGTGCTCGGCGTGGAGCGTCAGGCAAGCATCGAAGATGCGGGCCGACAGCGGGTCGGGTACCCGCTCGGTGAGCATGTAGAGGAAATTGCTGGCGTAATCGAGATCGTCGTTGGGCTGGATGGGATCGTTGCCCTTGCGCATCAAATGGGCGGCAGCGACCATCGTGGGAATTTTGGCAAGCAGGCGAATGGCTGCCTCGCGGACGTAGGTGGGGTCGGGAAGAGCGCGGCGAGAGTAGAAAAGTCCCAGGGCCGCCGCCGAGGTTTGCAAGGCATCCATCGGGTGGCCCGTTTCGGGGAAGCACTTCATCATGTCTCGGATGCGGAACTTGATCCGGCGGTGCCTGCGAATGTCTTGTTCGAAGCTCGAGAGTTGAAGGCGACTGGGCAGCTTGCCCCAAATCAGCAGGTAGGCTGTCTCTAGGAAAGTTCCGCGCGTTGCCAGCTCCTCGATGCGGATACCACGGTACTCTAGCAGGCCCTGCTTGCCATCGACATAGGCAATTTCGGAGCGGGTGGCAGGAATGCCCTCTAGGCCCGGACTAAATTCACGAGGAGTCGCGACGGTCATAAGCTCAATCCAAAAAATTTCAGAAAATACTGTTGCCGAAGGTGAAATTTTTGCAGCAAAGCTTCAGTATACCGGGGTCTCCGTGGCGGTTTTGTCATCGGCGAGCGATTGCGGGCGAGCGATCACGGGGTTTTCGAGCTGGCCGATGCCTTCGATCGCAACGCGCACGCGATCGCCAACGCTCAGAGGCCCAACTCCTTCAGGCGTACCCGTCAAAATGACATCACCCGGCAGCAGGGTCATGATGCTGGCGATGTAGGCCACAATCTCTTCAGGCGAGAAGAGCATGGCGTCAATTGCGCTCTCTTGGCGGGGGGTTCCTTCTTCGTTAAGGAAAGTCTGGATTTTGGCGGCGGCTCCCAAGTCGCGCACGATCCAAGGGCCGAGCGGACAAAATGTGTCGTAGCCCTTAGCGCGAGCCCATTGGCCGTCTTGGCGCTGCAGGTCGCGCGCCGTTACGTCGTTGGCGATTGTATATCCCCAAATCTTGCTGCGAGCTGCTTCTAGGGAGCAGTCTAGGGCGCGCTCGCCAATGACGAGTGCGAGCTCGCCTTCGTAATCGACGCGCTCGGACCGAGCCGGCAAACAAATCGGCCGGTCGTTGCCCAGGGTGCTCGTTGGTGGCTTGAGGAAAATCAACGGCTCTTCAGGTAGATCCGCCCCCATCTCGGCCGCATGACTTTTATAGTTGCGGCCGACGGCAATAATTTTGCTGGGAGCGCAAGGAGCGAGCAACTGGTATTCGCCAGCCGCCAGTTGCAGCTCGGTGGGTTGACCGCCCAACCAAGGCGGCGCGTCGAGAATTTGGGTGCTGCGATCGGGCTGAAGCAAGCCATAGTAGGTTTGCCCTTGAGGCATTTTTACCCGGACGTAACGCTGCGCCATAGAGATTCGGGTGAGAGTTTCAAGAAAGCGTCGGTGATGGCCTGTAGAGTGCAAGCCTTGCTAGTAGTAGCCAGTAAGATCCGGGCTAGCCGTCTGCGTATTACTGGTAGTAGAATTTTAAAGCCTTGCTTCTCCAGTGTGGGGAGCGACGGTTTTTGCCCTGGTTGGGGCCGAAGCCGGAAAAGCTGCTGCTGCCGGAGAGGCCGTTTATAGACCATAAGGAACTGAATTAATGCAAAGTTACGAGATGATGTACATTCTGCGCCCCGACCTCGGCGAAGAGGGTACGGGCCAAGAAATTGACAAGTATCGAGATTTTCTCACCGAACGAGGGGCAGCCTCCATCGAGGTTCAGAATCGCGGCCGCCGTCGCCTGGCCTACCCAATTCAGAAGTTTCAAGAGGGCGTTTACGTCCAAATGAACTTCATCGCCGACGGGACGCAGATTGCACCAATGGAGCGGAGCATGCGCCTGAGCGAGCAGGTCATTCGCTTTCTGACTCTGAAGATCGAAGAAGGTGTCGAGCCCATTTCTGCCGAGCAGCTGGCTGCAGCTGAGGCGGCGGCAACAGGAGAAGCGGAGGACGCCGGTGACGACGAGCAGCCCTCTCAGCCGGAGCCTGTTAGCAGTGCGGTCGAGGCTTAAAGCCCCGGCAATCGCACGCGAATCCAATTGCCAGCAACCTCGGCCCAAGCACCGCCGAGTGCGGCCAGCGAAGAAGTTCGGCTGCGGTTCGGCGCGCTCAAAAGCCCGACGAGCTGCTCGATTTGAGCGAAAGTGGGGGCGCGGTTGCCGTACTGCTGTAAGAAGCGGCGCAGGACGCGCCGCTGCAGGGCCAGAGGGGCTCGGCCCAGGAGCCGCCGGTCGATCTGAGAGCCCTGGAACTGCCGTTCTTCGGGAGGTAGCGGGCAAATGGCTCGTGCGGCCAGATCGGCGCTGACTTCTTGCAGGTAATCTCGGTCGGCCTGCAGGATCTCGGCGGCTTGGGCGATCGCCGTTTCTACGTTGGGATTGAAATTTTCCTTGAGGTAGGGAAACACCTCGGCTCGCAGGCGATTGCGAGCGAATCGCAGGTCGGCATTGGCGGCGTCTTCCCAGACGGGCAGCTGCCGCTGCTGGCAAAAGGCCGCGGTCTGCTGGCGCGTCACCTCTAGCAGGGGGCGCACCAGACAGGTGTCCGCTGCTAGCTCTCGCTGCCAGCCCAGGGCAGGCAGGCCGTCGGTGCCGGAGCCGCGAATGAGATTGTAGAGCAGCGTTTCGGCGCGGTCGGTGCGGGTATGAGCGACGGCAACGCGCGCGCACTCAGCCGCCGCCGCCAGATCGCCCAGGGCCTGGTAGCGCCAGTGACGGGCGGCAGCTTCGTTGGGGGGCACCGGCTCGGCAGCAACGCTCGCGTAAAAAGGCAATTGCCAGTCGCGTGCGATTGCAGCCACGCGATCGGCGATGCCTGCATCCGTTTCCCAGCGGTGGTCGCAATGTCCCACAGCCAGGTGCCAGAGCCATTTGGGCTGCAGATCCCGCAGCAGCGCCAGCAGACAAAGCGAATCCTGACCGCCAGAGACCGCCACCAAGATCCGGGCTCCCTCGGGGAGTAGCCAGCGCTGGCGCAAGGTCTGCTGTAGGCAGGCATGCAGAGGCGTCCACATGGGCGGTGCGGTCGGGAGAAAAAAATGGGGCATTGCTGCCCCAACTGCTAGTAAACGCGACGAGGCCCACCAGCGTTGGCTGGGGTGCCTCTGGAGAACCTTTTTTCCCTAGGCGTCGCGCAGGCGACCGTAAAAAACGCCGCGAATCTTGACTTCTTCGGGATCTTTAGCACCCAGGTCAGTATCCGAAGGCTGGTTGCTCTCAAAGGTTCCGGCAATCTCTCCAGAAGCTGGGTCGATGCGCTCGATGCGGAAGTCTATTTCGCCGGTCAAGACGCCGAGGCGCTTGACATTAGCCCGCTGATAATCCTTGTTATCGGCACCAGCCGGGACGGCGATGGCGTTATCGTAGCCGCTGAATGCGCCGCGGCCTTTCGGGTCGAGGAAAACCGCTCCGCGGTAAGACGGAACGTTAAACTCGCCCCCAAAATCCGTGGAGGTATTGATAAACTCGACGGGCTCGGGCGACTGTGCGATTAGATCCTTGATGGTAAATAGGAAAGGAACTTGCTCGCCACCGGGAAGCTGCACCGTAATTGGTTGAAAATCGAGGCCATCTTCTTCTGTGAATGTCAGGTAGCCGTTCTCGTCAATGGCAATTGTGCCGCTGACTTGATCGAGGCTAGTGGTCGCCCGAGTGAGCAGTTTGCTCGCAACGAACTCAGGTTCTTGGCGAACGTTAGTCGGCTCGATCTCGACGAAAAACTCCGTCGGTTGAACGCACAAATCGACTAACGACAGTTTCTGGCCGGGCTCTACAGGAATCGAACCTCGACTGCTCGAAGGCAACTGCGGGCAAACATTGGCCAGACCGGTGTTGAGAACTTGATCGTAAGTTAATTTGCTTTTGTCAAAAGCATCCCCGGAAAGGGGTGTATCGGAACTACAGGCAACTGTCAGCAAGCCCATGCAGGCAACTAGAATGCTGACAACGAACGCGCGAAACTTCATCTTCGACCTCGCTTGCAAAATCTTCGGTATTGTAGGCATTGAAAAATGTATCTTTCCGAGCGCGCCATTGTTAGCGGTCCGGATTTTCTCCTCAACAAAAGCAACTTGCCAGGCACTCCGACCTGGCGATCGCGCCTTTGTTACGAGCCAAACGCTTACGATAACCAGAAAAATTGGTTATCTGCTTCTCTGGCATTGTACACTGGCGGGCGCTAGCCTCGGACGGGGAGAATGAGAGTCATGACGCGCCTACCGGAGCGGGCCGAATTAGAAAAGTTGCGCGCGGCCGCTCTAGAAATCGCCCAGCGTGGGTCCGGCGATAGCGCGCGCCTGCTCAATCTGTTGCGAACCCTCGAGCGCGCCCATCGCGAAATCCGAGAAGGGTTGTTTCAGGAGTCACTGCCGATCTCGCGGCGCGAGTTATACCGGTTTCTCAAAGAAATTGAAGAAAACGGGGGTTGGCCCTACATTCCGCGTATGTCTCTCGGGCAGGTGCTCGCTCGTCTCCTCGAAGCCGAAGCAGCTGAGGATCCCCGCGATGCGGCTAAGTACGACGATCCGCCCCCGCCTGGGGGACTTTCTTGAGCGCAGCGTGGTAAAATCTGCAGCGCGCCTTTGTCGGATTTTCTGAATTGAGTTTCGGCGTGAGGGCTGCTGGCAAAGGTGTGGGCGGAATTCGAGCGTTGCTGGTGAGGCAAAAGTGATGGCGGTACCAATCATTAAACCAATTGGGTTCGGGACAGACGGTTGGCGCGGCACGATCGCAGCCGACTTTACCTTCGAGCGCGTGATGCAGGTTGCGCCCTTGTCTGCGGCCGTTCTCGCGGCGGCCTACGGTGCGGAGGCCGCCAAGCCGCGCGCGGTCGTCGTCGGCTACGACCGCCGCTTTCTAGCAGCTGAATTTGCTCGGGCGGCGGCTGAATCGATCCGGGCGGCTGGCTTTGACGTGCTGCTGGGCGATGGCTACGCACCGACGCCAGCGTTTAGCTGGGCGGCCAAGGCCGAAGGCGCCCTCGGCGCGATCGTGCTCACGGCCAGCCACAACCCTGCCGAGTATTTGGGGCTCAAGATCAAAGGGGCCTTCGGCGGCTCGGTCTCCAAAGATATTACCCGACAGGTTGAGGCGCGCTTGGGCGAAGCGCTGCCGGAAGCCTCGTCGGGCACCCTCACGGAATTCGATCCCTGGGAAGGCTACTGCCAGGGCCTGCAAGCCAAAGTCGACGTTGCCCCCATCCGCGAGGCGATCGCCGCGGGCCGACTGGCCGTTTTTGCTGATGTCATGCACGGGGCGGCGGCTACCGGCTTGGAGCGCCTCCTCGGCATCGCCATTGGCGAGCTTAACGGCGAGCGAGATCCCCTGTTTGGCGGCCATCCTCCCGAGCCCCTACCCAAATACGTACCGCGTCTCTTTGAGGCCATCAAAACCGATGCTCGCGATCGGCCCGAGCGCTTGCGAGTCGGGCTGATCTTCGATGGCGACAGCGATCGCATTGCTGCAGTCGATGGGGCGGGCAATTTCTTAAGCTCGCAAATCTTGATCCCGATTTTGATCGACCATCTGGCGGGAAACAAAGGCCAAAAGGGCGAAGTTGTCAAAACTTTGAGCGGCTCTGACTTCATTCCGCAGATTGCCCGAGCCTACGGACTCCCCGTTTTCGAGACGCCAGTTGGCTACAAGTACATTGCCGATCGCATGCTGAGCCACGACGTCTTGATCGGCGGCGAAGAATCGGGTGGTATTGGGTATGGCAATCATATTCCCGAGCGCGATGCCCTGTTTTCCGCACTTTTGGTTCTCGAAGCAGCGATTTCATCGAACCGAGATCTCGGCCAGACCTATGCAAGCCTGCTCGAGAAAGTCGGCTTCGACGCAGCCTACGATCGCATCGACTTGCCGCTAGCCTCCCAGCAAGTAAAAGAAAAGCTCATGCAGCTGCTCGCAGCCGGCCCCCTCGAGCAAGTCAATGGCAAGGCCGTGACGAGCTACCAAGACATCGATGGCTACAAGTTCCGCCTCGAGGACGATAGCTGGCTTATGGTCCGGTTTAGCGGTACCGAGCCCTTACTGCGGCTTTACTGCGAAGCGGCTAACCCACTGCAGGTACGCCAAACCCTCGATTGGGCCAAGGCGTGGGCCGAATCGGCGGCAGCCTAAAAAAGCCAGCCCCACCGGTAGCGGCTCGGTAGGTTAAGACAAGGTAAACTGCCAAGCCTGGCAGCTAGCGACCGAGCTGGCTTAGGGCGCGGGTAAATTCTTCAGTTTGCACCGGCTTGGTGATGTAAGCATCTGCACCCAGCATGGAGCCCCACATTTTATCGGCATCCGTACTCTTGGTAGAACACATCAAAACCGGGATCCCCTTGAGAATTGGGTCTGCTTTGAGCTGCCGGCAAAGCTCAAAGCCACTCTGGCCGGGCAAAATCACGTCAAGCACGATCAGATCTGGCTTGGACTTGCCAAGTTGCACCAGAGCCTCTTCCGCGCTACCTGCGTGGGCGACTACGTAGCCAGCGCCTTGGAGTTCGCGCATCATCAAATCTTTGTCGGTCAAGCTGTCTTCAACAAGTAGCGCAGTTTTCATCCTTACCCTTCAACATCTCGCCTCTAACAAGACAGCTTATGCAGCCCCCAGGACACGCTTTATTCTATACACGATCGCAGTACGAGGCAACACGCTGCAGCTGTTATTGCAGATGTTATTGGCATCGGTTGGTAAGGGGCCTTCATCCTCGGGGTATCGCCGTCAGTTCCGGGAGCCTATCGAGCCAGCCACTCTCGTGCGTTGTGGGGCGCTCTCCGCCGGTTGGCTGCTAGATGGCGGCCATAAGTAATCGTGATGTCGAGAAAGCAACGCAGCCGATCTGCAGAGGTTTCTAGGAAATCCTGCTTGCAGGAGACGATTTCGCGGCTGCCAGCAGCCTGCTACGCGAGATCGCGCCGTCTCGAACGGACACCCGTTCTGTAGTAAAGTGAACGGTAAAGAGACCATTAAAACCGAAGCGTGGCTGACTTTAGCTGACTTTACCAATAAGAAGCATTTTCGAGATCGCATCGGTTGCATGGGTCCGTCGCACCGATACTTCAGACCATTAGACTACCAGTGGAGGGATTATGAGCGAGACCACCGCACCCGTAGAGCAAAAGAAGCCAGCTACCGGAGCAGCAGCAGCCAAGCAAGATGAGACCAAAGCCAACGGCGCTCTGTCCTTGCGTGAAGAATCTAAAATAGCCGTTTCGGCTGCCAGCAAGCGTCCGATCGAGCCTAGCAAGCTTGTCGTCGCCGGAACATTCCGGTCTGTTGGTGCCGATCGCCCGATTTTCGCCAGCCAGATCCAGACCGCTGGCGACTTCTACTCCTCTGGCATCCGCCCGATTGGCGTCAGCACGCTGCAGATTTCTCAGACCTACTCGGTTATGGGCAACCGCCCGGTCGCCTCTAATGAGATTGACGACTCTGAAACTCTGATGGGCTTCATCGACTAAATTCCTGCAGCCCAAACGAAACGCCCCCCGCTACAGCAGCAGGGGGCGTTTTTCTTTGCCAGCAAAATTACACGGCTGCGAGTTCGGGGCGCTTGCTGTTGCGGATGCCGTCGATAGCAGTGGCGTAGTCGTCGGCTTTAAAAACAGCCGAGCCGGCGACGATCGCATTGGCCCCGGCTTCGAGAACTTGCCAGGTATTGTTGACTTTGAGGCCACCATCTACTTCGATCCAGGGATCGAGGCCGCGCTCGTCACATAGGGCGCGCAGCTGGCGAATCTTTGGCAGAATCTCGGGGATAAACTTCTGGCCGCCGAAGCCCGGGTTGACGCTCATCAGCAAAACCAAGTCGCATAGCTCCAGAACGTACTCAATTAGCGCCAAAGGCGTGCCGGGGTTGAGAACGACGCCCGCTTGCTTGCCAGCTTCTTTGATGGCGCCAAGGGTGCGGTGTAGGTGGGGAGAGGCGTTGTGCTCGGCATGCACGGAGATGATGTCGGCGCCGGCTTTGGCAAAATCGGCCACGTACTTCTCGGGCTCGACAATCATTAGGTGGACGTCGAGGGGCTTTTGGGTGTGGGGGCGAACGGCCTCGACAATCAGGGGGCCAATGGTAATGTTGGGGACGAAGCGACCGTCCATGACATCGACGTGGATCCAGTCTGCGCCAGCGGCATCGACAGCTTTAATTTCTTCGCCGAGACGGCTAAAGTCAGCCGAGAGGATCGAGGGGGCAATGACGGTCTGCTTTGAGGAAGTTCCGTTAGTGGCGGCCATGGTTTTTGAATGATTTGTTACAGAGATTAATAGAATATTAGGCTATCGAGGTTCCTAATGGTTGCGGTTTATTGCGGTTGGTTGCGGTCGGTCGCAACAACATTATCGCTGCCGCTAGTCCGACCGGTCCGGTCGTAGGAGAGCGAACGATCCCGAGCTGCGCCGACTCCCTCAACCCAAATCTGCTCTTGAGCCACCGCCAGAGGAATGCCTGCCGTGTCGAGAGCCGCTTTGATACGGCGGCGGCTCTCGCGGGCGATCGACCATTGCTTTAGAGGTCGGGTTTTGATCCAAATGCGAATGACGATGCCCCGATCGACAAACTCATCAACACCGAGGAGTTCGGGCTTCTCGAGGATGGATTCTGCAAACTCGGAGTCGTGCCAGAGGTCCTCTAGTACGTTTTGAATGACCTCCAGGGCGCGATCGGCATCGGCTTGGTAGGCAATGGGCACCTTCAGGTCGCTGCGAGACCAGTGTTTTGATACGTTGGCGACCGTGCGAATTTCGCTGTTGGGCACAGTGATCAAGCGGCCTTCGGCATCTCGCAGCTGGGTGATGCGCAGATTCATATTCTCCACCAGGCCACCCGTTTGCGGATCGAGGACGATGACATCCCCAAGACCGTACTGATCTTCGAGGATGATAAAAAAGCCATTAATGGCATCTCGAATGAGGTTCTGCGATGCCAGCGAGATGGCAAAGCCGACGATGCCAGCACCCGCCAAAATTGGCCCGATGTCGATACCGATGGCCGAAAGGGCCACCAGGAAGCCCACATTGCACCAAATCACGCAAATAACTCCTTTTGAGACACCAGAGATGGTCGTGAGGCGCAGCTGCAGCCGCCAGCTTGCATCGGGAGTCAGGAGGGTATTGCTACCCAAAGCGGCGGCGAACCGGTCGATGGCAGCAAAGCTCAAGCGAACCACAATCCAAGTGCCGATCCCGACGATGGCGATGCGCAGGGGCGCGCGCAGGAAAAATGACAGGGCGACCTGCAGCGGCCGAGTCTGGGGAAACAGACCCAAGCTGTAGAGAGCCGCAGCAACCCAAACGCCAATTTGAAGCAGGCGCAGTAGCCGCTTGGCCAGTTTGATGAGACTGAGGTTGCCCGAGCGCTGCAACTGAGTGGTCACGGGCTCGCGGGCGAGGCGCTTGGCAAGGCGCTCTTCTAAATCCTTGAGAAATCGGTGCCCCCAAATTGATAGCAAGGTGACGAGCGCTGCCAGGGAGAAGGCGGCAACTGTCGATCGACCCTGCCCCCAGAGATAGCTCGGCTCGCGCTCGTCGCGAGAACGGGCGAGCCCGGCCTGGATGCTGCGGGCCATCTCTGGCGCTAGGGCCTCGACTTGCTGCCCCTGGCTCTCCGCGTCGAGGTCGGTTAGATTCAGCAGGCGCAGGGGCTCGCTGTCCCCTTCGAGGGCAACGTAAATGTTGTTGGGGCCGTTGTCGCACCATTGTTGTTGCCTGAGTATGGCCGACCCGGACCTGCTATCGCGGTGAATGATGTAAACGCTTCTCGAGCCGCTCTCGTTGCAGGGCTGCGGGGTTGTGGTGAGTGCGAATCCCCCTTCACTTTGCCGGTACTGCCGGGCGGCCATCTGCAGGCGTCGCTCTACGGTTCTCAGGCGCTCTTGCAACTCCGATGCCGGGGCAGCGAGTTGGAGAATGCAGTGCCCGTCGAGGTAAACGCAGCCTCGGGCCACTGGCGATGGGGTACCGGAGGCGAATTGCCAGGGATTCAACTGCGGCAGTCGGAACTGCGCGCGCGCGGGCCCGACAATTGCCAGGGCGATCGCCACTGCCAACAGCAGATGGATGCCAAACCGACGTCTTAGCTTGCCAGAAATCACGGCCATAATGCGATCTCCTCACGCCACGAAAAATGCCCGCTGCTAGGGTAGCAACTTCCGATGGCTCGCACGCCAAGTGTCTAGTAGGGTTCTAGAGGTGGGATTCTGATGATGCCGCGATTGGAGGCGTTTTTGCGCGGGTGATGTCGATGGTGATGCGGCCGCCGAAGTCGGGGATGGGTGCTGCGAGCTTGCTCAAGCGAACCCGCACTTTCGCGGCGCCATCTAAATTCAAAACGACCGCAGCAATCTCGGCGGCGAGTTTCTCGACCAGGGCAAAGCGCGCTTCCCGCACGAGCTGTCTGACAGCTGCAATTGCCGAGCGATAGTCGAGGGTATCTTCGATGCGATCGCTGCTGCCTGCGGGTGCTAAATCTACCCACAGAGTCAAATCGACCTCGAACCACTGACCGAGAACGCGCTCCTCGGCAAGATAACCCGTGTAACCGTAGCAGCGAATGCCAGAGACTTCAATCGCATCCATGAAACTAGCTAAAGATCTCGGTGGGTAAAGGGTTTGGGCTCGCTGCCACTGTAGGTGGCCACGATGTGGCCTTTGCCGCGCAGTTGATACTTGTAGGTGACGAGCCCCTCGAGACCCACCGGGCCGCGCGGCGGCATCTGTTGGGTGCTGATACCGACCTCAGCGCCAAATCCATAGCGGAAACCGTCGGCAAAGCGGGTCGAGCAATTATGAAACGTGCCCGCCGCATCGACTCGTGCCAGAAAGGCCTCGACAGCGGCGGGATCTTCGGTGACGATCGCCTCAGTGTGGCGCGAACCGTAGCGGTTGATGTGAGCGATGGCCGCTTCGAGATTGCCGGTGACAGCCACAGCCAGAATTAAGTCGCTGTATTCTGTCTCCCAATCTGCTTCGGTAGCAGGCAGCCAGGCCGGGACGATCTGCCGCGCGCGGGCATCGCCGCGCAACTCCACCCCGCGCTCTGCTAGGGCTGCGCCGACGGCCGGCAAAAATTGTGGGGCAATCTCGGCATGGACCAGCAGTGTCTCGATCGCATTGCAAGCAGCCGGGTACTGGGTTTTGGCGTCGACGGCGATTGCTACAGCACGCTCGAAGTCGGCCGCGCGATCGACGAACAAGTGACAGATGCCATCGGCATGGCCGAGGACCGGGATATTGGTGTTCTCTTGAATGAAGCGCACGAAGCTATTGGATCCTCGGGGCACGATGAGATTGACGCAGTCATCGAGTGCCAGCAGGCCGCGCACCTCTTCGCGGGTTGCCAGGAGCTGTAGGGCCTCACAGTCGATGCGGCCGGAGGCTTGCAAGGCTTGCCGAATGACGCGGGCAAGGGCTTCGCAAGAACGGGCAGCTTCGCGACCGCCCTTGAGAATGACCCCATTCCCGGATTTGAGCGCCAAGCTCGTAATTTGGATGAGCGCGTCGGGACGCGCTTCGAAGACGACGCCGATGACCCCCAGAGGACAGGTAACGCGCTCGAGGGTCAGCCCCGTATCCAGTTGGCGGCGGATTTGCTTGACACCCAGGGGATCTCGCAGAGCGGCGACACCACGTACTCCGGCGATCGCCCTTTGCAACTTGATTTCGTCGAGCTGCAAGCGGGCCTGCAAGGCGGCAGCCACGCCCTCTCGAGCCGCAGCTTCCCGGTCGGCTCGATTGGCAGCAACAATCTCTGCTGCGTGGGTGTCGAGGGCGGTGGCGATGGCATCGAGCGCGGCATCGCGATCGGCACCTGGCAATACTGCCAGGGCACGAGCAGCTGCCTGGGTACGGGCCGCCAGTGCCCTCAAACTACCTTCGGAGCTTTCTGGGAGGATTGAAACCATAACTTACCGACTGAATCATTACCGGTCGCGATCGCACCGGAGGTACGGCATCTTTACTAGTAGCGACCCTCGGCGCACATGACATTCTAATCAATCCTCCAGTCTGAAGGAGGCGCCCGGACCCTCGAATCTCATGACATTGGGTCCGTTGGGGCCTAGCTGGGCTTCACCGAATCGGGTTAGGTTTTGTAGTAAGCTCTGAAGGCGAGATAGGAGTATCTTCGACTCGAGCTTGTATTTCTCGCTCCCGCTGCCGTTTCTTCTGGGCCCCCATCTCGAATCTCTAGAAGCAGGGAAAGCTTTACCTTCATGTCACTTATTGTCGGCTTGAGAGCGCTCAAACAAAAACGCTACCAAGACGCGGTGGATCTCTTGAGCCGCGTTGGCGTCGATGGCAACGGCGATAGTGTTGCTGAGGAAGATTTTATTGGTGCCCGGGTCGGCTTGATTGCCGCTTACGAAGGGGTTGGCGATCGCAAACGGGCGGACGCACTGCGCCAAGAGCTCGAAGCACAGGAGAACGTAGATCTCAATTTCTGGTCGCTCGAGATGGTATTCTCACTACTAGAAGAAGCGGAGCAAGAAGAGGAAAAAATCGTCCTGCCACCCTTACCCAAGGGGCCTGCCGAGATTGCCCAGGCTGCCGACGACGACGATGAGACCCGACCCCTGACGGACCTGGCCGATCTGCCGCTCCCGCGTCTGGATGGACCGACTGAGTTGTTGCGCCCCGCCTCGCCCCCAAGGCAATCGAATCCGGCGGCCAAGACTCCCGCTCGAGACAAGCAAGCGCAACCCCAACGCAGCTCGCGGGCTGGTGCCGCCCCAGCACCTAAATCAGCCAGTACGCCGCCGCAAATTAGTAAAAATTCGAAAAACGACCAGCTCCTGCAGCGCGGCCACCAGGCCGTTCTCCAGAAACGCTACGCCGAGGCCATTCGCGATCTCAAAGCCTACGGCAAGGCGGGGTTCGACATCAATTCATCCCGGGACCAGTACGCGCTGATGGCCTTGGTCAAGGCCTATCGTGGCAGCCGTCAAATTGACGATGCGATCGCCGCGTGCAAGCAACTCACGGCCTGCCAGGATCCCACCGTGCAATCTTGGGTGGATGAGACGCTCTCGTCTCTTTACGAGGCCCAATCCAAGCAAGCTAGATTCTTCCAAGGCCAGCAGCGCGTCGCGCCTTCTAGACAGCAGGTCTATCCCTTTCCAAAGGCAGGCCGCGCGCCCGGTCAAACCGAGCTAACTGCCCCAGCAGGCTTCCCCCAACTACTTCCGGTTGTCCTGGCAACTTTAGCGGTCTTCTGGGCGATTCCTGGCGTTGTTGTTGGAGCTGCAAGCTGGTTTTTGGGCATGCCGCTGCTGCAGGCTGTAGGCCTTGGCGCGAGCGGTGCGTTCGTACTTTTGGTGTCGCTCTTTTTCTTGTCTCCTTGGATTGGAGACAACTTGCTTGCCAGTCGCGCGCGGCTGCGTTGGTCGAATTGGCCGGGCCTTGAGACCTACAGTCGCGAAGCAGCGAGCATGCTGCGGCGGCTCGGGCGCGAGCACAATACACCTCAGCCACGCTTGGGAGTCATTGATTCTCCGTTTCCTTTCATTGCGACCTACGGCTTCCTGCCGAGCACGGCACGCATTGTGGCCAGTAAGGGGTTACTCTCGATCCTCGATGAAGCGGAGCTAGCGACGATCTACATTCGCGAGTTCGGCCACATCGTTCGTTGGGACTTCGCTCTGGCGACCCTGGCTGCGATTGTCAGCCAGTGCTGCTATCTCTTCTACTGTTGGTGTCGCGATTTCGGCGTGCCTCGCCCGAGCGAGGATGATGAAGCGGAACGACCCATCGCTGCCGCAGGCAAGTTCGATCCCCGTCAAGTTTTCCTCGCCCTGGTCCGCGCTTTGGGATACAAGTTTTTCTTGCTCCATGCCGTTGCCAGTGGCATTGCCGCTCCCTTCTCGCGCATCCGGACTTACCATGCCGATCTGAGTGCCGCTCGGGCGACAGGCAACCCCAACGACCTCGCCCGCAGCCTCTTTAAGATGGCCTATGGCTCGCTCGATGCTGAGGAAAAGGCCGGTTATGCCAGCCCCCTAGGAGGGGGATTGGCAATTTTTAGCCCCTTGTCGCCTCAAAGTGTTGCTATGGCCGGCGGAGCCTATCGCAGTGCTTCTGAGCCCCAACAAGTCGGCCGCTTGCTGCTGTGGGACATGTTCAATCCTTGGGCGACGTGGTTCGAATTCTTCAGTTTCCATCCTCTGCTGGGCAAGCGCTTGCAGGTTTTGGGAGGATACGCCGAGCAACTCTCCCTCTCCCAAGAGTTCGATCTGACAACCGTGCTTCGCCAAGAACGAGAACTCCTCGATCGCCGCAAGCTCGAGCAACCGTTCTACAGTCACTGGCTGCTCTACCACGCGTCGCCCTTGCTAGCAGTAGCGGCGGCTGTAGGTGGAGCGATTGCCGCGCGCGTGCTTGCCTTGCAGCAGGTTTGGCTCCTCTGCCCCGCGGTTGCCCTGCTCGGCTTTGCTTTTGGGACATTTTTGCGGGTGGCCATTATGTTTCCGGGGGCCAAGCGCATGCCCCTGATTCAGGCTAATAGCCTGGTGGCCGATCCCTACTTGAGTCCGCTGCGGGGCCGCCTATCGCGCCTGCAGGGCAAATTGTTTGGCCATGCCAATGCCCCCTGTCGCCCCGACGCGCTCCTGCACCTGCAAGACACCACCGGCGGTCTGGAGCTGCGTTACACCTCTCGCCTGGGTGGGTTGGGCAACCTGGCCTCCAGACACGAAGGACTCCAAGAACTCATCGGCCAAGAGGTCACGGTGTCCGGCTGGTATCGCCGCAGCGATCGCCCTTGGCTCGAAATTGACCGCATCGAACTGCGCCGAGGCGCGAAGCAAACGGTCAAAGGCCACCCGCGCTATTGGACTTGGGTGCAACTGACGATCGCGGCTCTGCTCGGGCTGGGTTTGATTCAACTGCGTCTTTGGCTGCTTGCAAATCCCGTTTAGCCTGCTGCCAGAGGGCTTCGAGCTCTTCGAGGGAAAGATTCTCGAGGGACCGATCGCCAGCCAGGTCTTCCATGACCTCCAGACGGCGCGCAAAGCGCTGATTGGTCCCTTGCAAGGCAGCATCGGGGTCGAGGCCATACCAGCGGGCCAAGTTGACAACAGTAAAAAGAAGATCCCCAAGCTCGGCTTCGCGAGCGGCGCGATTGTCTTCGGCCAGGGCGACTTTGAATTCATGCAATTCTTCTTCGAATTTGGCCCAGACACCGGCAACATCTTCCCACTCAAAGCCCGCTGCAGCAGCTTTCTGGGAGATCTTGAGGCTAGCCAGCAAAGGAGGCAGGGAGGTTGCGTATTTGGCCAGTTTGCGAGACAAGCGATTGGCACTAGCTGCGGACTCGCCTTTTTCGGCGGCTTTGATGGCGTCCCAGTTGCGGCGAATGCTCTCGAGATCGGTTAGTTCGCTAGTTGATTCGTTGGGCCGTGCGGCATCGCCGAAAACGTGGGGGTGGCGGCGCACCAGCTTGGCTGCGATGCCTCGGGCGACCTCGGCTAGGTCGAAGGTGCCTGCGTCACTAGCCACCTGAGCGTGCAGGACAACTTGCAAGAGCAGGTCGCCAAGTTCCTCGGCGATTGCGGCGGTTTCGCCACTACGGATGGCGGCGGCCACCTCGTAGGCTTCTTCGATGGCGTAGGGCACCAAGGACGTGTGAGTCTGAGCCAAGTCCCAAGGGCAGCCCTGCTGAGGATCTCGCAGGCGAGCCACGATGGCAATGAGTTCGGCAAGCGCTTGCAGGCGGGCGTCGTCGGCAGCAGGTACGGCCATGGGATTCTCAAGCAGCAGCGGCTGCTTCCGAAACAAAGCGCTGCAGCCGCAACAAACCCTCATCGAGAGTAGCCAGATCCGTAGCGTAGGACAGCCGGAAGCAGTCGTCGGCCCCAAAAGCAATACCGGGAACGACGGCAACTCGCGCGGTTTCGAGCAAGTCCCGACAAAACTGGGTTGACGAGCCGTACCCCGTGCGCGAAAAATTCACAAAGGCATAAAATGCCCCCATGGGCACGGGGCAGCTTAGGTTAGGAATGGCAGCCAGGCGATTGAGGACGCGGGTGCGGCGCGCGGCAAAGGCGCGGTACATCTCGACCGTGCGCGTCGAAGGCTCGGTCAGCGCGGCGATCGCGCCGTATTGCGCGAAAGTACACACATTCGAGGTGCTGTGGCTCTGGAGGGCGGCCATTGCCCGAATCACTTCGGGCGGAGCGGCAACGTAGCCCACCCGCCAGCCGGTCATCGCGTAGCTTTTGGCAAAGCCGTTACTAAGAATGGTGCGGGCAAAAATTTCCGGGCCGAGGCTACCAAGGCTGACGTGCTGGGCCCCATCGTAGATGATGTTTTCGTAAATCTCGTCGGAGATGGCCAAGATATTGGCAGACACGATAACTTCGGCCAAGGCTTCCAGCTCGGCAGGGCTGTAAACGCTACCCGTTGGGTTGGCCGGACTATTGATGATGACTAGCTTCGTGCGCGGCGAAATTGCAGCGCGCAGCTGCTCGGGGGAGAGTTTGTACCCGCTGGCTGCGGTGGTAGGGACGACAATGGGAGAGCCTCCGGCAAGCCCGATCATTTCGGGGTAGCTCAGCCAGTAGGGAGCGGGCACGATCGCCTCGTCGCCCGGCTCGAGGAGAACTTGAAAGAGACTGTAGAGAGAAAACTTGCCACCGTTGGTGACGATGACTTGTTCTGGCGTGTAGGCCAGGTCGTTGTCTCGCTGGAGTTTGCTGGCGATCGCCGCTCGCAACTCGGGCTCGCCGGCAACAGGCCCGTACTTGGTCTTGCCACTCTCGAGGGCCCTCACGGCCGCTGCCTTGATGTGCTCGGGAGTATCGAAATCTGGTTCCCCAGCGCTGAAGCTGCAGATATCGAGCCCTGCTTCTTTCATAGCGCGCGCGCGCGCGGCAATCTCTAAGGTCAGGGACGGGGCGATCTGGCCCACCCGACTGGCTATCTCAATTTTCACGCTCCTCAAACAGTCCTTGCTTTCGCTCGTTGAAGAAATCCTACGGTTTCCTAGT
This sequence comes from uncultured bacterium, assembly GCA_964435975.1. Lineage (GTDB taxonomy): Bacteria > Cyanobacteriota > Cyanobacteriia > Cyanobacteriales > Rubidibacteraceae > CAYTBI01. Next base: position 38,419 of record CAYTBI010000006.1, read on the forward strand.
GTGTCAAACCCCGCAGGATCCCGCCGCGCTCGCGCGGAATTTCGTAACAAATACTTTACAATTGAGTCCGGCTCCGCCAAGCTAGCACTGCAGCCATGCCTGCCACTGGCAGGGTGACGGTTACGAGCGCGACAGTCGCATCGGGCTCGACAGCCGGGAATCGGGTCCCTGCCAAAACGATGGCAGCCGAAACGGCTCCTGAGAGCAGTAACACCCTGCAAATGAAGGCCAACATTAGCCCAGGCGCTTCTTAATGAAGGCCACGAGTTGGCCCATCTGCTTGCCGAGCGTGTCGACTTGCCCTTGCAGGCGCCCGACTTGGGAGGTCAAATCGGCGACCTGTAGCTTGAGGCGGTCGATCTCGGCCGGGTCGGCACCGGCGACAACGATAGGCTCGGGGCGGCCCTTAGCATTGGCCTGGGCCTCCTTGATAGCATTGACAAGCTGTTCTGGTTCGAAGGGCTTTTCGACAAAAGAAAAATGTTCGAAGGGCTCCGGAATGCGCTCGGTAACCTCTTCTTTGCGGCCGGACATGACCACCAGCGGGATAGATTGCAAGTCGGGCTGCTTCTGGAGTTCTTGGTAAACTTCCCAACCGCTCATCTTCGGCAGGAGAAAGTCGAGAACAATCAAGTCCGGCGACTGCGACTGCGCCATTTCCAAACCTTCGAGGCCGTCTCTGGCTTCGGTAATTTCGATATTTTCGCCAGGAAGCATGTCTTTGAGCATGTCCTTGATGCGCATGCGAATCATGCGGCTGTCATCGATTACTAGAACCTTCTGCATGGACACGACTGACTACTCCTCAGCTTGGAAGGGCGCGACAAGGGAGAACTACGCTGTCATCCTACAGTATTATTAGCAGACTCTCGAGTTAAAACAAACCCAAATAATCTCGATTCCTACAGTTCTCATTTTAAGGGCGACTGCGTGAAATTCCTGATGCGTCGGCAGCTCGCTCGAGTGCCGTAGACTACACATAAGTAGGCGAGCATAACCTCTGTCGCTACATCGTTACCAAGTGAGCGAGAGCGTTTGCTCTTGGGGGATTCGTTAAGATCGAGCAGGTTCGGTGCGGTCTTGAGATGTGAAAGAGGAATGCAAAAAATGCCGGGGAGTGAGATCCGAGAGCAGTGGCAGCATGAGGTGATTGCCTTACCAGCTTGGTTGCGCCGTCCCATTGGCAATGCCAGTGACATTTCTACCGTACAAAAAATTGTCAAGCAGCGGCAGATTCACACCATTTGCGAAGAAGGACGCTGCCCCAATCGGGGTGAGTGCTATGCCCAGAAGACAGCTACCTTTCTGCTGATGGGGCCGACCTGCACGCGCGCTTGCGGATTCTGTCAGGTGGACAAAGGCCATGCCCCGATGCCCCTCGATCCCGACGAGCCTCGCAAAGTAGCCGAGGCCGTCGAAGCGCTCGAACTGCACTATGTGGTGCTGACGGCAGTGGCCCGCGACGACCTAGCCGATGGCGGTGCGGGTTGGTTCGCTCGCACCATGCAAGCCACGCGCGATCGCTGCCCCCAGGTCCAAATTGAAGTGCTCGTCCCGGATTTTTGGGGCGGGACCGACGCTGCTGCCAAGCAGCGAGAGCGCGTGGCAACGGTCGTCGCGGCTCGGCCAGTTTGCTACAACCATAATCTCGAAACGGTCGAGCGCCTGCAGGGGCCCGTGCGTCGCGGTGCGAAGTACGAGCGTTCCCTGCGAGCGCTGGCACTAGCCAAAGAAATAGCCCCCACCCTGCCGACTAAATCGGGCTTGATGCTGGGCTTGGGAGAAACCGAGGCAGAAATTTTGCAAACCCTCCGAGATCTGCGGGCTGTCGGCTGCGATCGCCTGACGCTAGGGCAATACCTGCGCCCCTCGCTGGCCCACTTGCCCGTCGAGAAATACTGGCACCCCGAAGAGTTCGAGCGCCTCGGTGCGCTGGCGCGCGCGATGGGATTCGAGCGGGTGCGCTCGGGTCCGCTGGTGCGCAGCTCCTATCATGCCGGCGAGATGGCTGGCGAAGCAATCGCCTGAAGCCCGGCTTAATCGGTGGAGTCGGCGGCGGGATACAATTGGCTGGTCGCTTACAGCTAAATTCGATTGGGAGTGAAAAACCGTGACAAACGCAGGGCAGAAGAAGACTTATACCTATCGCATTCTCTGGGCAGCCGTGCTGCTAGTCGGCAACCTCTTGGTGGCAGGCATTTACTTCCACTTCATCAATATCTAGGGGCCTCCTCAGAGGCCAGTACTCCCCCGCGAAACATCGGGGGAGATGCAGATTTTGCTTGTCCTCAGCGATTCTCTCAAACAACAGATTATTGCCGCTTGCGAAGCAGCCTATCCTGAAGAAGGCTGTGGCATTCTCCTCGGTCGTATCGAAGAGACAGGCAAAAAACGCGCGCTCCTGGTGCGGCCGACGGCCAACGCGTGGGATGCAGGAGCCGCAGTGGAGTTCTCAGCTCTGACTGGGGCCAGCCGCGATCGTTCTCGCCGCCGTAACTTTGCCATCGACCCGGCAGATCTGCTCGCGGCTCAAAAAGCTGCCCGTGCTGCAGGTCTAGACATTATCGGCATTTTTCACTCCCACACCGATGCTCCGGCTACACCCTCGGAGTTCGATCGCGCCATTGCTTGGGCTGAGTATGACTACCTCATTGTTGCGGTGGTCGAGGGGCGCGCGACGGACCTCCGGTGCTGGCGCTTGGGGGCAGATCGTGCCTTTCAGGAAACAACCTGCCACCAAACATAACGGGCACGCGTCCTGAAGGCAGAGTTACTATGCGGGGTGCTCTCCCCAATTCTCCAGACAATGGCCGTGACAGACCGATTGCAGCGCTTCGTTCCAAAGAAAATCTCGCCAGCGATGGCGATCGCCTTGGGCCTCAGCTTAGTCGTGACGCTCCTGTGGCGGCTGCCAGAGCTGCAGTCTGCCTTTGCGAGCGAGTATCTCGTCCAAGACGATGCCCGCCAACATGTCTTTTGGATGCAACGGTTTGCCGATCCGGAGCTTTTCAGAGGCGATCTGCTGGCCGATTACTTTGAGTCGGTCGCGCCTTGGGGCTACACCAATTTGTATCGGCTGGGAATCGTTGTCGGCGGTTGGGATGTTTGGACCCTCAACAAGCTGCTGCCCTTGCCGATCGCCTTGGTGGCTGTCGCCTATGGCTTCGGTACGGCCGTGCAGTTGGTTCCTTCTCCCCTCTCGGGGCTGGCGGCGGCCCTTTTTCTCAACTGGAGCTTCTTGATGCGAGACGACATTGTCTCGGCGACGCCGGCAGCGTTTGTTTATCCTTTTTTTCTGGCTTTTACGTTTTATTTGCTCAAAAAGCAATGGTTGCCCTGCGCGCTCTCGATTGTGGGCTTGGGTCTTTTTTACCCCCAGCTAGTCTTGGTGGCAGCGGGTGTTTTGGGATTGCGACTCTTGCGGTGGCAGCGCGGCCGCTGGCGGCTCGGTGGCGATCGCGCCGATCGCTGGCTGTGGGCCTCGGGTTGGCTGGCGGCCTTCTGCGTGTTGCTGCCCCACGCCCTGCATGACTCTCCTTTTGGACCGGTCCTGAGCGTCGATCGCGCCCGCGAGCTATTTGCCCTCTCCGCTGACGGCTGGTCGAAGTTTTTCGTAGAAGATGCCACCAGCTATTGGCTCTGTGGCAAGCGTAGCGGTCTTTTCCCGCGAGAATGGTGCGGTTGGCGTTCTCGACCCGCGCCAATTTTGCAAGCGAGCTACGTCGCCATCGGCTCGCTCGGCACATTCATGCTAGTCAAGCTGGCCCGGACTGGGCGGATCGGGCGATCGCCTCGCCTGGCATTTTTTCTCCAGGTCACTTTAGCTTCGGTGGTCTGTTTTTTGCTCGCTCACTTACTGTTGTTTCGCCTTCACCTTCCCAATCGCTACACCGAGCACAGCCTGCGGGTGCTGCTGGCTCTGGCTGGAGGGATAGGGGTCGGCAGGCTGCAGCAGCAGTGGGCGCACTCGGCGCGGCTGCAGGTGCTTCTGTGGGGGGGCCTGGGAATGCTGGCCGCTCTGCCATTGGCAGTCTATTTTGCATTCGTGGTGCCGAGTTATGCTCTCGGTGAGTACGTACGGGGCGAGTACCCGGCCCTCTACCGTTATTTCCAGGCTCAACCTAAAGACATTCGCATTGCGTCTCTAGCCGCAGAAGCCAACCAGCTGCCGACCTTTGCCGGACGCACGATTTTGGTTGGCAGCAAGAGCTACGCGCTGCCCTATCATTCGGGATTCTATGAAGAAGTCCGCAAGCGCACGGTTGCGACCATTGAGGCCCAGTACGGCCTCGACCCCGCTCGGGTGCTCGATTTTCTCGAGCGCTATTCGGTCGATCGCTGGCTAATAGACCGCGATGCCTTCAGCGCCGACTGGATCGGCCAGAGCGATTGGCTGCTTCAGTTCGCGCGCGAGACTGACGCCCCCCAGTTGGCTCTGGCAGCCGACCGTCCTACCGCCCTGCAGGTGGCCGCACCCGCCTGCATCGCTTTTACCGAACGGAATCTGCTCGTTTTGGAGGGGGCTTGTCTGCGACGAGAGCTGCAGGCGGCCGCTGTCGGTTCTCTGCCTGCAGCATCGCCGCAACCGGACGAACGAATCGCTAAGCCTGCAGGCGAGTCAGATACTGGCGAGCAATTTTGACGATTTGCCCGGATTGCCAATCGGCAGCACGAGCGGCGACCTGAGCGCCGTGCAGGTTTGCCAAAAACGAGCGCGCTTCGACTTCGGGTGGGTTATCGAGGGCAAAAATGCCTGCCTCGACCCCAGCGTTTAAAATGTCGGCGACCTGGGTTTCGAGATCTTCCCAGAGCGCTTTAACGCCCTCGCGCACGGGGGTCGGTAGCGTCAGCACGCCAGCTCCGAACATACCACTGAGGCAGAGGCGATTTTCCGTCAGGCTATCTTCAAAAATACCGGCTAGGCCCAGCAAGTGAGCGGCAGGGTCGTCAGCGTTCTCCTGGCGAATTTGCTGCAGCGCCTGCTCGAGTTCTTCCTGCTGGCGGAGAACCAGGGCTTTGCCCAAGCTGGCTTTGGTGGGGAAGTGATAGTGAATGCTGGCCTTGCGAATGCCAATGACCTCGGAGATATCGGCATAACTAAAAGCGTTGTAACCCCGCGTTTGGGCCATCTGCATGGCCGTCTCTAAAATCTGCTCGCTGGTGCTCGTTCTCATCATTGAGAGGGTTCCTCTTTAATCTATTCGGGTTTCCCGGACACTTTGCTGGGTGACGCCCGAGAGCACCCTGAGGCTCCTCCAGAAATAGAAAAGAAAAATACGCACAAAAAAAAGCGGCACAATGGCCGCTCGAGTCGATCGGATTCACAACTCAGACTTCAGGCAACAGCAACGTTGCAAAGGCTGAATCAGGCTGGCTTTATAGTTGCAAAGAAATTGGTAAGTTTCCGCTCTATTCGCTACAAAATCGCGACACTAGCGTTCGCTTAGTTTGCGGCGATCGCCGCAGAAACGGCCCGATCCAAGACTCCTCGCGGCACCGCGCCGACGAACGTATCGGAGATCGCGGCACTGCGGTCGAGCACGACAAGCCTGGGGACGCCGCGCACCTCGTAGCGGGCCATCAAATCGGCCGATTGGGGGGCATCGATATCGATCGCGACAAAATTTAGCTCGGGAGTTTGCCCGTGCAAGTCTTGAAGCATGGGCGCCATCCCCTGGCAAGTGGTGCACCAATCGGCGTAAAACTCCACCAGAGTCGGTCGCCCGCTGGCGATGGCAGTTTCGTAGGAGATAGCCACGCGGCTCAGGCTCTTCAAGCTCGCCAGGCCGGCCAGATTGGCAACCGGCTCGTTCGAGAGCGAGTCGCTCGGCCGAGCGAAGGCAAAAATAGCGAGGCCAACGAGTGCGATTGCCACCAGGGCAAATTTTCGAAGCATGACAGCGCTTGCTACTTATTGGTAGTAATAGGCCAGGAAAATATGGAATGCCAGCAGAGCTGCGAAAGCATTGACCAAGAAGATGTGGCTGGCCAGCCAGATATCGCGCAGGCTGCGAATGGCCCGACCCTTGGAAATTTTAGTCGCTCCTACCGGCAGCTCCAAATGCAGGTAGCGTTGAGGGTACTCGAGTAAGCCCGTCTCGGCGACGACGCCAACTAGGGCCGTGAGCGTCACGCCGAAGAAGACCCACAACAGCAAGGCGTTGAAATTCATACCTTGAGAGCCAATGGTGTGAACTAACGTGGTGGCAACCAGAGCGACACCAACAAAAATATGAATGCTGCGCCAAATCTGCATCGAGCCCGGCAAGCTCACTTTTACCAGCCAGCCACGGCCGCGTTTGCGGGCCGTCAGAGCAATCTCAATAAAAATGAGTGCTAAAGAAACGTAACCTGTAATCAGTTTGTAGAGTTCGCTACGAAAGAACTCGTGAAGATCGAAATTCTGTTCCCGTAGGTCCGTCAGGTACAGCGGACTGAGTGCAAAGGGAGCGAGCAGGCCTGCCGTTACGACTGTCAGGATGATGAGCGTGGAGAATTTGGGTTTCATGGAATTACTGTGAACGAAGATGTCCAACGCTCGCCAAGCCAAAGATAGCGCGATCGCCCGAGAAACTTTCCCGGTGCGACCGCATGGCAGTAGGGGGTTTAAACGTCGTCAATTGGGAGGTTGATGACGATGCCACCCATAACCTCACCCATCTCGAACTGCTTGTCGGGATAGCGCTCCAGGTGAACCGGGTGGGTGTTGTGGCAAGTGACGCAAGCTTCAGCAACAGCCTTGTCGGGATACATCGCGGAGAAGAACCTCTGACCGCCAATTTCCTGATAGCCCTTGGAGGGCTCGCCGGTGGAAATCATCTCGTCCATAGCCGTCTTCTCGAAATCGCTCTTAGGAGAGTGGTTGTCGTTGATGTACCAAGGGGAAATCAAGCCGTAGGAGAAGTCGAGGCCTTGCTCGGCAGCCAGATCGGCAGCAGCTTCATAGCCCAAGCGGAACATTTGCGCGGGCAAGGGAATACCACCTTCCTCTTCCCAGAACTCGGTTGCTTCGGTGTCGACGACGCCATCTGCCTTTGCTTTTCCTTCCAGAACCTTGGCACGGGCAACAACGTGTCGGGTGTAAGCCGTCCGGTCGGCAGCCAGAGCCGTGAAAATGTAGTCGGTTACGAGCTCGGGTGCGATGCCAGTCGAAGCAGTCGGGGCGCTGCCGCCGCCGCCGCAGGCAACGACGGTAAAGCAAACTGCGGCAGCCAGGGCCAACATGCCGATAGTCCGGGCTTTGAGAGTCTCGATAAATCGTACGATTGCAGACATGGGAGTTCTCCTTCTATCCAAAATCAAAACGGGGGCTATTCTTCGCCGGTTCGACGCTTTTCGAGGGCGCGAACCATGTCGAAGGTTTCTAGTTTCAGAGTCGGTGCGCGATCGTAGTTGGCTTCAGTGAGGTCGTCGTCAAAAATACTGCTGTATGAAAATTCCAGACCGTGGCAGTTTATGCAGACGTCCTTGACCATGCGATCGCGCGGCAACAACGTGTAAGTGTTGTTGTGGTTTGCGAGGACGGCATCGCCGTGGACCTCGCGGGGGAGATGGCAAGTCGCACAGCTAACCGAGTCAGCACTGGGGCGACTCAGATCGGCGGCACTTGCTTGCCAAGCTTTGCCATGCTTGGAGTTGCCAAAGTTGAGGGAGTGGCGATCGTCGTGGCAACTCAAACAGGAATCGACAGAGGCCTGCTGCGTGTTTGCGGAGTGCACATTGTGGCAAGCATTGCAATTCTGGGGTTTATCGCGGGCCTCAGCCTTCATGGGCAGTCGCGACATCGCCGGTGTCAGGGGCGACATGCCCTCGCGGGTGCGGATGCCGTGCTTGCCGAGCAGGTGGGTATCGACTTCGAACTCGTGGCAGCTGCGACAGGTCTCCTGGGTAGGGTGCGTCTGTAGCGCCTGAGTCTCGCTGTCGAGGTGACAGCTCGAGCAATTCACCTCGGCGTAAGCGTGAGCGCTTCCCTGCCAGAGCTGATTGATTTCCTGCAACTGGGAAGGCGTAACCTTCCCAGCTAGGGCAGGAGCAAACGGCAGCCAGCAGTACAACACGGCGGTAACCAGGAGGAGCGTGAGAGGTCGCTTTGCAAATTGCAGCATTTACAGTCTTCCTCCCAAAAACGCATCCTCAAGATCGGGAGCTGGCGGCACCTCCACTTGGGCCGTCACCACTCGCTCGGGGGCCGCAGGCACTGGCAGCAAGGGCAGCTGGTCCAAGTTGTTGCGGATGAATCCTGTGGATATCCCCCGGTGGTCGTGGTAGTTGTGGCAACCTGCCGTCCAGCAACCATCAGAGGTAAACCCATCATGACTGGCCAGGTCGCCAGTGATGATGCCTTGATGGCAAGTCATACAGACATCAGCCGGTAGGTGAACGCCGCGACCCGTCATGTGGACGTGTTCCTCGTGGCAGGCCGTGCAGGTCATGGCATCAACCTCCGCAAGCTGGTCGACCCAACGTAGGTCGCGAAACTTCTTGGGGGGATGAACGTCTTCTGCCAGCTCCGCCTCGTGGCAGCTCATACAAGCGTCATTGGTGACCGACTTAAAGCCGTCATGGCAAGAATTGCAAGAAACCTCGAAAACGGCATGTCCGACGGAGGTTTCGCCCGGAAGAAAGATTCCACGGCGATCGAGCGCGAAGGCTGCCGTCAGGCTGCCAACGAGCATGATAATTGCCAACACGATGGCGATATTTGCTCGGGAGAGCCCACGAGTTTTTATAGAATTCGTAGCCACGCGCGTACTTTGCTCTGAAGGTTTACAACATCACCAGCAGAAGCGTAAGAATGCCCGCACCCGCGAAGACGCCTCCCAAAGCCGGCCAGTTTATCTCGCCGGTGGGTGCTTCTGTCGGGGCGCTAGCCGCCGCTTCAGGGCTCTCGAGATCGACCTCCGCGCTCGAGTAGTCGGCACCTGCGAGCATCAGCGTGCTGATAGCACCGTAGGCCTCAACCCATGCCTGCTTGGTTTTAGGGGTCCAGTCACTACCCAGATACTGCTCGAAGGTCGCCAGCAGCGCGTTGCCCACTAGAGGATAGTGCTCCGGCAGAGCGCCGTACTTGACGTGCCGGGCGCCGAGGCCCTTGAGGGCGCCACTCAAGGCTTCGGGCGCGCGCAAGTTTTCCACCACTAGAACCAGTGAGGCGAGCAGCTTCTTCTTTTGAGCGGCCATATCGGTAGACTGAAACAAAGGGGCAGCTGCTGGGTACATCGCCATCAGGTTGTCGTAGAAGCTGCTGACAAAAGCATCGGCATTGGGCTTGACTTTCTCAAAGCTTTGCTCGAGCAACTCGACCTGTAGGCCAGATTCTTCACGGGCGGGCTCGCTGGCAGGCTCACTGGCAACGGGCGGCGCGCTCTCTAAGTCGAGTTCCCTAGAGTCGTAGTCGGCGCCTGCGAGCATCAGCGTGCTGATAGCACCGTAGGCATCGACCCAAGCTTGCTTGACCTCCGGCGTCCAGTCATTCCCTAAGTACTGCTCGAAGGTCATCAGCAGGGCATTGCCCACCAGAGGATAGTGCTCCGGCAGAGCGCCGTACTTGACGTGCCGCGCGCCAAGGCCCTTGAGGGTGTCGCTCAAGGCTTCGGGCTCGCGCAGGTTTTCCACCACCAGAACGAGTGAGGCCACCAGCTTCTTTTGCTGGGCGGCCATATCGGTCGTTACAAACAGAGGCTTGGCATCGGGGTAGGCGGTGAAAAGGTTCTCATAAAAGCTGGATGCAAAGGCATTGGCCTTCGGCTTGACGGTCTCGAAGCTATCTTCTAAAAGTTTGACTTGTAATGACATGCTTGCCTTGACTGGTTTAGCTGGGTTATTGGCCGGGCATCTCAGTTGAGATTCTGCACCAGAGGATTCGATTGGGCGATTGAAGACGTGGTATTGAGGAGACCCCGGCAGAAAACTCTACCCCCGTGAGGTTGCCAAGGAGGCTGATAATCATCAGCCATCAAACCTTAGAAGGTATTGTTACAAGATTTTTTTGCCTCCGGAACGCAAAGTCCGGATCCGATCGCAGACAACAATTCCCTTTCCAAAACCTTTCAATGCGTTAGCTACATCGAATCCCTTTGACAACTCAAGCTATGGAATTTCAACTTCCAAAAATGTATAAGAGCGAACAAATTGTGATTGTATCGACACTTTTTTTGTATCATTTGATACCTATACTAAGAAGCGTATTTTTTAATGCAAAAGCCGCAAGGCTTTTCGAGAGAAAGTAGCCATTGCTACTTTCTAGGATAAAAATCGTGCTCCTGGGGCATCAGCGGCTCTGTCGATTCGTGCCTAGCGGCAACTGGCAACATTTTTAGGTTGAATGATTAAGAAAACTCTAAAGATCTCTGGCCACCTCCGGCAGACAATCTCGATGGCTGCGAGCAAATCGAAAAGTGAATTATTCCGATTTCGAATTCAACCGAGCGCAAAAACTCGATTGGTGCGAGGATGGAGCGAGATCGTTTTGTAGCTGTTGCTACCGACTGTTATCGGCATTGCGGGGCCTCATGTTAGAATCCCGCGTAAGTTTTCGTAATAGCAGCACGATTATGCCAAAGGCTCCGGTAAAGAAGTCGTCAGAGTCGTCAATTTTTCGATTCCTCGGCTCTATTCGTTTGGCGATTCCGCTGCTCGCTGTTATTTCGGTGACGCTGATTGCCGCCACAGCTTACGAGGCAAAAGTTGGGACTGCAATCGTTCGACAGCAGGTATATGAGAGTCCCTGGTTCGGAGCCCTCATGTTTTTGCTGGCGACCAACCTTTTCCTTTCGGCTCTGTCTCGCTATCCTTGGCGCGGCGCTCGCAAAGTTGGCTTTGCCCTGACCCATTTGGGATTAGTCGTATTAATCGCGGGCTCGGCAGCCGTGATTCATTTAGGTGTCGAGGGCATGCTGTTGGTCCGCACCGATAGCGGCCCCAACGATCGCATTCGCCTGGAGGGCAACCTTCTGGAGGTCCTAGATGCTGAAGGTACCTTCGCTCGAGCCGAGCTATTCGAGCGCGCCGACGGCAGTCTCAACCCGGCACAAGCCGGACCCCTGCAAGTTATGGCCTACAGCGAAAATGCAGCCGAGACCGCGCGTTTCGTGCCGGGGGGAGATGCTGCCAATCCAGCCGTTCGCCTCAGTTTGTCGAGCGATCGCATGGGCCAAACTGCCGACCGGTGGTTGGCTGCCACACCAGCAGGCTACCACGAAGTTTCCTTGGGGCCCGCTTCGCTCGAGCTGGTGCCCGTCAAGACCGAAGCCGAGCTACAGCAGTATCTGGCGCCGCCACCATCTCAAGCCGAGACGGGGCCGATGGGCGCGCTGCAAATCGGCGACCAGCGCCTCGATGTTGCCGAGATTCTTACCGAAGAGGTCGCCCTAGAAAATGGCCTGCGCTTGCAGGTCGAAGAGTTTTGGCCGGACTTCCGTCTCGATGGCAACAATCGTCCGGCAAATGCTTCCGACGAGCCGAATAACCCGGCCGTGCGCCTGCAGGTGGCGACGCCTGTCGGGACCGAGCGCTGGTTTTTGTTCGCCAGCGGTGATTTTCCACCCATTCGCGGGCAAGTAGACGGCGAACGCGCCGCCGATCTCGAAATCAGTTATGAGTTCTCCCGTCCCGAAGACTACTTGGAGATTTTTGTCGCGCCGGACGACCGGCTCTTTTATGCGGCCAACTCTAGTAGCGGCCACCGGGCCGGCCCGCTGGCAATCGGCGAGGCGGTCGAGCTGGGGTGGGCGGATTTTCGGCTGAGGGTCGAAGAATTTATTCCCGAGGCGAGCCTCAAGCGGGAGGTCTTGCCAGTCGAGGGCGGGGGCTCCCCGGCAATCTTGGTGGCGACGCCAAGCGGCGATCGCCATTGGTTGCCTTGGAACGAACCGACGGCCCTCGAGACCGCCGAGGGCGAGATCTATGCGGCGTTCGGTCCGCAGCTACTGGAGCTGCCCTTTCAGGTCGCCTTGGAAGACTTCATCGTCGAGCGCAATGAAGGCTCGGAATCGGTGGCCATGTGGACGAGCCAGGTGCGCCTCGAAGATCCCGCTCGCGGCGAAGCCTTGCAACGCACAGTCTGGATGAATCATCCCACCTGGTACCGAGGCTGGAAGCTCGCGCAAGCTTCCTGGAATCCCGGCGACTTGCAACAATCGACCCTGCAGGTCAAGCGCGAGCCTGCCTGGGTGACGGTCCTGACTTTTGGTGGGGCTGGCTTGGTCGTTGCCGGGATTGCCACGATGTTTTACGGGCGATCGTTGCGGTCTTGGGCGCAGCAAGTTGGCAGCTTGGCCTCTGTCTCGCCGACTGGCAGCTCTCCCGAAGCGATCGATGGCCCCGACTCCTCTGAAGGGGTCGCTCTCGGCAAGTGAATCTCGTGCATTTATTTAGTTAGTTGAAGATGAAAGTTTGGCAATTCATTCTCGGGCTAATTTTGGGCGCAGCAATTGTCGCGCTGCCCCCCAGCCAATGGCAGCGATCGCCCCTGGCGCCCTTGCAAGACATCCCCGTTCAGCTCGACGGGCGCAAAAAACCCCTCGATACTGTCGCGCGCGAAAGCGTCTCCCAAATCCACGGGCGCGCCAGCTACACTGCCGCCGATGACACGCGTTTGGGCTATCTCGAGACCTATTTGTCGCTGTGGTTCAACAGCCGCGACTGGAACCAAGAGCCTTTCATCTTGGCAAGCTACCGGCCCTTAAAAGAGCGACTCGGATTCGATCCCGAGCGCAAATACTTCACCTTTGAGGAGCTGGCAACTTCCGAGCTGGCGGCGATTGCCCGCGAGGCCGAGCGCAAAAGCGCCGACGGTCTCGATCTCAGTCGCGACGATCGCGAGGCCCTAACCGTCGCCGATCGCCTCGAGGCCATGCTGGCGCTGGTGGGCAGCACGAACTTGCCAATGGTGCCCCACCCCAGCGACGCCAAGGGCACTTGGCTCGGCTTCGAGCGCGCCACCGAGTATTACGAGCCCGAGCGGGTTGCCCCCGTCTTGGCAGATTTCCAAATCCTGCGGCAAACCTACCGCGCGAGCACCGAGCATTTGTTGGCCTTGGCGCCTCTGGCCGAAACCTTGCAAGCCAAGCTGGCAGCCCTGAGCCCGGGGGTATACCCCGACCGCGCGGTGATGGCGCGCGAGGTGCGCTTCGCGCAGCTACATCCCTTCAGCAAAGCCTGGAAGATCTACGCGATCGCCTTTTGCTTGCTCCTGGCAATGTTGGGTATGCCAGGCTTCGATTTTTTCTGGGGCACCTTCGGCATCGCACTGGCCGGTTTAGCTTTTCATGGCTACGGTTTTGCCGAGCGCATGCAAATTGCCGGGCGTCCCCCCGTTACCAACATGTACGAGTCGGTGATTTGGGTGAGCTTTGGCATTGCTGCTTTAGCATTACTTTTCGAAGCCATTTACAAAGCCCGTTACTATCTGCTCGCAGCCCTTCCTCTGGCGGCAGTCTGCTTGGTGCTAGCCGATAGTTTGCCCGCGGTGCTCGATCCGAGCATTTCGCCGCTGGTGCCCGTCTTGCGAGATAACTTTTGGCTGAGCGTGCACGTTCCGACTATCACCCTAGGCTATGCCAGCTTCGCTCTGGCCTTGGGTTTGGGCCACATTGTTTTGGGGAATTACTGGTTTGCTTCCCCGGCGGTAGACCGCATTCGTACCCTCTCACAGCTCAACTACCGTCTCTTGCAAGCAGGGGTGTTGTTATTGGCAACGGGCATTATCCTCGGCGGGGTTTGGGCGCACTATTCCTGGGGCCGCTTCTGGGGCTGGGATCCCAAAGAAACCTGGGCATTGATTGCGCTGTTGTGTTATGTGGTGCCCTTGCACGGCCGGCTGGCTGGCTGGCTGGGAGACTTTGGCATGAGCGTAACCAGCGTAGTTTGCTTCAATGCCGTGCTGATGGCGTGGTACGGGGTGAATTTCGTCCTGGGGACGGGTTTGCACAGCTACGGCTTTGGCACCGGAGGGTCGGAGTTGGCCATCGGCGGGATTGTCGGTGCGGATTTACTGTTCGTCGCGGCGACGATCGCGCGCCATCGCCTGCGACTGGCAGCCAACGCGCAACCTGAAGAGCAGCCGCCTGCAAAGTCTCTAGAATCAGCTGCTAGCTGACCGGGTTCTCTGCTACCAAATCCCCCTACAGCTCGGTCGTCCGGCTGGCAATCGGCATGCGCCAGCCCGTTCCGAACGCGCGATCCGAGATCTTGAGGCCGGGCGGTGCCTGGCGGCGCTTGAATTCCGCCCGTGCCAAGAGCTTGAGAACCTTACCGACAACCTCGGGATCGTGCCCGGCAGCCACCAGCTCGCGACTGCTCTGGTGGCGGTGGATAAACCGGTCGAGAATATCGTCGAGCACCTCATAGGAGGGCAGCGAATCGGAATCTTTTTGATCGGGGCGCAACTCGGCACTCGGGGGCTTGTCAATGACATTTTGAGGAATCACCTCGCGATCGCGATTGCACCACCGGCAAAGCCGGTAAACCAAGGTTTTGGGCACATCGGTAATCACGGCCAAGCCCCCATTCATATCACCGTAGAGCGTGCAGTAGCCGACGGCCATCTCCGACTTATTGCCGGTTGAGAGCAGCAGATAGTCAAACTTGTTGGCGACTGCCATGAGCAAGTTGCCGCGAATGCGCGATTGAATATTTTCTTCAGCGACGCCAAACGCTGTCTCGGCAAACAACGGCGCCAGCAGCGCATCGTAAGCTGCCATCGCCGGCTGAATGGGAATCTGCGTACTGCGAATCCCCAGATTTTGCACGAGAGCCCTGGCATCGACGAGCGAGCCCTCCGAGCTATAGGGCGAGGGCATCATGATGCCCAGGATATTATCTGACCCCAGGGCCTCGGCTGCGACCGCTGCCACCAGCGACGAGTCGATGCCGCCGCTCAGGCCAACAACCGCTCGACGGAAGCCGCATTTGGCCGCGTAGTCGCGCACGCCCATCACCAGAGCGCCCCAAACTTCTGCCTCTAGGCAATCCGGGCGCGGCGCGATTCGGCGCGAGTCAAGTTCGAGGTTGCCTTTGGCAACGTTCCAGACGATCGCCAAGGCATCTTCGGCAAAAGCCCGCGCGCGACCGACAATCTGGCCGTCGCGATCGAAGGCCACGCTCGACCCGTCGAAGAGCAAGTCGTCATTGCCGCCGACTTGGTTGGCATACAAAATTGGCAAGCCGTAGCGCCGGGCACTGTGGGCTAGCATGGCCTCGCGCAAGTCTTGCTTGCCAGCGGCGTAGGGAGAAGCCGAAAGATTGACCGCAAGATCGACCCCGCGAGCGGCCAGATCCTCGAGAGGATTGACCTCATAGGTGCGATCGTGCCAAAACTCCTCGTCGTTCCAGAGGTCCTCGCAGATGGTGACGCCGATGGTGAGGTTTCCTAATTTGAAAGTGCCACTGGCGGTGGCCGCTTCAAAGTACCGGTCTTCATCAAAAACATCGTAAGTAGGCAGCAAGCGCTTGCGAAAAACCCCAGCAACCCTACCCGATCGCAGCAAAGAAACACCATTGAACAACGGCTTTTGGCCGTACTCCTTGGCCGCTGGGTTCGGTGTGGCCGCACCGACGAGAACCGCCAGCTCGGGGGGCAGTTCTGCTGCGAGTTGCCCTAACTTTGCCGACATGGCCTCGATAAAGGCTGGATTGAGCAAAAAATCTCGGGGAGGATAGCCACACAGGGACAGCTCTGGGGTCAGCAGTAGCGCGGCCCCGCCGGCGTGGGCCGCGCGGGCTGCTTCTAGAATTTTTTAGGCGTTACCCGCCAGGTCGCCAACGATCGGATCGAGCAGGGAGATGGCGATCTTGAGAGTATTTTCGGGCATAGGAACTCCAAAAAATTCAAATGAAGACCATCGGTTTATCTTGCAGCAGAGCGAAGGCTTCGGCATCAAACCGATATAAACTAGCCGGGCGTCCGGCCCCGCGCGAAACTTTTATGCCCGTATCGGACAAAATACCGAGCTTGAGGACGCGGGCGCGGAAATTGGAATAATCCGAGAAGGACGCTCCCAAGACCGTCGCGTAGAACTGATAGAGGTCGTTGAGGGTAAAAAACTCCGGCAAGACCTTAAACGCAATCGGGCTGTATTCGAGTTTGTTGCGCAAGCGCCGAGTGCCGTATTCGAAGATTTTTTGATGGTCGAAGGCTAGATCGGGAATATCTGGGACGGGATACCAAGCCGCATTGGATGCCTCGAGTAGTTGGGTGTCTTCGTAGCGCCCCAAAGCAAAATAACTAACCGACAGATATCGCACGCCGTAGCATTCGGGAGCTTCGCGGGGGTCGCGACCGGGATCGCCAAAGGTATAAAGCTGCTCGAGATAGAACAAGTTCTGTAGAGACACCTTGGCTGCAAGCACGCGCCGGGCGGCTGCTTCGAGGGCTTCTCCCTCGCGCACGAGGGTTCCAGGCAAACTCCACCAGCCTTTGTAGGGGTCGCGATCGCGCTGCACCAGCAAAACGAGCAGCCGATTTTGCTGGCTATCGACAGAGAATATGGCACTGTCAACGCCAACCTTAAAATCTGCTAGTAGCTTTGAGGCATCTGACATTCTGCGTACAAGTGTTCGCGGGCGATATAGGCACGGACGGCAGGAGCGACAGCGTCGGGATCCTCGCACTGGCGATAGGCCGTTGACGAGACGGCTGGAGCATCGAGGTTGGCAAATTGCCAGCGCCCCCCTAAAGCCTGCAGCCGCTCGAGATCGGCAGATGCCAGCACGTGGCCCGGACGGGGCACCACCAGCAGCTCCACGGCTGCGAGCAAGTGCTCGATCTGATGCCACTCGGGCAACTGCGGTACCAAATCCGAGCCAATAGTCAGAATTAGCTCGACCCCATCTCCCCAAATTTGCCGCGCGCGGACGACCGTATCCCAGCTGCGCGGGTGGCTGAGTTCGGGGACGACAGCGATATTGTCGTCGAGCGCGGCCACCAGCAGCGCCAGCATGTTCGAGCGATGGACCAGGGAGGTTTGATGGGATTTAAAGGGGTTATCTGCCGCCCACACAGCCACGCGATCGAAGTGTCGCGCCAGCCATTCGAGAATGGTTTTGTGCCCCAGCGTTGGTGGGTCGGCACTCGTGCCAAAAAGGGCGATGCGCTCGACGCTCATGGGGCGATCGCTCCTTTAGTTTCGGGTTTGGTTTCGGCACGCAAGCGCTCGGCCACGGTCTGGGTCAGTCGGTCGAGGACAGCCGAGGTGCGGACTTCCCAGGCTGCTGGGCCTTCGAGGCGACGCAGGCTTGCAGGCAGGGCTCTCACGCTCTGGCGGCTGCGCTGGCGAATGACGGGTAAAGGCTCTGGCGATTGCAGCAGTGTCCCTGCAGCCACGACCTGCTGCAGTAGGGGTCGCTCTCCGGCTTGAGGGATTTCTGCAGCTAGGCCCAAGCGATCGTGGGTCGCGCTGCGGAAAATTTGTTTGCGCCCTGGATAAGTGGCCTTGCGACTCGATTGCTTCATGGTGGCGATGCCATCAACTTCAACCAATTTGTAAACGCCATTAAGGGTCGTGCCGGTCACCAGGCGCGTGCCCACGCCGTAGCCGTCGATCTCGGCTCCTTGAGCCTGCAGCCGCGCGATCGCCCCTTCGTCGATATCGCCACTGGCAAAGATGGCCGCCTCGGGGAGCCACTCCCGCACCCGTTGCGAGAGCGGCCCGATATCCCCCGAGTCTAACCGAACCCCGGTCACTTGCTCGCCATTGGTAGCAACGCGCTCGGCCAGGCGCCGGGCGGCTGCCAGAGTATCGAAGGTGTCAATGAGCAGTGGCGCCTCGGGAAAGTAGTGCCCAAAAGCCGCGAAGGCGTCATCTTCGCTACCTGATAGGGCCCCGATGGCCATGACCAAAGAGTGAGCCATCGTCCCGCTCGGGCGCACTCCGAGCTTGAGCGCAGCAAGCACATTTGAGGTTGCATCGAGGCCGCCAGCCAGGGCCGCGCGGGCGGCCCAGAGCGCTCCTTGGGGGCTAAAGGCCCGCCGCGTGCCGAATTCGAGGAGACGCTTATCGTCTCCGGCCACTTCTCGCAGGCGAGCGGCCTTCGTTGCGATCGTCGTTTGGTAATTAAGAGTATTAAGTAAGTAAGTTTCGACGAGCTGTGCTTGCCACAGGGGTGCCTCGATGCGCAGCAGTGGCTCGTTCGGAAAAATCGCCGTACCTTCTGGCACGGCCCAAACGTCGCCTGTGAAGCACCCGGCCCGCAGCAGTTCCCAAAATGCTGCCGGGGCGTTGGTAAAAGTTCCTGTCGCTTCTAGCGCTTCAATTTGCTCGCCTGTGAAGTGCAATTCTTCCAAATACTCCAACCCCTGAGCCAGCCCCATGGCAATCGCCCAACCATAGTCGGGCGGCAACCGACGGAAGAAGAGTTCGAAGCTAGCAGGCCGCTCGGCAATGCCTTCGCCAACGTAGCAGGCGGTCATGGTGAGCTGATACAAATCCGTGAGTAAGCCGTATTCACTAGGCGAAAGATTGAGCTGCGCCCCCCGATACGAGTGGGTGCCTGACTGAGACGGTCGATCTGTATACCGGTCCATAGACTAGCCTGCAAATTTAGATGGAGTCTTCATGATTTGAATTATAGTGAAATATACTATAATTCGCTATTGACCCATCCCTAAGAGCGCTTTCGCCTCGGGTGAGAGATGACCTGCTGAGGGTGACAACTGGCAAAGTCTGAAGCGCGATCGCCGCGCTAGGGAAACGGATTGCAACAAGTCGCGAATAAACATTGCAATAGCGCCAGCACGCCGACGAATATTCCGAACTTACATCGGAAAATAAAACTGAGGCGGGCAAGCCATGCCGCAGCTTCTGTTTCTAGCCAACTTTTGAGGAGATTTTCTTCTATGAAACTCAAACAGTGGTGGGATGCGCTCAATCTCTATCTTGGAGAAGCAGCCGCACGGATTTTCAGTCCCAGCGACGATGACTATCCAGCCGTCGGCCTGCAGCCCTTTGAAGGTGATGTTTCCCCGAAAGGCGACCGTGCCCTTTGAAGGCGATATCTCTTCTGGAGACGACTGCATCCCGAGTAACGCGAAGCCCGATTGCCACAAGCAAAGCCAGGACCCGCTCGAGCGGGTCCTGGCTTTGCTTGTGGCGTTTCAGCAATTTGTTTGGCTGCCCTAGCCGCTGATAGCTAAAATTGTCAGGCTGCCCATAGAAGTTGGCTCTACACCCTCGGGCAGCTCTAAATCGCTGACGAGAACGCGGCTGCCCGAACCCAAAGCGGTCATGTCAATTGTGACCTCCTCGGGGATGAGGTCGGGCGGGCAGTGGACTTTAATTGTGTTGATGGCTTGGCGCAGTTTGCTGCCCTGTTTGACAGCTTGAGATTCGCCAACTAGGCGAATGGGGATGATGGTGTTGACTTTTTCTTGGTTGTCTACCACAAAAAAGCTCAAGTGATACAGGAGGGCTTTCCAGGGGTGGAACTGAGCCTCGCGAATCAGGGCCTTGCCCTGCCATGCGAGTTCGGGGGCGCTGACATCCACGACCGTGCGATTAACCGCAGCAGAGCGCAGCAGCACGGCGGCATCCTCAAGCTTTACGGTCAGCGCTTCGGATTCGGCACCTTTGTGGCCATAGATTGTGACGGGGACGAGCCCCTCGCGCCGCATGGCATTGGGGGTCTTACCTTCGGGGCGTTTCGAGCATTCGATCGCAACAGACATGGTTTTTTACTGGGGTTTGAGTTGTGAGTTGAGACAAAATTCAAGCATCGGCTGCGACCGTTGGCTGGACGGGCGCACCGTTGATGTCAAGGAGCGCGCGCTTGGGACCGTGTATCGGGTCTTCAACCACGATGGTCTGGTCGCGGCTGGCTCCCAAGGAGACAATCGCGATCGGCACGTTCATGATGTTGGCCAGATACTCCAAGTAGCGCAGGGCTTCCCTGGGCAGGTCGTCTAGAGATCGGCACTCAGAAGTGGGGGCTTGCCAGCCTGGCAATGTTTTGTAGATGGGCTTGCAGCGAGCGAAACGGGCGGCGTTGCTGGGGAAATCGGTGCAAGTTTCGCCGTCGATTTCGTAGGCCACACACACCTTGATTTCCGAGAGCGTGTCGAGCACGTCGAGCTTGGTGATTGCCAAGCAGTCGAGACCGTTGATGCGGGCGGCGTAGCGCCCGATAACCGCATCGAACCAACCACAGCGGCGGCGGCGGCCGGTAGTGGTGCCAAATTCAGCCCCTCGGTCGCCGAGCATCTCGCCAATTCCATCGGTCAGCTCCGTTGGAAACGGTCCCTCGCCCACGCGAGTGACGTAAGCCTTGGCCACGCCAATCACTCGGTCGATGGAGGTCGGACCGACACCTGCTCCCACACAAGCGCCGCCCGCGATGGGATTGCTGGAGGTGACATAGGGATACGTCCCGTGATCGAGATCTAGAAGGGTGCCCTGAGCGCCCTCGAATAAAACATTGCGGCGCGCCCGCAGGGCTTCGGCAACGCGCAAAGAACTATCGACCGTGTGGCGGCGCAGGCGGTCGGCGTAGCCTAAGTACCGCTCGATAATCTCAGCGGGATCGAGGGGAGGGAGGCTGTACAGCTTCTCTAAGATGAAATTTTTGTATTCAATCGTCCACTCAAGCTTTTCGCGCAGCACGTCGGGCTCCATCAGGTCCAACACGCGAATGCCGCTGCGCTCGGACTTATCAGCATAGGTCGGGCCGATGCCGCGCCCGGTGGTGCCAATTTTGCGAGTGCCCCGACGTTGCTCCGATGCTCTGTCCATCAGGCGATGGTAAGGCATGGTCACGTGAGCGGTCTCGGAAATCAACAGGTTGTCTGTGGAAACCCCGAGAGCCTCGAGTTGGTCGATCTCCTCAACAAGGACCTGCGGGTCGATGACCGTTCCCGTGGCGATGATGCATTCGGTTTCTGGGTATAAAATCCCCGATGGGATCAGGTGCAGCTTAAAAGTCTGCCCCCGGACCACGACGGTGTGACCGGCATTAACCCCGCCTTGATAGCGCACGACGACATCCGCCGAGCCGCTCAAAAGATCGGTGATTTTGCCCTTCCCCTCGTCCCCCCACTGGGCGCCAATAATGATTACGTTAGCCAAAGGTTCTTGAAAAACGCTACAGTTTTCACAAACTATAATTATCGGGATCTGGCCCCGTCTCTGTCAACTCTTCTCTGTCAGGCTACGCAGATTTTTGGCGCGTTTGGAGGCACCGCTTGTGGCTTTACATGCCGATCTACACCGTCACCTGGGCGGCTCGGTCGTCCCCCGCATCCTCTGGCGCTACTTCCAGCGCCATGATTTTGGCAAGGCCGCCCAGTTTGCCGACTACGAGGACTTCGAGGCGTTTTACACGCGCGAGCGCAACACCCTCGAAGAATACCTAGAACTGCACACGCTCGTCGAGAGCGTCCAAACCCCGGCAACGCTGCCGTACTTCGTCTCGCGCTTAATTCGTGGGGCCTATGTATTCGAGAATATGGCCTACCTGGAGTTGCGTTATACCCCTTATTTGCGCACCTCTGAGGAACTCGGCCAAAGCGAGCGCATCGAGCAGATGCGCCAGATCGTCGAGATTGTCGGTCGCGCCTGCCGCGTGGGAGGGTATCCGCTAATTTCTAGCCAAATTCTTTGCATGCACTCGCGACTGCCCCGCGAGGTGAACAAAGCGATCGTCGATCTCGCAGCAGAGTCGCGGGAATACGTTTGCGCCATCGACGTTGCTGGCGGCGATGCCCGCTACGCCGATCGCCTCGATGAGTTTATCGAGCTCTACGAGTACGCGCGGTCGCGGGGCCTGAAAGCCACCGGGCACGTCTTCGAGACGCGCGATGGCCTCTACCCGCAGCTGTTGCCCTACCTCATGCGCATCGGCCACGGCATTCAAATTCCCTTGCGCCATCCGGAGCTACTACCCGAGCTGGCCGCGCGCGGGCAGTGCTTGGAGGTTTGCCCGACGACCTACACCAAAACCGGCACTTTGGCCGACTTAAAAGAACTCAAAGTCGTGTTCGACCGCTGCTTTGAGGCCGGGGTCGACATTGCAATCTGCACCGATAACGCTGGGCTGCACAACGTGCGGCTGCCCTTCGAGTACGAGAACTTGCTGACTCTCGATGTCATCGATTTCCAGCAACTCCGGGCCTGTCAGGAAGCGGCCTTCCGGCACGCTTTTGCTTGGCCCTACGGACAGCCGCCGGCAGCGCTGCTAACGGGACTCATGCGCGAAGAAGAAAGCGAAGAGGACGCGCTGGCTGGTATCGTCGGCTAGTCGCAAGCGAGCGCCCCAACGGTCGTCGGGTCCCTAGGGCGCTCGCTCTTGCTTCCAGGCGTTCGATTAGGTCAGTTCTGCCGGTACGGGCGTTGCCGGGCGCGGCTCCTCAATCACCTTGTCAATCAGGCCATAGGCTTTTGCTTCTTCGGCAGACATGAAGTAGTCGCGGTCGGTATCTTTCTCGATTTTCTCAACGGTCTGGCTGGTGCGGTCGGCCAAGATGTGGTTGAGCTGGTCGCGAATGCGCAGGATTTCCTTGGCTTCGATTTCGATATCGGTCGCTTGTCGGCGGCCTTGGGTACCGCCCAGAGGTTGGTGGATCATAATTCGCGAGTGAGGCAGGGCCAAGCGCTTGCCCTTGGTGCCTGCCGCCAGCAAGAACGCACCCATCGAAGCGGCAATCCCCACGCAGATGGTGACCACTTCCGACTTGATGTGCTGCATGGTGTCATAGATGGCCATACCTGCTGTGACCGAGCCGCCGGGCGAATTGATGTAGAGGTAAATCGGCTTGCCCGGATCTTCCGAGTCGAGATAGAGCATCACGGCAATGATTTGGTTGGCCAGGCCGTCGTTGATGCCACGTCCGAGGAAGATAATGCGCTCGCGGTAGAGGCGATCGTAGATATTGATCCAATCGCTGTAGGTTTGGCCGGGGAGGCGGTAGGGAACCTTAGGAACGCCAATAGGCATGATTTTGTCTCTCCTTAAACTGAGATTAAAGTGCTGGAATAGTCGGGGTTAGCGCTCTGGTAGGCGGCTCCCAGAAGAAGTTTAGGAAACTGCACCCGGGGCGACGGGGAGGTCTTTGGCGCTGCTTAAAACCTTGTCGATCAGACCGTACTCGACAGCCTGCTCGGGAGTCATGTAGAACATGCGATCGGTGTCGCGGGCAATCTGCTCGGCGTCTTGGCCGGTGTTGGCAGACAAAATCTCCAGCATCATGTGCTTGTTTTCTAAGACTTCCTTTGCCCGAATTTGAATATCAGTCGCTTGCCCCTGGGCGCCCTGACGAGCTTGGTGCAAAATGATGGACGCATTGGGCAGGCTCGCCCGGCAGCCCTTGGTCCCTGCCGATAGAATCATCGCAGCAGTTCCCATGGCTTGGCCGATACAGATGGTGTGGACGGGGGGCTCGATGTAGGCAATCGTGTCGCAGATTGCAAAGGCCTCCGTCTCGTAGCCGATCGCGTCGCCACCATACCAGGAAGTGCCCGTGGAGTTGACGTACATGAAAATCGGCTTCTGGCGATCTTCGAATTGCAAGTACAACAACTGCGCGACAATCAGCTCCGTCACGTCAACGCCAAGCTGGTCCTTATATTCGTCAGGAGACACCAGTGGCAGGCCTAAATAGACAATTCGCTCCTTCAGCAGCAGAGATGGCAGATCGGGCGGAGGCGTGCGCACGTAGGAATCTCCGGCATAGTAGGGGGCCTGAACGGCAGTGATGGGTGAGTTCATTCGTCGCGTTCCTCTAAGAAGCAGATATCAAACATGCTGTCGAAATGCAGGCACGACAGTGGCAAACATATTGTGCGGCCGGCTGCGCGCCCGGCAATGGCAAGCCCGCGCGCTCGTACGTTGAGATCTTAGCTCAAGCTGAGGAGCAGCTTGAGGCAGGGGATTCCCGAACGAAGTCGAAGTCGATTCGAATCCATTGCGATGAAATTTCCCCGCCTTGACACGTACATTTTCTGACATCCGATTGAAGGAAAATACCTCTGTAGCCAGTGCAAAAAAGTCGATTGTAAGTTATTGTTTAGCTTGGGGAAATTCTAAGCTCAGCACTCAATCTGCACTTCAACCGTGCCTGCTAAACGGTGCTCGCAGCACTTGCGACAGGAGCCAGTATTCCCATTATCTCCAGCTTGGGTTTCAAGGAGCATGCAATGGACATTGTTTTTGGCATCATCGGTCTGGCTGTCGGTTTTGGTGCCGGCTTTTTCCTAGCACAGAATCAGGGCAAGCAAGCCGTGGAGAAAGCCAAGGCCGCGCACGGTAAGGCAATCGAAAAGCTCAAGAAACAGCACGATCGCCGTCTGGAAGACTCCACAAGCGATTTCCAGCAGCGCCTCCAGGTAATCGAGCGGGAGCGAGACAATCGCATCGAGTCCCTCGGGCAAGACTATCAAGGCCAGCTCGACACTCTAAACCAGCAGCTCGAGGGTACGGCGGCAATCGAAGAACGAGCCCGAGAAGCTGAGAAACGGACCCAAGAGCTCCAAGTCCACAACGATAATCTGACGGCACAAAATCAGCAGCTCGCGAAAACCAAGGCTGATTTGGAAGTCCGCCTGCAGGAACTCGAAGGAGAGCTGCAACAGAAGCTTTCTCAGCAGACGCAAGCCGCTCCGGTTCCGGAAGGGTTGGGAGATGAGTTCGACGCACTTTTCTCAGAAATTTCTGGCCTGGCGAACGACGAGGCTGCCTTGCCCGATATGGAGGAACTCCCCGCGCCGCCGCCCGCACCTGAGAGCGACCTCGATGCAGGTATGAACCTGCAGGAACTCGACTCTTTCTTTGGGAGCAGCCCGGCAGTGGCATCGGCGGAAGTTGCTGCAAGCACTCCTGAGGCTATGCCAGCAGCCTCGGCCGGGGGGAGCAGCAGTGCTGATGTTGATATTAGCGAGCAGCTCGACGAGCTCGATGCCTTGCTCTCGAGCGACCTCACCGACGAGCTACCGGCCCTTGAAGATTCTGATAGCTCGGCTGGCACCGCTGCCGACGATCTCGACAGTCTTTTCGAGATGTTTCCTGACGAGTCCGGCGAGAAACAATCCTGAGTGCGTTCGCGTGGAGGTTATGGGGAGACTTCTGTAAATCCCTAGATTCTCTTGTCTGTAGCTGCACCATGATTCATGCCGCGACGAACGAGCCCATCGCTACATTTTTTAATCGCCTCCACCAATCGGCCGATCGACTGTTTGCCACCATCGATTGCTTCGCGCGCGCGCGCGTGCTGGCCATTGGCGATCTCACGCTTGATGAGTTTCTAACTGGCGAGGTCGAACGCGTTTCTCGAGAAGCCCCAGTTCTGATTCTGCGCCATGAAAGCACCCGCCAAACCCCAGGCGGTGGTGCCAATGCCGTCTACAATCTGGCCAAGTTAGGTGCTTCGGTTCGGGCAGTTGGAAGCATCGGCTGCGACCCCCAGGGCGATGCGATCGCTCGCTTGTTTGTAGAAGCCAATATCGACACCTCAGGTGTCGTTCGGGAAACCGAACGACCGACGGTGACTAAAACTCGTATCTCCGGGCACGCACGCCAATCGGTGACCCAACAAATTGTCCGCGTGGATCGCCTCTCGGATGCCTTGCCGACCTCGGCGCTGCTGCAGGAGATTGCCGGTCACATCGAGCGCCAGCTACCCGAAGTCGATGCGGTCGTCTGCTCCGACTACGGGCGCGGTGCCCTTAGCGCGCCGACGATCGCAGCAGCCCTCGCCCACGAGCGGACCGTCGTTGATGCCCAGCTCGACTTAGGACGCTTCGGGGGGGCAACTATCTTTACACCGAACGTGCCCGAAGCCGAGAAGGCTGTCGGCTACGGCATTGTCGATACCGACAGTCTATTGGCGGCTGGCCGCGACCTGCTGCAGCTAACCGCAGCCGAGTACATATTGCTCACTCGCGGTGAGGAGGGCATGAGCTTGTTCGCCCGCGATGGCAGCATCGAGCACATTCCGGCTTTCAACCGCACGGATGTTTTTGATGTGACCGGTGCTGGCGACACGGTGGTTGCAGGGCTGACCTTGGGGTTGTGCGGGGGAGGCAGCTACTGGGAGGCCGCTGTTTTGGGCAATCTTGCCGCCTCACTGGTCGTACGGCAGTTTGGCACCGCCACGACGACCCCATCGGCTCTCAAAGATGCCCTCCAGGCTCTGCTGACTGAGGGCCTTACCTGAAGTTTGTAACGTACGGAAAACGTAAGGAAACCCCGGAATCCTAAGACAATCGGAAGCAACCTGGGATAGAGCCGGGCACTGAGATTGTAGCCCTGCGGCCGTTCGGCCGTTCTGCAAGCCTCTTGCAGGTGCGATAGGATTTGCGATAGTAATTTTTTGCTCTGCAGGACGCAACGTCCATGGCATCCGACGATCCGGCCATTGCTGTGCCAGTTTCCTCATCAAATCTGCAAGTTCGCCTGCAGCGGGATGGCGACTTTGTGTGGTTACACTTGCCACAACCTCCAAGTGGCAGTGCTTCGGACTGGTCGGAGGTTTGGCAGCAGCTCAAAACCCGTCTGAGTGGCGGGGAGCGCTTTTGGCAGGCCGGTACGGTAGCGCGAATCAACGCTTACGATCGCCTCTTGGATAATCGTCAGTTGGATGCTTTGGCTGAGGCGCTAGCCGAGGTGGAGCTGCAGCTACAAACGGTGGCTACCAGTCGGCGTCAAACGGCGATTGCTGCGGTAACGGCGGGATACTCGGTAGAGCAGGAGCAACTCCCGCGCCCCGGCTGGGCGGTCGAGGCTGCTGCAGAGAAGGCAACTGCCCCACCACGCCTGGAGCCACTCTACCTGCAGTCTACCGTGCGCTCGGGAGGTGAAGTTCGTCACCCCGGCACGATTGTCATTGCTGGCGATGTCAACCCTGGCGGTATGGTTATTGCCAATGGTGACATCATTATTTGGGGGAGGCTCAGAGGCGTCGCCCATGCAGGTTCCGGAGGCGATCGCCAGTGCACGATTGCTGCCTTGCGCATGGAGCCCACGCAACTGCGCATTGCCGATGTTGTGGCCCGCGCGCCCCAAAGCCCGCCCCAGGAAACTGATGCTGAGGTGGCCTACATTACGCCGGGAGGGCTGCGCATATCGCGGGGTGTCGATTTTTGGAAGACCCATACCTACGATCGCGACAGTGGTAGTTGGTCGGATGCCCGCTCGACTGGTACTTTCGATTTAACCTAACTTGACGCATTGCTCATGAATCGGATTGTGGTAGTAACCTCCGGTAAAGGCGGAGTCGGAAAAAGCACCGTGACGGCCAATCTCGGCACGGCCCTCGCTCGTGCGGGCCTGCGGGTGGCGCTTGTTGATGCCGATTTTGGTCTGCGCAATCTCGACTTAATGTTGGGATTGGAAAATCGGGTCGTTTACACGGCTGTCGAGGTGATTGCTAAAGACTGCCGCCTCGAGCAAGCCTTGGTCCGAGACAAGCGCCAGCGCGATCTAGTGCTGCTGCCTGCCGCCCAGAGCCGCAACAAAGAGGCAATCGACCCCGACCAAATGAAGGATCTGGTCCTGCAGTTGGCACCCAACTATGACTTTGTTTTAATCGACTGCCCGGCAGGTATCGAGATGGGCTTTCGCAATGCGATCGCCGCTGCAACGGAGGCCCTGGTTGTCACCACTCCCGAGGTCGCTGCAGTGCGCGATGCCGACCGCGTGATCGGTCTGCTCGAATCTGGTGGCGTCAAGAAGACCAACTTAATCGTCAATCGCGTGCGACCCCAAATGATTCAGGTCAACGAGATGATGAGCGTAGAGGACATTCTCGAGATTCTCTCGATTCCGCTGATTGGCATCGTGCCCGATGACGAGCGCGTGATCGTCGCCAGTAACCGTGGCGAGCCGCTGGTTTTGGCCGAGAAACCCTCTTTGCCTTCGATGGCCTTTGGCAACATTGCCAAGCGCCTTCAGGGTCATGAGGTTCCTTTTTTAGACTTAATGGCGTCTCAGGATAACTTGCTCAATCGACTGCGACGCTGGCTTAGTAATTAAGTCTCTCGGGCGGCAGCTTTGCCTTTAGGTGCCGCGTTTAGTTGGCTTTTGCCCCACCCATCAAACTCCCACCTGCGATCGACTCCAATGATAGACCTTGTAGAACGCTTATTTCGTCGCAATCCGCCGAGCAGCGACCTTGCCAAGCAGCGCTTGAAGGTTATCCTCGCCCACGACCGGTCGGGCCTGACCCCGCAGGTGCTCGAGGCGATGCGAGCCGAGATCCTAGAAGTCGTCGCTCGCTATGTCGAAATTGATGATAGCGAGATGGATATCTCTCTGGAGAGCAGCGAGGGCTTCACGGCGCTGATTGCTAATTTGCCCATTCGCCGCATCAAGCGAGAGTCGCCCTACTAAGGCTCTCCCGGGCCGATGCTTTGTCTTGGGGTCAGCTGCGATCGCCCCAGTCAGGCTTTGCGGTCATCCGCTTCTAAAGATCGTCCATTGCTGGCATTCGCGAGCGATCGCTTCGCACTCTGCAGGTGCGAGCGGCTGCTCGATGAGGTCTATTTCGAAGCACTCGCAAGCGGCTTTACACAGGGCTCCTAAGATCTCAGCATGGGGCGGTGTGTTGGGCAGCGGTGCCTGAAAGGGTTCGCCAAAGACGCGGGCGTACAGTCCCGAATCGCGTGCGAGGCGCATCGACCCATGCTGCAGCAGCGCCTCTCCTTGCCAGAGCTGAGCGCTGCCAATTGCTTTCTGGCCCGCTGCCGTCACCAGGTCGGCGCCGGTGGCTAGGGCAAAGCAGTTGGCTTGGCGAGTGTAGTCTCGCCCGACGCGGCCCAATTGCAGTGCTACCCCAAGCTCGCGCCAGCCCGAGATTAAAAACTCGCAAATTCGCGCGTAAGCAGCCAGCCGCCGTCGTTCTAGGCCAGAAGTAACAACAGCGTAGGTCAAATCGCCCTCATGCAAGACGGCACGCCCCCCAGAGGGTCGCCGCACCAATTCCAGGTGCCCGGCAGCAGCAAGCGCCTGCCAATGTTGGGGATAGGTCTTTTGGTGATAGCCCAAAGAAATTGCGGCGGGCTCCCAGGTATAAAAGCGCAGACAGGGCGGCTGCGTTCCGGCGCGATGACCGGCAAGCAGCCAGGCGTCGGTCGCCATCTGCCAGGCCCCACTAGCCGCAAATGGGGGCAAGTAGCGCCAGATCCGCACGGGCGGTTAATTTTCCGTGGGCGTGCCGCCGAATTCTTCGATGAGGGCTTCGTCCCAGTCATCGGCCAGGGTGGCAACCAAGGCAATCGAGCGCGAAATTTCGCCGGGGGAGAGATCGGCCACCGTGCGATGAGTGACGACGACCAAGCGCTTGCCAAACAGGGCAAAGTTGGCCTCAAAAGTCTCCGCCCAATTCATCTCGAGGACTCGCCCCATGAGCTTGAGTCGTCGCTCTGGAGACTCGGGAAGATGCATCACCTCGGCCCAAACCTTGAAGGTGTCGTCTTCGCTCTCGCCGGTCAGTTGCACGAAAACTGGCACGCTTCCGTAGGGGAAGCTCCACAGATGCCCCTCGCTCGTGCGCCACACCACTGCAGCTTTTTCCGATTCGAGACTGTAAATTACCGTTTCGACGGTTTCTGCGCAGCTAGCTTCGCGCAGCAAGTCCCGCACGGAGTCCTCATCCGCAGAGGCTGCCGTATTGTCTGCGATCGCTGGGTTGAGTGGTTGCATGTTCGCCAAGGTTAGCCTGTAGTTCCGGGCCGCAGCCGCCGTTCTGGCATCGATTTTAGCGAGTTTGAGGAGAACTTCGGTAATACTTCAGCAATAACGATCCGAATCGGCGGCAGCCGTGGGAGGCCAAACGGTCTCCCAACGCACCCAGAATGCCCCAAAACCCTAACGGGTCCCGACTCGCCTACAACCCCAAACGCATGAGAAAACTAGACTGTCGCCCGGAAGGACCGGTGCTGGCCCTTTACTGCTACGACCTGGTGCCATCTACAAACGATATTGTCTGGGATCTGTTGGCGGCAGGTGCGGTTCCGCCTTTTGCGGCAATTGCCCGCTGCCAGAGTGCCGGGCGAGGTCAGTGGGGGCGCGTTTGGCAATCGGAGCCGGGAGGTCTTTATTGCACGCTGCTGATTTCGGCTCCGCCTGTTTTGGGCCGAGAAGCTGTCGCTGGCTTGCATTTAACCTTGACTGCTGCCTGGGGAATCACCAGTATGCTGCGCGCGCTCGGCCTACCCGTCGCGATTAAATGGCCCAACGATCTGATTTTGAGCGGGCGCAAGCTCGGCGGTATCCTTTGCCAGCAGCGAGTTCGGGGCTCGCAACCACGCCCGGAGATTGCAATCGGGGTCGGTATCAATTGGAATAATGTTGTCCCGCCAGTGGCGATTGCATTGCGATCTTTTCTTCAGGAGAAAAATTATCCTTCAGAAGCGTTCTCGCACGAGCGACTTTTGCAATTCGTCTTGCGAGGTATTTTTGAGGGCTGCAGTTACTACAAGCGAGAGGGTGCGGGACGACTTCTCGCGTCTTACCAAAAACTGCTGACAAGTAAGGGGCAAACTACTACAATCAGTGGTCGTGAGGGCATCGTCACCGGAGTTGCCCCCGACGGTCGTTTGCGCCTGCGCTTCCTCGATTCTGAAGGAGGAGAGATTTTGCAGGCACCCGGTACGCTCGATCTCGGCTATCCTTCCTGCGGCGACGCTTCATCATGAATCGCTCTACTCTACCATCGCTGGCGATGGCACTCGGGCTCCTAGCAACCGGGTCGCCCTCTGTCGGGTCTCCTCAACCCGAGCCCGATCTGCCCAGAGAAATCCCAGTCAATCGCCATCCTGTAACGGGCATTAGTTCCAGTTCCGAACTACCCGAAGCTTTCAAAAGAACGACACTTCCTTCGACGTTCGAGAAAACGACGCTTCCTGCGGCCCGACTCGATCCCTCGCCGCCTACTTCGGCAGACAACCGAGTCAGACCGAAGCCCTTTCCTCTCCCCCAAGACTCGGCTCCATCGCGGGAGGTTCCCAAGGTTATTGCCCCCCCTTCGACGGGTAAAAACCAATATGTCGACCGCAATGATTATGGCGGGGGTCGCACGAATCTGCCACCGCTGCTACCCCCGGCTGTGGAATTGACCGAGCGCTCTACCGGGTGCCGAACCACCCTCGTTCGGGGTCACCTTGTGAGTGCGACCTGCCGAGCCCAGAAGCAGTTACCGCAGCCGTCACCGAGCGGTCTGGGCTTACTCGCCCCCGAAGGTACGCTCCCCGCCCCAACGGCTCCCCCAGCATTTTCGGTTTTGGGAGCGCCAATCGCAGTCGACTTGCTGCCGAAAGTGGCCATCGATGGCAAGACAAGCGACTCGGCCCCGGTTGCCAGCAGTGTCGCGAGATCGCCCGGCGTTCCTGCCGAGCTGCCGCCCCCACCAGCAGCTCCCGCCAAGCAGCGCTTCAACCCAGCCAACTACGTTAAGTCAGCCCTCAGTTCTGCCACCAGGGCGATCTCTCGCCATCGCCCTCGTCTCAAACTACCCGGCAACGGCGATCGCGGCGTTCTGTACCCTTTGGCAATGCCGGGGCGCATTTCTTCGATTTTTGGCTGGCGCATTCACCCGATTTTTGGCAACCGTCGCTTCCACAGTGGCACCGATATTGCCGCGCCCCAGGGC
This sequence comes from uncultured bacterium, assembly GCA_964435975.1. GTDB lineage: Bacteria > Cyanobacteriota > Cyanobacteriia > Cyanobacteriales > Rubidibacteraceae > CAYTBI01. Next base: position 69,989 of record CAYTBI010000006.1, read on the forward strand.
ACTCCCGTTCTGGCCGCCTACTCGGGGCGAGTGTGGACGGCAAGCTCGCTCCAGGGATACGGCCTGACGGTGATTCTGCGCCATGCCGACAACACGCAGGAGTCTCGCTACGCCCACTTGTCTGAGATTCTCGTGCGGCCCGGAGAATGGGTCGAGCAGGGGACCGAGATCGGTCGCGTCGGCAGCACGGGGAACTCCACTGGGCCGCACCTGCATTTCGAGTGGCGACAGCTTGAAGGGTCCCAATGGGTCGCCGTTGATGCGGGAGAGCACCTACAAGCCAATGCTGCTGTATCGCTCGCGGCTTATCGCCAACCCGGGCCTCACGACACCAGCTTAGCGACTGAGGTTGTGGGAGCGCGTGCGAGCTGGTACGTCACTCCTGCCATGCCTGCAGAAGGCAAATTCGCCCGACCCATTGCCCAGTCGCTTTGGCGGTATGCCGAGCGCTCGGAGGCCGATACCGGGGCCTCCTGGCGCGCGTCTTCACCTTACGCACTGCTCTTGAGCTGGTTGCGCTGGCGGGTGCCGTCATTTCCAGTCTTGGGACTCGTCGACCGCACCGAGGTGCCCGGCCCCATTACCAAACGGCCGTAAGGCCGCTCGCGGCGCCCCCATCAGGCCTGCTGGCTGGCGTGAAAGTCGGCTCGAACCCGATGGGTGAGATGGCGGGAAACCTGGCGGACGATGCGGGCTAGGAGGCGATCGCCCGTATTTTGGATGACTTGGCGCGGCAGGCGGCGAATAAAGCCAGGGAACTCGACACTCACGCTCAAATCCAATTCCCAGTCGACGTGAGTCGAGCGGTCGTCGGTGGCATTGAGCTGCATCGAGGCTTGGTACTCAACACAGTAGCCCAGGTCATCTTCCTCAGGTAGGGGGAGGGAAAACATACTGTAGTAGCCGTCTCGGCTGGGGGAGAGTTCCACTGCCATTCTGGGCTCGACTTCGTAGCCAAATGCGCCATACTGACCGATGGTTAGTATGTAGCCACGCTCTCCTAAGGGCTCGGCCTGCATGGGCTTGGCGCAGCGACGAAACCAGCCCTGGTGAGCGTCGAGGTAGTCGGCCACAACCTGGCGCCCACCCGCAAGGGCCATCGTCCCGGAAAACTGATGCCGGAACGTAAACATGCGCTCGGATGACTCGCTCTCAGCCGCCACTGGAAGCTCGGCTGCAGGGTCGAGTTCGAGCAAGCGAGAGTCAAGGGATCTGGCTTCCATATCACAATCTTCCATAGACTAGAGCCGCAATCTAAGTGAAATTACCAGTACAAAAGATCGCAACTCCGATTGCTTTACCTTTTATAGCAAGGGAAGGCTGGTGGGTCCGTGCGCACTAGGACATAATTCGAGTGCAGAGATGTGAAGTTTCTATAAGGACGACAACAATGAAAGTATTGGTGACGGGCGCGACGGGGCGTACCGGGCAAGAGGTAGTCAAAGCGCTTGTGGCCAGAGACTTGGCCGTGCGAGCGATGGTTCGCGATCGGGCTGCCGCCCGCAGCGTCCTGCCCGAAGCTGTCGAGATTGTCGAAGGAGACCTTAGCAAGCCTGCTAGTTTGGCAGCAGCGGTGGCTGGCTGCACGGCAATCGTCTCAGCAACAGGAGCTCAGCCTAGCTTCGACCCCACCGGCCCGCTCCGAATCGATTTTTTGGGCGTCCGGGACCTAATCGACGCTGCGGTTGCCGCCGGGACGGTCGAACGATTTGTCTTTGTAACTTCGCTGTGCGTCTCGCGACTTTTCCATCCGCTTAATTTGTTTTATTTGATTCTGTTTTGGAAGCGACAGGCTGAGGCCCACTTGCAGGCCAGCGGCCTCGACTACACGATCGTGCGACCGGGTGGATTGCGCTCTGAAGATAGCGATGAGGGCATTATGATGGCAGCGGCTGACACGCTATTTGAGGGCGGCATCCCCCGTGCCAAAGTTGCCCGCGTGTGCGTTGCAGCCCTGGAGCAACCGGCAGCCAGCGGCAAAATCGTCGAAATTGTTGCTTCGCCTGAAGCGAGTCAGGCAATCGATTTCACCGCGATCGCAACTTTGAGGTGATGTCTGTGGATCCCACTGCAGTCGTCGAGCGGGCGACCCATTCAAGATACTTACAGCAGCGCCCTCGCCCGCAGGAATTACAGGTGGCATTGCTAGCACTAGAAAAAAAGTTTCGCCGCGAGAGGGCCTGGCAGACAGCTGCATCGCTGGCCGGGAATTGGCGGCTGCAATTTATCACTGGCTCGGCGCGATCGCGCGGCGGCTTCTACATTCCCGATTGGCTGCAAGTCGAGATTCAGTACGCCTTCGATGGGAACGGCAGCACCGGCCGAGTTGAGAATTCGGTTGCATGCGGGCCCCTTTATCTGAGGGTGACAGGACCCCTGCAGTTTCGGTCGCCGCGAAATATCCTCGCGTTCGACTTCACCCAGTTTCAGGTGGGCGCCTTCGGCCGGCAGTTTCTGCGCGGCCCCCTGCGCGGCGGCCCAGAAGGAGACGAGCGTTTTACCAGCACGCCCGTGGCACGCCAAGCGTTTTTTACCTATTTCTTGATCTCACCTAGAGCCATTGCCGCCCGCGGGCGCGGAGGCGGTCTGGCTCTTTGGGAACGGAGGGCTTAGGCAGATTGCAAAAGGACCAGTGCCGCTAGCGCCTCATTGAGGCTGCCAATCAGCTCGGACTTGGTTCGCATCCCTTCAAACCTATCCGAGAGGCGACCATTTTCGAAGAGCAATAGGGTCGGCAAGGTCGTGAGGCGGTAGCTGTTGGCTAGCCGAAGATTCTCATCAGCGTTAACACCGACAAGCTTGAAGCGATTGTCCCACTCTTGCTGGCAATTTAAGAGCGCGGGGACGATAAACCGGCACAAACCACACCAAGGAGCCCAAAAGTGGACGAGAGTTGGCTCGGATGCGGCCAGAACCTCAGTCTCAAACGTTCGATCGGTGGCAGCAAGCATTGCGATCCCGTTTTTATGCTTAAGTTTGCTTATTATTGGCCCATGCTACAGCTATTTCCGGGGATTTGGAAGGGTAAGACCCCGCTCTTGGTGGGGCGCAGGCGATCGCAAAAAAAAGGTCAACCTCGAAAGGCTGACCTCTTACGCTTAGGCTTGGGAACGCACTTCAAACCAAGGGTATTTGGTTCGTCCTTACCGAACGACCAACTTGACGTTGGCGTTTTGCAGGCCGCGCTGTTTGACGTCTGCCAGGGTCTTGTTGACGGCGTACTTCTGATTGATGGAGTTGATCAGCTCGGTCTGATTGTGCTTTTTGGCAACGCCCCACAGATCTGCAATCAGGTCGAAGGTGCCATCGCTGTTGCGAGACCAGCCGAGGTCGTACTCGCCATCGAGCATGGCAACCAGCTCGGCCCGGACGTGCTGGCCGTTGTAGCCGCGAACGTCAGCGTTGGTCTTGACGGTCAGGCCCAGATCGCTCAGGGAGGTCTTCAGGATCTCAACGTCGGTGATCTTGGTACGCAGGGTGCTAAAGTGAGACATGGGGATTTTCTCCTAGTGGGAATCTTCAAAGAACAACGAACTTTTGGGTCAGCCGCCACCAGTTGGCGGCTTTTTTGCGGGCTGCTAGCTGGTGCTAGCCTTTGCTCTCCAGAACTCAGGAGAGAAAGCTTGTCAGAACTCCAACCGCTGGTATTCAGCAACTGAAGTCGATGCCGGCCGGGCGCGCTGGCGCGCCCAGTCTCGCAACGCGCCCACCTGCTCGGTCATCGTGCGAGATAGGGGCAACGTGGCCTTAATCGCGGCAATAATGTCGAGCTGGGTAAACTCGCGATCTTGGGCAAAGGCATCGTACATTGCTGCCACAATCGCTTGCTCGATCTCGGCGCCGGAAAATCCATCAGACACCGCCGACAATTGGTTGAGGTCGAAACGACTGATGTCCGAGCGCCGCTTCTGCAGGTGGATGCGAAAAATGTCTTGCCGCTCCTCGGGATTGGGCAGATCGACGAAGAAAATTTCGTCGAACCGACCCTTGCGCAAGAACTCCGCTGGCAGGCGCTCCACCCGGTTGGCCGTCGCCATCACAAATACAGGGGACTGCTTCTCCTGCATCCAGGTCAAGAAAGAGCCGAAGATGCGGCTGGAGGTGCCGCCGTCGGAATCGGAAGAGCCGGCCCGCCCGGAGAAAGCCTTATCCACCTCGTCGATGAAGAGCAGCACGGGAGAAATAGATTCGGCCGTCTTGAGCGCGTTGCGCAGATTGGCTTCCGAGCGCCCGACCATCGAGCCATCGTAGACGCGACCCATATCTAACCGCAGCAGGGGCAATCCCCAAAGACGCGAGGTCGTCTTGGCAATCAAAGACTTGCCGCAACCTGGAACGCCGAGAATCAGCATGCCGTGGGGCTGGGGCAGCCCGTACTCGCGAGCGCGCTCGCTGAAAGCATTGGAGCGCTGACGCAGCCAGACTTTGAGTTCCTCAAGGCCGCCAATCGAATCGATGGTTTCGTCCTCCTCGATGTATTCGAGGATGCCATTGCGGCGAATGAGCTGCTTCTTTTCGGAGAGGATGATGTCCACCTCTCCTTCGGTAAAGCGCCCGGCCTTGACGTAGGTCTTGCGATAAACCTTCTCCGCCTCATCTAGGGTCAGCCCCAAGGCCGCCTTGAGGAGCTTCTCGCGCACGTCGGTGGCGATCCGAGAGACCTTTGCAGCTGCCAGTTGGCTCGAGAGCACCTCATCGAGTTCTGGCAAGCTTGGCAGCGGGTAATCGAGTACCACGAGTTCCTTTTCGAGTTCGATGGGCACCTTCTGCACGGGTGACATTAAAACGATGGCACTGTCGGTGCCCTTGAAGGCAGCAACGGCATCCCGCAGCCAGCGAGCGATGGCAGGCGACTCCACAAAGGGGTGTAAATCTTTAAAGAGATAGATTCCGGGCTCTTGACGGCGTAAGGCCCACTCGATCGCAGCTTCGGGTGAGACCGTGCTGTGCTGGGTGCTGTTGCGGGGCTGGCCGTGTTCTACCATCCCTTGAGTTACCGTCCAAGCAAACAAGCGACGCTGGGGAGACTCGCCCTCGGCAACCTCTGCAATCTCTTGCTCGGCTCGCTCCTCTTCGGAGGTCACGAGGTAAATCAATGAATATTGAGCTTTCAATAGCAGACGCAGCTCTTCTTGCACGGCTTTCTCCGAATCGATTCTCGTGGAACTAACGGCAGCAGGCGAACCCTAGCAGGGAACCAACTCCTCATCTTGCGAACCCTCGCCCTCACCGGGGGCTGAAGCAGAGCTGGCAGTCAGCTCGTCGGCGATCGCACCAACCTGACCGCGCAGCGACTGCAAGCACTCATCTCTGAAAATTAAGGCGTTGCTGCATTCCGGGCAATCGTAAACTCGGTACGTCTTCCCGACGGATCGCGCTTCCTCTGCCTCGGCAACAAGATCCGGGTGAGACATGTAGAAAGCAATCGCCTTCTCGACAACCGCTGACATCGACTCAGAGTCGACTGCCGCCCGAATTTTGATTTGTCGGTGCAAGCTCAGTGGCAGATACAGCGTAACTTTTTGCTTATCTGGCCCTTGCTTGTCCGATTTCCGCTTGTCCGATCTTTGCTGCCTGTCCGATCTATCACTCATAACTCTGTCACCCGGGTATGGAGAACAGAATAGCGATGGGCTTCCGGGACGTCAAGACAGTATGCTGGCATGACGTCAATAACGTAACTTTACTTAACAACTTGCCGCGCGATGCAGTCGATTTCGATGGCTGCATCGCGCGGCAGCCGTGCCACCTGGATGCAGGCGCGGGCGGGCGGGGTCGAGCCTGCAAAGAACTCGCCATAAACGGTGTTGACGGCGGCAAAGTCCTCTAGATCGGTGAGGAAGATGGTGGTCTTAACCACAGCCGACCAGTCCAATCCAGCCGCCTGGAGAACCGCAGCCAGGTTAGCCATGACTTGCCGAGTCTGAGCCTGGATGTCGCCCGAACCGACCAGCTCGCCTGAAGTCGGATCGAGAGAAATTTGACCGGAAACAAACAAGAATGGCCCCTCAGCAGCGATTGCTTGGGAGTAGGGACCGACAGGGGCCGGAGCGCGATCGCTCCTGACAGAAGTTTTTTCCATAAATGTTCGGGCAACTTGTTGCGAGAAGCCTGGCGCATTCTAGCGCGATCGCTTCAGCCGACCGCCACAAAACACCACAAATCATGAAGAAGCACGAAGAGTCGTTAACGAAGCCTGGGTAACCCGCTTGCAAAATGGCTTTCTCGCTAGTCCGCCTGGTTCCGACTAAGCCCTGTTGGGATATCTGAATCCCGTCGTGCGGGGAAACTCAAACTCGGTCCGAGGCCGCTAACTGCCGATCGACAACCGTCAGCGTGGTATTGATTGGCAGTTCGAACTCGAGGATACTCACATTAAGCTGTAATCTCTTCGTCCTAAAAGTTTTGGCTTGGGAGACAGGCACTGGTTATTTTTTGTGCGTGGCCCGACGGCCTATCGAGAGACTCTCAGTTATCGAGAAGGGCTCACTTGATGCCGCGGAGCGTACCCCAGCACTCGATGGAAGCGTGCGAGTCTATAGTTATGTCGGCATTCGCGCCCATTGCGTCTTATGCTAGGAACTGAAAGTTCCCAGCCTGGTAAATTTGAGTTTGTCCTAGATGAGGAAATTGCAGATGAAAAAATTTGCCATCTCGAGCGCCCTGGTGCTGCTGGGCGTCGCTCCTGTTGCGATCGCCCAGCAGCCAGATCCCGGCCAAATTATCATTCAGAATTCCATCGACCTCAATCGAGCAAAGAATTACGCTCGCCAAACTGCCGAGCAAGCCAATGGTGGCTTGAATGACTATCGCGCTGATTTTGCGATGCACGGTCCTGCCACTGAGGCTCCCTACGTAACCAATCCCGACGGTAGTTGGACCTTCACTTTCGGTGGGACTTTGTTCGGCTCCACCGAGGCCCAAGATCGCGCCGTAGAGACCTCCGTTAATGTCACCCCCAATGGTGACATTCGCCTTCTCTATAATCGTGTCGTTCGCTAGACCCTAATCGGCAACCAACTCCTTTCGTACTCTTTCAAGATCGGCAAAAAAACCAGATCGGGAAAAAACCACCATGCAGAAACTGACCTACCTAGCATCTCTGGCCCTGATACTGTCTGCTCCCGTTGCGATCGCGCAGCAGCCGACTGACAGCCCTCGCGAAGAAGTTCGGGAGATATTCGACCTCAACCGTGCTAAAAACTACGCCCGGATGGCGGCCGAGCGCGCCAACGGCGGCCTGCAGAACTACAGTGCCGAATTTGCCATGCACGGCCAAGCTGAGGATGCACCCCACGTCATGAATCCTGACGGGAGCGTTACCTTCACCTTTACGGGAACGCTGTGGGGGGCAACTGAAGCCCTCGACAGGGAAGTCGAAACCTCGGTCAGAGTCGGTCCCGGCCGGGATGATGTAGACGTACTCTTCAATCGCGTCGCTCGCTAGCCCGCCGTATGGCAGCCCTCTCCTAGCGCAAAAATCTATGACCGAGCCCACCAACACGCCTGCTTCTGCCGCGCCCCGCCCAGAAATCATCGAGTCCCTCGCGCTCGCTCGCATCGGTCGGCACCTCTTTTTGTGTGCCGACCAGACCAAGCCAAAGTGTTGCGACAAAGCAGCCAGCTTGGAGTCCTGGGACTACCTTAAGAAGCGCTTGCAGGCGCTTTCGCTCGATAAACCCAACGGCGATCGCCCGACCTGTGTTTTCCGGACGAAGGCCAATTGCTTGCGCGTGTGCGAGGCGGGGCCAATTTTGTTGGTGTATCCTGACGGGGTCTGGTACCACAGTGCCACCCCCGAGGTCATCGAGCGCGTCCTGCAAGAGCATATCCTTGGCGGGCGCATCGTGGAAGACTATGCCTTCGTCCGGCAGCCCTTGCCTGCGCTCGGCGAGCCGAGCGCAGCAGCAGAGATTGACCGGGCATGATGGATTTGGCCGGAGAGCCCTGCAGTAGCAGCAGGATCGCCGGCACTCCCTAGGCGCGCGCTGCGGCCGCGCGCGCTAAGAAAAACTCGGCAGTGTCTCGGGCGAGCCAGCCGCGCGCCACCGCCAACTCGGCGCTCTCGGCAGGGGTGGCTGTTTCCGCAGCCAAGTGGGTGGCGCGCTCGGCATCTAGCAATCCCGCCTCCTGCAGTTGGGCCGCAAACGAATAGTCCAGAGAAGTTTCCAAGCATTCGGCAAAGAAATCAACAGTTTGCGCGCTCAGCCAGCCCTCGCGAGTGAGTATCTCGCCAAAGCTAAGATGAGGCGCGGCTTCGCTCGCTGCTTTGGCTGTAGCGAGACGCTCGCTGTCGAGCAACCCCGCGGCAACTAAGGGCGGCCCCAAACGATCGGCTCGCCGGGGGTCGGCACCGACCGGGCCGACCCCCGCAGGGGGCTCGTAGAGGCCGAGCTTTTGGGCGGCTAGCAACCCCAGCACGGGCGTGCCCTCGATAAAATAGCGCCGCCACAGGCGACCTGGCTCCAGATACAGTCGGTAGAGCCATTCGAGGCCAGCTTCGCTCATCCAGCGTGGCGATCGCGCTCGATTGCCCGCTTCAAAATCTAGTGCTGCTCCGACAGCCAAGAACGTCCGGATGTGGGGCATTTCGAGTTTGTGGGCGTGAATCCAGTTTTCTTGCTTGGGAGCACCCAAGCCGACAGCGAGGACGGTCGCGTGCGAGGCATTAATACAGGCAATCGCTTTTTCGCATTCTGTCGAATCGCGATCGAAACCAAAAGGTGGCGAATAGGCCCCGACGACGATCTCGCGCTCGCTGGCGGCATTGAGGCGGTCGCGAGCGGCTTCGGGAACCCCAGGCATGCCACCGAGCAAAAAAATGCGCGTTTCAGGGTCGCTGCTGAAATAACGGCAGAACGCAGGAAGCAGATCCGAACCCGAGAGCTTCTCTTTGAGGGGCGTCCCCAAAAACTGCGCGGCGTACATCAAGATTTTGCTGTCGCAAACCTTGTACGTGGCCGCGCGGTAGGCACGCGCGAACTCGGCATCGGTTTGGAGCTTGCTGAGGTGATCGACATTGGGTGTGTACACGATCCCGCCCCGAGCAAGCCGTGCGAATAGCTCTGCCTGGGTAAGGTTGTCAATGTCCACGTTGAGTAGTCTGACCGTTTCGAGCCCAGCGGCGATCGCCATCATGGGTGTATCTCCTCAGCTTGCAGCGATCGGCTCCCCTGACAGGATAAGCTGGCAAGGCCCTGATGCAAATAATTAGTCGCGCTTGTTGGGTCGAGCGGGGGCGCGAAGGCATACCCCTGCCCCCGAATACAACCGAGTTGGCGAAGTTGCTGGTATTGGGTGGAGGTTTCGATTCCTTCGGCGACCGTCCCTGCCCCGAGGCCTGCAGCCAGAGAGACGATTGTCTGCACCAAGGCATGACCGGCGCCGCGCGCCGCGCCCTCGCACAAGCGGCACACAAACGACCGGTCAATTTTGATGATATCGACGGGAAACTCATGCAAGCGACTCAAAGAAGAATAACCCGTGCCAAAATCGTCAATGCACAGCATCAGTCCCAAGGCGCGCAGGTCGCTTAGGACTGCTAACTCTTGGGTGCCCCGACCCACGAGCGTGCTCTCAGTAATCTCCAACTTCAAGTGTTTGGGGTCAACCGCTGTCTCTTTGAGGGTTTGCTCGAAGTAGCGCGCGAGGCCCGGCTGGCGCAGTTGCACGGCCGAAACATTGAGATTGACCGCCAGAGAGGGCAGTTGCGGAAACTCAGCTTGCCATGCCCGCAGTTGCTGGCAAGCTAGCCAAAGAACCTGCTCTCCAAGCGGGACAATGTCCCCGGTCTCCTCAGCAATGGGGATAAACTCTGCAGGAGAAATCATTCCTGCTGTGGGGTGTTGCCACCGGACGAGGGCCTCGAACCCAGTAATGGTGTGAGTGTCTAGGTCGACGATGGGCTGATAGTGGAGGAGCAATTCTTCGGTGCCGATCGCTTGCCGTAAGTCGGTCTCCAGCTCGAAGCGCCGCAGCGCGCGGGCTTGCAGTTGGGGGTCGAGCCAAGCAAAGCCCGCGCCACCTTGCTTTTTAGCTTGATACATCGCCAGATCTGCGTCTCGCAAGATTTCTTCGGTGGTATCGTACTGGCCGGTCCCGGTGGTGATGCCAATGCTCGAGCCAATCGTGAATTCCCGCCCGCGAGCGACCGAGGGCTCTCGCACGCGGGCGATGATAAGCTCGGCCACCCTGGCAGCGTCGCTTTCGCAGTTGACATCTGGCAACAAAATGGCAAATTCATCCCCCCCGAGGCGGGCCAAAATGTCGCCATCGTGCAGGCAAGCTCGCAACCGTCGGGCGACATCTACCAAGAGCTTATCGCCGACCCAATGCCCCAAGCTATCGTTGACCACCTTGAAGCGGTCGAGGTCGATAAACAAAACAGCAAACCGATAACTCGGGTCTGCCCGGGCTGCTTCGAGGACAGCTTGGAGCTTTTCTAGAAAAAAGGCGCGATTGGGCAAGCCAGTCAGGGCGTCGTGATAGGCATTATGTAGCAGTTGCTGTTGGGCGCGAACGCGATCGCTGATATCGCGAAACATCCAGAGATAGCCCCGATAGCGATCGCCCGTCCAGATCGGCACGCAATCTTGAACCCAGGTGCGCCCGTCTTCGAGTTGTAGCTCTTCGTTGTAGACACCTTCTTTTTGTTGGCTCGAGCTCAATTTCTGATGGCGGTCCAGAAAAGCCTCAGGATCGGCAAAGCAATCGTAACGATCTTTAGCAAACGCCATGAAGTCTCGTCCGGACCAGCGGTGCGGCGTATCGCCTCGGGCAAACAAGTCACAAAAGGCCTGGTTGATCGACAAAATGCGACCGTCCTCATCGACAATCGACACCCCCAAACGCAGGTTATCCAGAAGGCCCTCGAATCGAGATACCGTTACTTGCAACTCGGCTCGAGCGGCTTTTTGGGCGCTAATATCGATGCCGACGATGGCCGCGCGATCGGCGTTTCTGGACTTTTGCGCTAACAGCAAGTAAGGCTGCTCTTCCTCACCGACAGACACCGAAATCTCCTGCTGCAAGCGACGCTCGGCGGAATCAAAAAACGCCTCCAACATTTGCCGGAATCTGGGATTGCGGCTGTTGAAGCCGACTTCTCGACCCACAAAGTCAGCAGGCTTCAGCTCGTAGAGAGCGGCTAAATGTTGGTTTACTCCCAAATATTGGCAGTCTTTGCTCACCCAAGACACGAACCCTGGGAAAATCTCCTGCAGTCGGTCTTGGGATTCCTGCAGTTCTGCCTGGGCCTTTTTAAGGTCGGTGATATCTTGCTCGAGCAGCCAGAAGGCGGCGGCGCGCTCCCCCGCACCATGCCAAGGCTGGTAATAGCCCTGCAAGCGATGCCAGCGCGTCCCCGACTCGGTTTGCACCCGCGTATCGAGAGCGAACCTCCCGGAATTTTCTAGATCTACTATCGCCCGCCCGGCAGCTGCGGCATGGGCAAACCGGGCGGTCCAATCGGTTTCGGTGGCCAATCGGCCGTAGTACTTGCGAGCCAGAGCGTTGGCGAAAATCGGTTGTCCTTGCCTTGCGTATGCAGAAAGGAGAATGGGCAGATGCTCTAGAACCTCAAGTTCGGCCTCCGGAGGCATTAGCACTCCTCCATCGCTGGTAAGATTCATGTCTGCTGCATCCGCCTCCCTATTGTGCGATTGGGTTATCTTACGACATGGCCTCAGGCTAGTAGGATACCGATCCGGACGATCCGACTGCTGCTCGACGAGCTGGCAGGTTCAATCCACGAGTAACGTATTCCGAGAGGAACACGTGCCGTCGAGCACCACAAGTCGGGAAGAGGCCTTTCGCGCTTTAGTGTTTTCAGGCGCGGAGCTAGCGCGCTCGGCATTCTTGACAGGTTTCTCAACCGGCGCTTCGGACTGCTTGTGGGGGCGAGTGACTTCTGCTTGCTGGGTCTCGCGATTGGATCGAACAATTGTCGAGTTCTGGCGCTTGTAGCGCTCGAGAAGCACGCGCAGGCGTCCTTCACCAAGCTCTGGGCCAAAAAAGTACTCGTTGGCTCCGGTCTGGAGGGCGTCGCGCATCTGCTTGGGGTCGCGATGGCCGGGAGCATAGACCACGATGGGAACGTCTCTCAGGCGCTCGACGCGGCGCAGGATTTTGCAAACCTCGATTGCTGAAAACAGCGGCGGGTCGTCTGAAACTAGAATCGCCAGCGGCTTGGGCGCACTCGGACACCTCAGCTCTTGCAGAGCTCCGACACCGTCGGCCGCGACGCGGCAGGCATATCCCAACCGAGCGACCAGGGATTCGATTGCGCCGAGATCTCCCCAAGCCGAGCCAACACTGAGGAGAAAGGGGCTCTGGCGATTGTCGGGTCCGCCAGGCAGGCTCGCGCCAATATCGCCAACCGGACGAAAGGTAATGAGTCCCTGGCGAACGTGAGGTGCCAACGCCTTGCCAACGCCGAGTTGGCTTTTGCCGTGCTTGAGCCTCACCGCGATGTCTCTGAGCGTCCGACGACCGTCGAGCAATGCGCTTAGGTTGCGAAATGCCTTCTCCGGTATCCGCTCGCTGAGTCGTTGGGGATCGCCAATCAAAGGAGCGCTATCGGGAGACGCATCGAGTAGCCCTAATTCGACCCATCTCTGCCAGGCCGCTTGCGTCTCCTGCTGCATTAGTGGCGCTGAGGGCGTACAAGCCGTTGGCAGGCAGCGAGCGGCAGAAATTCCCTGCGACACCGGCATCACCTGCAAGCCATCACCAACGCCTGCGAGTTGCGAGAGCGGCAAGAGCGGCTGGTGGTGCTTCAAGATACTGGGAGCCAAGGGTAGCTCGAAGGCTTGGACGATATCGAAGCAGACTTCCATCAGAATGCCCCGGACGATGGCAGCGACCTGCGCGGGTGGTAGCTCGAGGGCCGCCAGTCGTTGGAGTTCCCAGTAATCCCAGCAAGGGTCGTGGTGGTTGCCAATCCGAGCGGAATCTACCTTGCGACCGGTTGTCAGATGTAATTGCCGCTGCCACCGACGCCGAGGATGGCGACCGCCCGTTGCCCAGGTCAGTCGGCCTTCGTGCATGTAAACACTCCAGCCAGCAGTTTTACCATGGCTGACATCCAACCGACCGCTAAAGCCTTGCTGTGAGTAGAACAGGAGGTGGCGAAAAATGCGATTGCATGTGAGCCGCCGGTCTCGAGGAAAATCAGTCATATGCATGCCTTCGGTGAGATGTGAGGTAACTTGCGGCGGCCGCCCTTCCCGGGTTAGAAGCTCTGGCGATAAGAGAGTTTGTAAAGTGACCGCCATCACTCTACAACAACATATTTTAACTGTACAGAAGAGTCGGTCGAGTTCGCCAGCGACCGGATCGATTTGAGTCGATCGGCAGAGAATCCACCCTTAATCAAAAAACAAAAACTAGCGAGCGGTGCGCAGCAGCAACAGTAGCCCCAATCCGAGACCGGCAATATTGGGGAGCCATGCCGCCACGACCGGGGGCAGCGCACCGACCACGCCTAGGGCACTGGTCATAAAGGCGAGTAGATAGTAGATGAATATCGCCATCGTGCTGATGCCGAAGCTTGTCGCGCGATTCATGCGGCTTGGGTTGACGCCTAAAGCAGTGCCAATCGTCCCAAAGACGAAGCAGACAAAGGGAAATGCGACTTTTTCTTGGATGCGGACTTGCAGCTTGCGAAGTTTGGCATCCTTGCCTTCGGCGCGCACTACCTCGAGGCTCTCGATCGCCTGCAGGAGATTCATCTCCTCGAAGTTCCGATTCGGCTTGGTGAAATCGAGGGGCGATCGCGGCAGGCTCAGGGTTTGACGGTTGAAGCGAATGACGTCGCGATAGGACGCATCGGGGGCTACCAGATACATGGTGCCATCGTAAAACTCCCACAGGTTCGCGGCCGGATCGAGGCGCGCCGAGGCGGCATTGACAATGCGCTCTAGATCGGGGCTGCTGCGATCGATTGCCGTGACTCCTAAGAGGCGCTCGCCATCAAACTGCTCGGCATAGAGAAAGAGCGCCAAAACCCGGCGCTCGTCATCGCTGCCGGGGCGATCGTCGAATTGAGTAACCAAGACATTGCTTCTCTGCAGCGGCAGCCGGGAGCTGCCTGCAGCCAGGCTGAGAATGTTGCGGCTGCGGAAATTTGCTTCGGGTACGATGGTCTCGTTGAAAGCAAACGTCCAGCCCGTCACGACGAGACTCACCACGAGAATGGGCACTGCGAGTCGATAGATTCCGAACCCAGCACTGCGCAGGGCAACGATCTCGTTGTCATTGGCCAGGCGCCCGTAGGCCATCAAGGTGGCTAGCAGCGTAGACATCGGGAAGGCGTAGGCCAAAAACTGCGGCACTCGCAGAGCCAAAACTCGAACGGCGATGGTGAGATCTAGCCCCGACTCGGCTATCTCGCGCACGAGTTCGAACACTGCTCCGACAGATAGGCCGACGGACAGGAAAATTCCCAGACCGAACAAAAAAGGCGGAAAAAATTCAGCGATTATGTAGCGGTCGAGGACGGAAAGTCGCATCGTTAGTGGCCTAACTCTACTGTGCTGGGTTGTGGAATGTGCTGCTGGTGCCACTTTAAGCGGCTGGCAGGGGTAACTGTTTGAGCGCCACCAAGGTAATGTCATCGTAGACCTGCTGGTGGCCGATATGGGCGCGAACATCGGCAATGACTGCATCTACAATGCCTTGGGCGCTCGCATGTCGATGTCGGCAGGCGACTTCGCAAAGTCTCTCGATGCCGTACCGAGAGCGACCGGGGCTTTCTGCTTCGGTGATGCCATCGGTGTAGAGAAGAACGATGTCGTCGGTCGCAAGTATCAGTTCTTGCTGAGAGATGAATGCGGCGATATCGGCATCTAGCCCGATGGGAAATCCCAAATCCAATGTATCGACGCGCTCGTAATGACCCTCAGAGCGCACGACGATCGCCTCCTCGTGCTGGCCGCCAATCTGCAGTCGCCCCTGGCGATAAACCAGCACCGCCAGGGTCATATTCTTCTCAGAATTCATGCGGACCAAGTTGTTGTAGAGGGTGCGATTGAGCGTGTCGAGGAACCTCACTGGGTCGGTGAGGTTGCTCTCGGCTAGGGCGCGAATCCCGGTTTGCGCCATCAACATGAGGATACCGCTCTCGAGGCCGTGTCCGGTCACATCTCCGATGCAAATGAGCGTGTCTGGGCCGCGAGCAAAAACATCATAGTAGTCTCCTCCGACTTCAGTTGCAGGCTTCATGTAGGTGGCCACATCGAGTCCGGGGATTGCCTCGAGTTCCTCGGCCTTGGGCAAGATCAACTGCTGCATCCTGCGAGTGATATCAATTTCGGCTTCTAGGCGCAGGTTTTCTTTTTGGAGTTCTCTGTTGAGCTTGCTTATGGCTGCATTGGCAGCAGCAAGCTCGAGGGTCCGCTGCTCGACCTTGGTCTCTAGGGTTTGGTTGGATTTTTCTAAATCTCGGTAGGACTGCTGCAGGCGCTCCCAAAAGCTAAGGCCAACTCCGAGCGCGGCGGCGATCGTGGCCGCGGCGGCTGGCTTGAAGATAGGCATCAACCACCCATTTAAAAAACCACCAAAAGGAACGACAACGGTCGCCCCTAAAAGTGCTAGCAGACCGATACAGCCGGCCACGCGAGCGCCCAAAAAATACCGGGCGAGGATCGCACCGCACAGAGCGCAGCCTCCAATCCAGAGGCGATTGGCCCACAGCGGCAGGGGCATCAGCAAAGGTCGCCCGTCGAGAGCGGCGGCGATCGTTTGGCTGGCCAGACTGGCATGAATGGCGACCCCCGGCGTTAAGTCCCCTGCAGAAAACCACTGACTGCTGGCTGGCGTGAGGTAGGTATCTTTGAGGCTAGGGGCCTCCGCACCGATGAGAACCAGTCGGTCGTGGAAGAAATTTGCCGGTAGTACGGTCTGGGAGAGCGCGCCGCCAGGTTCGGAATCCAAGTCGGGCAGGACAGCACGCAGCGGTACGATCGGGAAGCTGTCGCGCCAGTCCCCGCGATAATTGGCCAGAATCTGATAGCTTCCCCCCACCTCGCGAGCCTGATAAGCGGCTTCGCCGGGGCGTAGGGGGTAGAAGGTGGCTTGCCCGAGCTGGTAGATTTTACGCGTTTCGTCAATCGCTTCTAGCTCGAGCCCTTCTTCTTGAAGATATAGCCGAGCCAGCCGGATACCCAGTGTTTCTTGTCCGCCGATGGTTAAGATGAACCGACGAATCCTACCATCGAGGTCGAGATAGAGGTCGCTGGCTGCAACCTGTTGGCCTCGAGCGTCCAAAAAAGGGGGCGGGGCAATAGGCGGTGGGGCGACTTTCTCGATGCCCACAACGTTGGGGAGCTGCTGCCATAATCTTTGCAGCTCTTGATGGCCGGGCGGCTCGGGAATATCGCGGTAAATGTCGAGCCCGATGGCCCGAGGCTCGTCAGCGGCGATGCGGCGCAGCAGCCGCGCCATAATGCGGTCGGATATCGGCCAATCGCCGAGGTATCGGAGGTCTGCCTCGCCAATGGTGACGATGGCGAGGCGGCGATCGCGCGATGGCAGCGGGCGCAACTGAAAAAACTGGTCCGAAATCGACCATTCGAGCAGACGGACTAGACTCAGTCTGCCAGATGCAATCGTGCCTGTTGCCACAGCCGCTGCCAGCAGGAGCGTCGCGATGCCACGCCACAACTGCCGGTTCTGCCGAGGGCTACCTTTCATCTAGGAGCCCGCAATCGGGCCTTGCCAGGGGACTGGGTGGGAATTCCAGTCGGTTCCACCGGGCTCGGCCGCGATCGCCCCATCTCGTTAGGTGAGAGGCCGCGAGGGCCGCCAGCTACAACTCCAGACGGCATGAGATCTAAAGTTTGAGGTGCTGGCGGCGGGGTGAAGCCAATGGGTGGAGCGAGCATGGGATCCGGACCTCGAAGAGCTGTCAGTTCAACAATACCTCTTGCCAGGGAGACAAGCAAAGTGGCTTCTTCTGCCCCTAGGGCGGTCCGGAAAAGCCCTCCCGGGCCCTAGAAGCGATCTTTCATGCCGCGCAGCCGTGCGAAAACTCGCTCGGGCTCCCGAATGCCGGTAGTTTCCTGGAGAGCGGGCGCGTCCCAGCGCAGGAAGGGGTTCGTCAGCTTCTCTACCCCCAGTTCGGAGGGGACGGTCGGCTGTAGGTCTTGGCGGGCGGCTTCTACTGCAGCCAGCCGAGCTTGCAGGTCGCGATTGGCCCCGTCGACGGCGCGAGCAAACTGGAGGTTTCGTAAAGTATACTCGTGGGCGCACCAGAGCCGGGTCGTGTCGGGCAGCTGCCGCAACTGGGCCAGGGATTCGACCATCTGAGCGGGGGTGCCTTCAAATAAGCGCCCGCAGCCCCCTGCAAAGAGGGTATCTCCGGCAAATAGCTCGCCCGTGCCCTCACCGGCAGCGGGTGGAAAATAGTAAGCGATGTGGGCGCGCGTGTGACCGGGAACGAAGAAGACCTCGGCTTCGCGGCCGGCGCAGGTGAGGCGATCGCCTGCAACCAAGAAGTCTGTCTGCCCGGGGATGCGACCCCGGTCTTCGGCGCCACCGTATACTCGAGCCTGCGGGAAGCGGGCCAATAGCTGGCGATTGCCGCCAACATGATCCGGGTGATGGTGGGTGTTCAAAATAGCCGCCAGCCGGAGCTGGTGGCTCTCGAGAAGCTCTAAGACCGGCTCGGCAACGGCTGGGTCGACAGCTGCAGCCAGCCCGGCAGTCCGGTCATACAACACGAAGACGTAGTTATCTGAGAGTACCGGTAGGCGGGCGATTTCCATAAAGCAGCGCCAGATGTAGCTAAATCGATTGAAAACCTAGCCGCGCCCCTACAAGCCCTCACTCAACGAGCGGTAGCTAATGCCGAGCACAGCCAGGCTAAACGTCACGTGCGACTACTACACCGATTGTTGGCTCCTAGCAGAGGCGCTGCCAACGAAGTCATCATTGGGAAGCTCGAGGCAATAGCCAGCACCGTAGACCGTTTTGATGTAGTTCGGGTGGCGAGGCTCGGGCTCGAGCTTGGTGCGCAGGTGCCGAATGTGAACGCGGATCGTCTCGATGTCATCGTCGGGATCGTAGCCCCAAACTTCCTTGAGAATCTCGCTCGGGGAGACAGTCTGGCCGTGACGCTGCAGCAGACAGTGCAGCAGCTCGAACTCCAAATGAGTGAGCTTGACCGTATCGCCAAACCAGATAGCCTCAAAGCGCTCTGGCACCAGCGTCAGCGGCCCATAGCTCAGGATTTCTGAGTGCTTGGCGGCTTGCGGAATGCGATCGGTCCGCCGCAGCAGCGCCCTGACGCGCGCGAGCATCTCCTCAACCTCAAAGGGCTTGGTCAAATAGTCGTCTGCACCAGCGTTGAACCCCTCAACCTTGTCCTGCGTCTGACCGAGGGCTGTAAGCATCAAAACCGGGATGTCGGCCGTGCGGTCGTCGCGACGCAAGCGCTGGCAGACGGTGAAACCATCAACGCGTGGCAGCATCAAATCCAGCACGATCAAGTCGGGCTGCAGCTGGACGGCCAGGGCCTGACCCTTGATACCATCTTCTGCGGGACTTACCTCATATCCGGCCATTTCCAGGTTGATCGACACCAGCTCGGAAATTGCCGGGTCGTCATCGATGACGAGAATTCGGGGCATTGTTAAAAGGTAGCAATCGCTATAGTCACGCCTAAGATTCGTGAAGAACCTTTGGTGCAAGGTTAAGAATCCTGGTGAAGATTATAAGGCCCGCGGCACAGTCTCTGAGAGCCGAATCCACTGCGGCCAGGGTGAACTATAGATAAATTCACATTTCTCACTTTTGACTTTTCTTAAGGTTTCGATATCCTCTCCGGGGCTGATGGTGTCTCTGATTCGGGCTCTCAACGGTCGTGCGGCGACGGGCAGTCGGCCAGTCGACCGCAAGCAAAGGTTACCGACGACAGCCTCCAGAATCTTTCGCGTGGGGGATGCACTCTTGGTAAGGACTCCCTAAAGTCGCAATCACGAGCAGCATTGCAAGTTCCGAGACTTTTCTTCTGTTGTGTGGCATGGCCCCTCGCGAACGCACCGATCGCATCTTGGTTGTAGATGACTCTCCAGACAATCTCTTGCTGGTCCAGAGCATCCTTGAGGGTGAGGGCTACGAGCTAGTCGAGGCCCGCGATGGTCCCAGCGCCCTGGCAGCCGTGGCGGAGGTGCCGCCAGATTTAATCTTGCTCGACGTGATGATGCCAGGAATGGATGGTTTTGAGGTTACCGCCAAGCTGCGCGCCGACCGTTCGCTACCTTTCATTCCAATTTTGCTGATTACGGCTTACGACAAACCGAGCGTGGTGCGCGGCCTCGATGCAGGCGCAGACGATTTTATCCGCAAGCCCGTAGAAATTGACGAACTCCTGGCTCGCGTGCGATCGCTGCTGCGCCTGAAGCGCTCTGTCGACGAGCGAGATGAAATCGTTCAGCAGCGGGCTGATTTTGTCTCTCGCCTCACTCACGACCTGCGCACGCCACTGGTGGCGGCCGACCGCATGCTGGGTCTTTTCCTGCAGGGTGTTTTGGGCGAGGTGCCCCCCAGAATGGCCGAGGCTCTAGCCACGATGTCGCGCAGCAATCGCAACCTCCTGGCGATGGTCAACACCTTGCTCGAGGTTTATCGCTTCGAGGAGGGGCGTAAAGTCTTTAACTTCTTGCCGGTCGATTTGCGACAGCTCGTCGTTGAAATTTGCCAGGAGCTTGCCCCCCTTGCCGACGAAAAAAAGCTAGTGCTAGAGCAAACTTGGCCGGAGGATCGCGAAATTCTAACGCACGGCGATCGGTTGGAGTTGCACCGCTTGTTTACCAACTTGGTCGGTAATGCGATTAAGTTTACCGATGCGGGTTGGATTAAAGTGACAATCGCAGTCCGAGAATCAGCTTGGATCGTGACTGTGGCCGACAGTGGCCCGGGCATTTCTCCCGAAGACCGCACGCAGATCTTCGAGCGCTTCCGCCAAGGCAAACACAAGCACACGGGGAGCGGGTTGGGCTTGCACCTGGCCAAGCGCATCGCCCAAAGCCACGGGGGCGATATCACTGTGGTCTCCGAGCCCGGCCAAGGCAGTACCTTCTCGGTGTCGTTACCAGAGTTCGCCGGTTCTGCCTCGACGATCGCAGCAGCCTCCGAAGCATCTTAATTTTTAGCCTGCGACACTCGGCCCGAACGATGCCCCCACCGATCCCCGCTCTCATCCAGCAACAGCGCGATTTTTTTAGCAGCGGCGAGACTCGGACTCTGGCGTTTCGCCTGCGCCAACTTCGGGCTCTGCGGCAAGCGATTGTCGCTCGCGAATCTGATGCGATCGCGGCGCTGGCGGCCGATCTCGGCAAGCCCGAACTTGAGGCCGCGACCGCCGAGACAATTTACTGTTTGGCAGAAATTGACTACGCCATCGATCGCCTTGGGGCCTGGACGCGCCCCAAGCGAGTGGGAACCCCCCTGGTATTGTTGCCGGGCACCTCGGAAATCGTCCCAGAACCGCTGGGGGTCGTGCTGATTGTTGCTCCCTGGAACTATCCTTTGCAGTTGGCGATTAGTCCTTTGATTGGGGCGATCGCAGCGGGCAATTGCGCGACGATCAAGCCCTCAGAACTCGCGCCTAAAACTGCAGAGGTGCTCGCAGAGCTGGTTGCGGCTACTTTCGAGCCCCACTACGTCAGTGCTGTTTGTGGTGACAAGGCCATCGCTCAAGACCTGTTGGCCGAGCGCTTCGATCTCATCTTTTTTACCGGTAGCCCCGCTGTCGGCAAGATTGTCCTGGCCGCCGCTGCCCGGCACCTGACGCCGACTATCCTCGAGCTGGGTGGCAAAAGCCCCTGCATTGTCGATCGGGAGGTGCCCATCGAAACGGTGGCACGCCGCATTGTCTGGGGCAAGTTTCTCAACGCCGGGCAAACCTGCATTGCCCCGGACTATCTCTTGGTGCATCAAGAGAGCTTCGAGCCTTTGATGGCCGGTCTCGAAGCCGTCTTGCATGAATTCTACGGCGACGACCCGGCGACCTGCCCTGACTACGGGCGCATTGTCAGCGACGCTCACTTCGAGCGGCTCGAAGCACTTCTCGAACCCGGCAAAGTTCTCGTAGGCGGCCAGCGGCACGCGGCACAACGCTACTTCGCACCCACGATCCTGACGGCGGTGACCTGGGAAGATCCGATCATGCAAGCAGAAATCTTCGGGCCGATTTTGCCCGTGCTGACTTTTATCGACCTAGAAGATGCGATCGCCCAAGTCAATGCCCAGCCCAGGCCATTGGCGCTCTACATTTTTTCTCGAGATGGCGCCCGGCAACAGCGCGTTTTAGAGGGCACCAGTTCTGGGGGTGCCTGCGTCAACGACACAATTTTGCACTACAACTCCCCCGAGCTGCCCTTCGGCGGCGTTGGCAACAGTGGCACGGGGACCTATCACGGCAAAGCCAGCTTCGATGCTTTCTCCCACCGGAAAAGCATTTTCCGCAAGCCATTTTGGTTGGATTTGCACCTGCGCTATCCGCCCTACGCAGGCAAGCTGCCCACCCTCAGACGCCTATTGCTGGGACCCCTAGCAAAATAAACCCCCGCGACGCTCGGATCGAGCTAACTTAAAGAATCGTTCCTGCCCCAGGGCAATCGTTAGACTCAGACATACAGAGAAATCGCTAGCCCGCATCTATAGGGCCAGCCTGCAAGCAACAATGAACTCACAAACTGCCTTCTCTCGCGACGATTTCGCCAAAGCTCTCGAAAGCTACGACTACCAATCCCAAAGGGGTCAAGTCGTGCGCGGGCGCGTCGTGGAATACCTCTCAGATGGTGCTCTCGTCGATATTGGTGGCAAGTCACCGGGGTTTGTCAGCCGCCAAGATGCAGCTTTAGATGCTGTTGAAGATTTAGCAGCCGAACTGCCCCTGGAAGAAGAATTTGAATTCCTGGTCACCAGCGAGCAAAACGCCGACGGCCAAGTGCGGATCTCCCGCCGTCAGCTCCTGATTCAGGAAGTCTGGGACAGCCTCAGCGAGCTTCAGGAGAAGCAAAAAGTCCTCGAGGTTAAAGTCACCGGCAGCAACCGTGGCGGCCTCACCTGTAACTTCCGGGGCTTGCGAGGGTTTATCCCGCGATCGCAGCTCGTCGGCCGCCACGAAGACCTCGAGAGCCTCAACGGCCAAACCCTGGGGGTCGTAATTATCGAAGCCGACCGCGAGCGCAACAAGCTCGTTCTGTCCCAGCGGGAGGCTGCTCGAGCCGCCCTCATGAGCCAACTCATCCCCGGCAACCTGATGACGGGGACGGTCGTGAGCCTGAAGCCCTACGGAGCGTTTGTAGACCTACAGGGCGTCACGGGGTTGCTGCACGTCAAGCAAATCAGCCAAAAGCGCACGGATTCTCTCGAGTCCTTTTTGCCCGTCGGCACCGAAGTGAAAGTCGTTATCGCCGAGCTTGACGAGTGGAAGAGCCGGATTTCTCTCTCGACCAAAATTCTCGAGGCCTATCCCGGCGAAATCCTGGAAAATTTCCAAGGGGTTATGGAAACTGCTGAGGAGCGTCTCTCCCAAGCTGCCGCCGAGGCGCAAAATAACTAGCGCCGGGAGACTTTGCCGGGGGAAATTTCATCTGGTACATTTGTCTTAGGCAGCACCAGGCAAGCAAATGTTACTCGCCCTCAGAATCGCAGATTTTGCTCTGATCGACCGCCTCGAGCTGGAGTTCGGCTCGGGACTCAATGTCCTGACCGGCGAAACTGGCGCGGGCAAGTCGATCGTCCTCGACGCTCTAGATGCAGCTTTAGGAGGCAAGGTCGGTGCCCGCTACGTTCGCACTGGCGCGCAGCGTGCCACCGTTGAGGGGACTTTTGCGCTGACGCCCGATCTTAAAAATTGGCTGCAGGCCCGAGATATCGAGCTGCTCGAAGACGAGAGTTTGGTTTGCTCGCGGGAACTCGTCTTGGGCAAAAATGGCAGCTTGCGGGCGCGATCGCGCATCAATGGTATCTTGGCCAATCGCCAGGTCATGCGCGAGCTGCGCGCCCAGCTTGTCGAAATTACCGCTCAAGGCCAAACAGTTTCTCTCGTCGATGCCACCCGCCAGCGAGAACTTCTAGATATCTGCGGCGGCGCCTCCATTCGGCGGCAGCGGCAGGTCGTAGCAAGGACTCATGAGGCCGCGCGGCAAGCCTGGCAAGCCCTCGAGCGGCGGCGTGCGGGGGAGCGCCAGCGCCTACAACGGCTGGATCTGCTGCAATTTCAGGCCCGCGAGCTCGCAGAAGCGGCCCTCGAAGATCCCGAAGAGCTAACAGATCTGCTGCAAGAGCACGATCGCCTGCTTCACGCGGCCGAATTGCAAAATCAGAGCCACCGCGCCTATCAGATTCTCTACCAAAATGATGGCGAGCGCGGCTGGGCCGTAGCCGACCTGCTAGCTGAGGTCGAGGGCATTCTGACCGATGCCAGCCGCCACGACCGCGCCTTAGAGAGCGTCCTAGATCTGGTGCGCGAGGCTACGTCCCAAGTTATCGAGGCCGGTCGGCAGCTCGGGGCTTACGGCGATCGCCTCGAGGCCGACCCCACCCGCCAAGCCGAGGTCGAAAGCCGCTTGTACCAACTCAAGCAAATTTGCCGCAAGTACGGCCCGACCCTAGCCGAGGCAATCGACCTAGCAGCTCGCGTGGGCGACGAACTTGCGGCAATTGCCACCGAAGAAGACTCCCTCGAGCGCCTCGAAGCCCAGGCTCGCGAATGCCAGCAAGCGCTAGAGGCTGCTTGTCTGGACTTGTCGCGGTTGCGCCACGCGGCGGCAGCTCGCCTGGAAACCCAGCTTGTTGCCGAGCTCGAGCCTCTGGCGATGGCCAAGGTGCAATTTAATTGCGCGATTGCCACCGTCGCACCCGGGCGCAACGGTGCCGATGCGGTGGAGTTTCGCTTTAGCCCCAATCCTGGCGAAGCTCTCAAGCCCCTCGCTGAGACCGCCTCTGGCGGTGAGATGAGTCGATTTTTGCTGGCCTTGAAAACCTGTTTGAGCCAAGATCGCAATCAGCCGGCGACGCTGGTATTCGATGAAATTGACGCGGGGGTCTCTGGGCGCGTGGCGCGGGCGATCGGCGAAAAACTGCTGCAGTTGTCGGCCGGCCACCAAATTCTGTGCGTGACCCACCAACCTTTGATTGCGGCACTTGCCGATACGCACTTGCGGGTTGAAAAGCATGTTGCCGCCCCATCCCCAGCAACGCCAACAGCAGCCTGCGAGCGCACCTACGTGCGCGCGACTGCCCTGGGCATCGACGACCGGCGCGAGGAGCTAGCTCAGCTTGCCGGCGGGCACTCGGCAGCAGATGCCCTGGCCTTTGCCGACGCGCTCCTGGCGCGAGCGGCCGAGTCGGGAGAAGTAAAGCGCGACAAGAAAGCCGGCAAGTCTGGGGGCAATGAGGACCGCAAGCTGGCGACGACGGCCTGAATCCCAGCTCGGCCGGCTCGATCGCCGCCATTGAATTTATCGCTACTTTGCAGCAGCGTGCAGCGCTGCTAGTACGTTTGTGGTTAACTAGTGGTAGCTGCGTACCAACTTGCGATCGAGAGATTTTCTCGGCCGTGGTGGTGCCCGAGCAACGCGCTTGCCGACTTGCCAGCAACTTGCCAGGCTTGCCGATCTTGCAATGCAGCTGCGATCGACTTTTTTTAAAAAGTTTGCCAATTATAGAGCGAGTTTTCCCGCATCGCGATGAATCATTCCCCCGATCGCCCCCTCGGCTCGATTACAGAAGGCTCTCTAACCCAGGGTCTGGAGGTGCGCCTGCATCCGGATGTGTCGGTCGAAGAGATGCGCGTGGGGAAATTCTTGGTAGTGCAAGGGCTGCGATCGCGTTTCTTTTGCTTGCTCACCGACGTTGCCCTCGGAGCGAGCAGCGCCCGCGTGATTGCCGATCCGCCCGACCCGAGCGACGAGCTGCTGCGGCAAGTTCTGGCAGGCAGCAGTACCTACGGCATGGTGACCCTAGCACCCATGCTCATGTTTACCCCCGTCCCAGAAGAGATGCCACCCCCTGCGACGACGCCTACTGGTCGCACCAACGGCTTGGCTTCTTACACCGCTCAAAGCAGCGACGCCATGGAGCTGCTGCCCGTCAAGACCATCCCCAGCCACTTCAGCCAAGTTTACGAGGCCAGCATTCGAGATTTTCGGGCGGTATTTGGCTGGGAGGACGATCCCCATCGACGTAATTTCACAATCGGGCAACCCCTGGATATGGATGTGCCCATTTGCTTGAATTTGGACACCTTCGTCGAGCGCAGCAATGGCGTTTTCGGTAAATCCGGTACGGGTAAGTCATTTCTGACGCGCCTGTTGCTCTCGGGCATCATTCGCCGCCAAGCGGCGGTGAATCTCATTTTTGACATGCACTCCGAATACGGTTGGGAAGCCGTCCGCGAAGGAAAAGGATTCAGCACGGTCAAGGGCTTGCGCCAGCTCTTTCCCGGCCAGGTCGAAATTTACACCCTCGATCCCGACTCCACCAAGCGCCGGGGCGTGCGCGACGCCCAGGAGCTTTACCTCAGCTACGACCAAATTGAAATCGAAGATCTGCGCCTAGTCAGCCGCGAGCTGGGTCTCTCCGATGCCAGCTTAGACAATGCCAATATCTTGCTCTCCGAATTTGGCAAAAGCTGGATCGTGCGGCTGCTAAATATGACTAATGAAGATATCAAACTCTTCTGTGAGGAAAAGCAAGGTCATGCAGGCTCGATTACAGCGCTGCAGCGCAAGCTCATGCGCCTCGACAGCCTGAAATACATTCGTTCGGCTTGCCCGCACAACTACATTGCGCGCTTGCTCGAGTCTCTCGATGCGGGCAAGCACGTGGTTATTGAGTTTGGCACCCAGTCAAACATGCTCTCCTACATGCTGGCAACCAACATGATCGCCCGGCGCATCCATGCCTCCTACGTGCGCAAATCAGAGGAATTTCTCCAATCCAAAAATCCAGCCCTGCGGCCGCGGCCGCTAGTCATCGTTATTGAAGAAGCCCACCGTTTTTTGGATTCGGCGATCGTCCATCAGACAATTTTTGGCACGATCGCCCGCGAGATGCGCAAATATTTCGTGACACTGCTCGTGGTCGACCAGCGCCCTTCAGGCATCGATCCGGAGGTCATGTCGCAAGTTGGCACCCGCATCACCTGCTTGCTCAACGACGACAAAGACATCGAAGCTATTTTCACGGGCGTTTCCGGCGGGCAAAATTTGCGCTCGGTTTTGGCCAAGCTCGACTCCAAGCAACAGGCGTTAATCTTGGGCCATGCCGTACCCATGCCGGTGGTCGTGCGCACCCGTGCCTACGACCAAAAATTTTATGCCGAGATCGCCGAGCCCATTTGGGAAGAGCTGCCCGATGCGGACCTCTTTGCTGCGGCCGAAGCCGCTAAAGCCGATCTGGGATTTTAGAGTTTGCACTCATGTACGTTGGTTTCGAGCGTATCGTTCTAGATGAAGAATTTCACCTATGGACGGGAACTTTACCAAAAGACTTACTGCCGTCGCCGTCAGAATTTACAGCTCTTTGGAACTTGCATCCTGAGGATTTCCACACGATTAAAGTCTTAGGCAAAGCCGTCAAAACACCTCGCTGGCAGCAAGCTTACAATAAAACCTATCGATACACCGGCAACTGTAACTTGGCGCGGCCCGTTCCTGAGGAGCTACGACGGTTTTGGCAGTGGAGCCAAAAGGCGATCGATTGTCGCCTCAATGGCCTCTTGCTCAACTGGTATGATGGCAAGCTCGGTCACTACATGGGCAAGCATCGCGACACCACCACAGATTTAATTGTCGGCGTACCAATCGTGACGATTTCTCTAGGAGAGGCGCGCATTTTTCGTTTGCGGCCCTGGCAGGGCAAAGGATTCCAAGACTTTCTCACCTCGCCAGGACGGGTTTTCATCGTGCCCCACGCTACAAACCTCGCTTGGACTCACGAAATCCCGGCCTCAAAGAAATCTAGCGGCCGACGCATATCAATCACCTTACGGGCTTTTAAGTAGGTAGTTTTGTCGCGGCCTCGGGCTCGTGAAAACAGTGCCATCGAGCCCAATACCTGCTGCCGGAACTCCAGCTGAGCCGCGCAGGCACGTCTATTCGAGCAATTGTCAGCGTCACATTCATATCGGTTTCATATCGGTAACTGGCAAAATTTCTCGGGCTACCGAAAGGCTTGTAGTACCTTTGGTTCGGTCCGCTTCGTTAGTGCTGCAATTTAGCTCCATTCATCGCCCGGTTCGTCAACCATCGCTAGGAATATTGATCGGGATCGGGATAAATGGTAGATAAGTATGCGTGAGTGGTCCGTATTTCCTCTTTAATTCATGAAAATATCGAGATCCTTCGTGGCTGAAATTCCCCAAGCCGATCTTGTCATCTGTCACTATTGCTACATTGGGAGTGTTGGAAATCACTGCGACTGTCGTACGAACCTTTTATATCTTTAACTCTAAGGTCTAAAGCTAACGATAGTTCTTGCGCAGGCCAAATTTTTAGGGATGCTCTCGTCCTGCCAAACAAATATAAAGCCAGGCTGGCAGTAAAGGAGGTGACTTTTACTTCTTTGCACCGATTCGTTTGGCGGATCTTAAAACAGACTTTTGCTTACGTCGATCGCATTAAACAACAGATCTAGATCTCAATCAAACGATGTTTGCTCTCGAGATTGTCAGGGAAAAACCACAGATGCTAGGGTCTGTGTTCCGTTGCCCGAGTCGAGGTGGGGGCTCTCATAGCTTTCTCAGGATTCAGTCATTGCGGTCTCAGTACGGAAGGCGACTTTGTACCTATCAGCTCTCCGGGCTTCTGTTTGCGGAAATCTTTATTGCTCTCAACCGCACCAACCTGTCCCAAGGGTTGTAAGGCCAGTGGAGTCGTATCGAGCGCCTGTGGCTCCAGACAGCTCGCTCCTTTGACATCCCATTCATAGATAACCATTAGGTCGATGCTCTATTCAGACAAGTTCGCGAACCTTCTGATGGTTACGATGCCGACGGGTGAGTCCCCAATGCTCACTTCTATCGTGCTCACGCTTAGCGTGGTTGCTCTCGCCCTGGTTTGCTGTATCGGCGAATGGCTGCCTTTGGATGTCGTCGCACTCTCGACGACCGCTCTTCTGATGGTGTTGGGGCTCGTTTCTCCAGAGGAAGGAATTTCCGGCTTCGGCAATCCTGCCACCGTCACTGTGATGGCGATGTTTATTCTCAGTGCGGGAATCTCCCGCACCGGCGCCATCCAAGAGGTAAATAATCTCCTGTTGAGATGGGGAGGCAAACATCCCTCTCGACAGATTATGACACTAGGAGCGATTGCTGGCCCGATAACAGCATTCATCAATAATACTGCCGTTGTCGCAGTGTTCTTGCCAATCGTCGAAGATTGGTGCACTAAAGAAAAGATATCTGCATCCAAGCTTTTGATTCCGCTCTCCTACATCACGATTTTGGGAGGAACGGTTACTGTCGTCGGCACTTCCACGAACATTTTGGCGAGTGGCATATCCAAGCAGCTGGGGTATGGCGAGTTTTCGATTTTTCAGTTCACGAGGCTAGGAGTGGTCGCTTTCTTGGTGGGGCTGGTTTATTTAGCGTTTGTCGCACCGGCCCTTTTACCAAATCGCAAGCAGATAGATGTCAAGACTAGCTCCAGCAGCGCGGCAGATCGATACATTAGCGAGATTGTAATTACTCCTGGTTCGACGCTAATCGGTCAGACTGTCGCCTCAAGTTGCTTGAAACGCAGCGAGCGCTGCCCCCATCAAAGGTTCGATATCGATGTGCTAGAGATAATCAGCGGCAGCGCTCGCTTTTTTCAGCCCTTCGGTCGTAGAGCCCTGAAAGCTGGAGACATACTCTTGGTCCAAGCTAGCTTGGGCGACCTGCTGCAGATCAAAGACGAGAAAGGAATCGAAATACTGCCAGAGATTAAGTTCAATCGGGTAAGCCCTGCCTACGAGAACCAGACAAAAGATAGTGACGATGAAGAGGGAGTCACGGAACTCTTAATCACCTCAAATTCAGACTTAGTCGGCTCGAGCCTCAAGGAATTGAGATTTCAGCAGCGATACAACGCGATCGTTTTGGCAACCCGTCGCGGTGGTGCCGACCTCGCGCGCGAGCGCCTGTCAGATATGCCGCTAAGGTTCGGCGACGTGCTCTTAGTGCAAGGTCCGAAGCAGAGTTTGTCAGGCTTACATTCGAGTCATGACTTCCTGGTCCTCAGCCAGCGAGATATCGATTTAGCTCGCCGAGACAAAGCTGGGATTGCCGTGCTCATCGGTCTCGGAGTCGTTGTGACTGCCGCGCTTGATATCTTTCCGATTGTCGTGGGTTCTCTGCTAGGGGCAGTGCTAATGGTCCTAACAGGCTGTCTGAAGCCTGGAGAGCTTTACAGTGCAGTTCGTTGGAATATCATATTTTTGCTTGCGGGCTTAATTCCTTTGGGAATTGCCATGGAAAATTCAGGTGCTACTCAGTGGCTAGCTGGTAATCTAGTCAATGTAAGTGGAGCTTTACCTGATTACGGCTTGCTCGTCTTCTTCTTTGTTTTGACTTCAGTCTTGACAGAGGTTCTCTCAAATAATACTGCTGTGATCTTACTGCTGCCCATTGCAGCAGAAGTGGCTAGCAGTCTGGATCTGAATCCCTTGTCCTTTATTTTAGCTGTTACATTTGCAGCATCCAGCAGCTTCTTAACCCCCATTGGGTATCAAACCAATACCATGGTCTATGGTCCGGGGGGTTATAAGTTTCTCGACTTTTTCAAAGTCGGATTGCCGCTCAATCTGCTCATGATTGCTATCGTTCCGCCCGCGATCGTCTTATTCTACGGTTTGTGACTTGCAATTCCGAGCATTTGAGCCTCCCGAACCTTGTTTTTCCGTTTCCCAATCTCAAGCAAAGGTACTTTACTATGTCGTCTTATACGTTGATTCCACCCCACGGCGGGAAGTTAGTCGATCGCCGTCTTGATGGCGAAGAGCGCCAAAAAGCCTTAGAAGCAGCTCAGTCTTTACCGCGTCGCGTGCTTTCTATTAGGAACATTGCCGATGTGGAGTGCATCGCTTCTGGCGTCTACAGCCCGCTCTCCGGCTTTGTAACCGAAGCAGAGTATCGCTCCATTGTTGATTCCGTGCGACTGCCTAATGGCTTGGCTTGGAGCATTCCGGTTACCTTGCAGGTGCCCGAAGCAGAGGCAAGTCAGTATCCGCTGGATGCAAAAATAGCGCTCGTCCATCCCGACGGGACTATTCTGGCCACGATGACGGTGACGAGCAAATATCAGCCAGACCGCGAGGACGAAGCTAAAAAAGTTTATCTCACTGCCGAAGACGCCCACCCTGGCGTAACTGCATTCAAAGCGGAAGGGGAAGTCTACTTGGGCGGGCCAATTGAGATGCTAAATCCGGTTCCCTACCAGGATTTTGTCGCCTATCGCTTCACCCCCGTCAAAACTCGAGCCATCTTTGCAGAAAAAGGTTGGAAGACCATTGCGGCATTTCAAACCCGGAACCCAATTCACCGGGCCCACGAGTACATCACCAAGGTTGCCTTAGAAGTTGTTGATGGACTGTTTATCAACCCACTTGTAGGTGCTACAAAAGCCGACGACATCCCGGCCGAGGTGCGCATGAAGTGCTACGAGGTTCTTCTTGAGAAGTACTATCCCAAAGAGCGAGTGGCCTTGGGGGTTTTCCCAGCAGCTATGCGCTACGCAGGCCCGCGCGAGGCAATCATGCACGCGATCGCCCGCCAAAACTACGGCTGCACGCACTTCATCGTCGGTCGCGATCATGCCGGTGTGGGTGACTACTACGGCACCTATGACGCCCAGCATATCTTCGAGCAATTTAGCGGCGAAGAGCTGCAAATCTCGGCTCTGAAGTTCGAGCACGCATTCTACTGCACGCGCACGCAGACGATGGCTACGGCAAAAACGAGTCCTAGTAGCCCGGAAGAGCGCATCCATCTCTCCGGCACGAAGGTCCGTAAGATGCTGCGGGAAGGGAAGATGCCCCCGCCAGAGTTTTCCCGTCCTGAGGTTGCTGAGATTCTTGTCGCTGCCATGCAGTAAGTGCTGCAAGGATTCTAGCGGACTGCCTCTTGGCAGATCGGATTTTTCGAGTCAATTTCGCAAATCGTACCAAGGAGTTTTTGTCTTATGGTTCAGTCCATTGCTAGTCCCACATCAGAGCTGAATATCGCCAAGCTGCAAGATGAATTCAGCGATAAAACCCCCCAAAAGATCGTCAGATTTGCGCTCAAGCAGTTCGATAACATCGCGATTTCCTTCAGCGGCGCTGAGGATGTGGTTTTAATCGACATGGCTGTCAAGGCTAAGAAAGACGTGAAAGTTTTTTCTTTGGATACTGGCCGCCTGCATCCCGAAACTTACCAGTTCATCGATCGCGTTCGCGAGCACTACAGTCTCAATCTGGAGATTCTGTTTCCCGATCCCCAGCAAGTCGAGGCCCTCGTGCGCGAGAAAGGACTCTTCAGCTTTTACAAAGATGGCCACAAAGAGTGCTGTGGCATTCGTAAAGTCCGTCCCCTGCGCCGTCAGCTCTCGACACTCGATGCCTGGATTACCGGCCAGCGCAAAGACCAGAGCCCGACTCGTACCGACGTTCCGACCGTTCAAGTTGATGGGGCTTTCTCCACAGCAGAGCGCGAACTGATTAAGTTCAATCCTCTGGCCAACTGGACATCCGCACAGGTTTGGCAGTATATCCGAGCTTACAAAGTTCCCTACAATCCCTTGCACGAGCGTGGATTTGTCAGCATTGGCTGCGAGCCCTGCACCCGCTCTATTTTGCCGGGCGAGCACGAGCGTGCCGGTCGCTGGTGGTGGGAAGGCGACACACAAAAAGAGTGCGGCCTCCATGCTACTAACTTACAAAGTGGCAGGCAGTCTTGATTTGGAGACTTTGACTCATGGAGATCGTACTTGTCAAAAAGATCAAAAAAGACGGTCAGGCTTGCGCCAAGTCTGCCAGGGTCCTACGGGAGCTTGAAGAGTTCGGTTTGCTAGACCGCATCGACCGCATTGTTGCTGCAGACGAGCGAGAAATTAGGACGAGTGAAGGCTACGCCTTGGCAGCAGAGCACAACATTGAGGCAGCTCCCTTCTTCATCGTGACCGACGATCGTGGTTCTACCCAAGTGTTTGCTGCCTACCAGCGCTTTCTCAAAGAGGTCTTCAATCGCGAGACCTCAGAAGAGGAAGAGATAGCCGAGATCGTTTCTCAAAATCCCGACTTGGATTTTATCTAGAGGACTGCTACCTTCCTTGCCCGGGCGGGGAAGGTGGCGCCTGCTGCCAAACTGCAAATTTAATTTAAAGTGTCATGAAAGTCATTGACAAAGATGCCGGCCAAAAAGATCGGGCGACTCAGTTGATGAAAAGCCAAGCGTTGGCTCCCGGGCTGCTGCTGGCGACAGGAATTGCTGCGCTCGCCACTTTTTTAAGTACTCGGTCGGGGTTTGGTTGGCTCAGCCCGCTGATCATTGCTGTTGTCATCGGCATGGTTTTCCGAAACCTCAACGCGGTCGGCCCCGCCATGCAGCCCGGGATTAAATTTTCTCTCAAGCGCATTCTGCGGCTTGCGGTTATTCTTCTGGGATTGCGAATTGGCATCACTCAAATTATCGATGTCGGGCCGGTTGGCCTGGCGATCGTGGCGGTTACACTGGTTAGTACCTTCGTGTTTACCTGCTGGCTGGGCCGACAGATGGGCCTCAGCCAGAAGCTCACGCAATTGGTCGCTGCCGGAACTTCCATCTGTGGTGCTTCTGCCGTCGTTGCCACCAGTGGCGTCATCAAAAGCTCCGATGAAGATGTCGCCTACGCCGTTACCACCGTCACGGTCTTCGGCACGGCCTCGATGCTCCTCTACCCCGCGATCGATACCGCGTTGCAGTTGCCGCCGGAAATCTACGGGATTTGGTGTGGTGCCTCGATCCATGAGGTTGCCCAAGTCGTGGCAGCCGCCTTTCAGATGGGCGGCCCGAGTGGCGATGTCGCTACAGTTGCCAAACTCTCGCGCGTTGTTTTTCTCGTTCCTGTCCTGCTTTTCCTGGGCCTTGTTAGCGTTCGCTCCAACCAGGCCGGCGGCTCGGAAGAGGCGCCTTCGAACCAATTGCCAATTCCTTGGTTTGTAATTGGCTTCCTTGTATTGATGGGCTTTAATAGCCTCAACATCTTTCCCGAAGATATCAAAGCAACGGTAATCGGAGGAAATAAGTTCCTGCTAACGATTGCGTTGGCTGCGATGGGATTGGAGACGAGCTTTTTAAAGATGCGCAAGCTTGGGATCAAGCCCTTTTATCTCGGAGCGGCATCGTGGCTTTTTATCTCGGTTTTCAGCTTTGGTCTGGTAAGCCTGGCGTACTAAAAGTTTGCGGTGCCGCGGATCGCCCAGTCTGAAAAACCCGATCGAGTCTAGAGTAATGTACAAGATATTGGCAGGATTGATAGCAACAGTTCTAGGTATGGCTCCCGCCCAAGCCAGCAATGCTCCTGAAGCTGCAGTTGGCTTGGTGCGAATCGAGAGCGATCGCAGCGTCGAAGATACAGCCAAGCGCCTAGAGGGCGTCCTACAGGCGCGCGGATTGACCGTATTTGCCAAAATCGACCACGAGATGGGCGCTCGCAGCGTCGGTCTGGATCTGCGCCCGACCCAGATAGTGATTTTTGGCAATCCTAGGGTGGGAACGCCCCTGATGCAGTGCGCCCAAAGCGTGGCGATCGATCTGCCTCAGAAAGCTTTGATTTGGGAAGATGCTGGCGGGCAAGTTTGGATCGGCTACAACGCGCCGAGTTACCTCAAGACCCGCCACAGCTTGTCGGGCTGCGAAGAGGTGCTCGGCAAAGTGGAAACCGCCCTAGACACCATCGCGCGCGAAGCCGCAGCTAACTAATGAGTTTCACACCTGATTTTTGAGAGACAAACGATGACAATCGACCTTTACACCGCCCCGACTCCAAATGGCTACAAGCCTCTAATTTTGCTCGAAGAACTGAACCTTCCTTATGGTATTCAGCGCGTTAACCTCTCTAAAGACGAGCAATTTGCGCCCGAGTATGTTGCCCTCAACCCTAACGGTAAAATCCCGACAATCGTAGACAAAGACGCTAATGTGACTGTCTTCGAATCTGGGGCAATTCTGCTGTACTTGGCGGAAAAAACCGGCCAGCTGCTGCCAACCGATGGGGCCGATCGCATGACCGTTTTGCAATGGCTCTTTTTCCAAGTCGCCAATATCGGCCCCATGTTCGGACAGCTCGGCCATTTTGTCAATTCCGCCTCCGAGCAGATTCCTTATGCCATACAGCGATACGAAAAAGAGTCCGGCCGCCTGCTGACGGTACTCGAGCGCAGGCTAGAGGCCACTTCTTCGTTTATTGGTGGGGAGTACTCCATTGCCGACATTGCCACTTTCCCCTGGGTCGCCGTGTGCGAAAACCTCGACCTCTACTTGGATGATTACCCCAATGTCCTGCGCTGGCTAGAGGCAGTGCAAGGGCGACCTGCCGTGCAAAAGGCGATGTCGGCTCTCGAGTAGAGCGACCGAGCCGCTGCTGCCGTAGTTTCAATCTGCCTTGCGGAAAAAGTATTCTGCGCGGGTTCCTGCAATTTTTAGTGAAGCTAGTTTGGAGACTCCCATGCTATTCCGCCAGTTGTTTGACTTGGAAACGCGGACGTACACCTACCTGATTGGCGATCGCCCTGGCGGCAGCGCGGCTCTGGTTGATTCGGTTCTCGAGCAAGTAGAGCGAGATTTGCGGCTACTTCAGGAGTTGCAGCTCGATCTTCTCTACTGTTTGGAAACCCACGTCCATGCCGACCACATTACTGGAGCGGGCCTGCTGCGAGAGCGTACTGGTTGTTTGGGTGTCGTTCCTGCTGGGGCTGAAGTTGCTTGTGCCGATCGCCATCTGTGCGATGGCGAGACTCTAATGCTCGGAGAAATTAGCATCGAGGCCATCGCAACGCCGGGTCATACCGATAGCCATCTGGCGTACCGAGTCGGCCGCCAGCGCCTGCTTACAGGCGATGCTCTGTTTATCAGAGGCTGCGGTCGCACGGATTTTCAAAATGGCGATGCTGGCATTCTCTACGACGCGGTTACCCAACGCTTGTTTGCCTTACCTGAGGAGACGTTGGTCTACCCCGGACATGACTATCGCGGCCAGACCGTCTCGACCATTGGCGAGGAAAAGCAGTTTAATCCCCGCTTTGCCGGTCGCGATCGCGAGGGATTCATTACCTTGATGGCGAACTTGAATTTGCCCGATCCTAAAAAAATGATGGAAGCATTGCCCGCAAATCTAGAGTGCGGCAAGCTCCCAGCGCAATCGCAGGCTTGAATTTCTAGAGCAGAAAAGTTCGAGATCGTTGTTGGGCGGCATAGCGGGAATTAGGCTTCGCCTCGCGCGAGACCGACCAAATCTGGTTAAAAGTCTTCAATCCTGAGAAATACAAACGCCGAAGGCTAGAATAGAGCATTGGCATGGACCAAGGCTAAGTGATGGTACAGATTCCAACCAAACCGATATTGCTGGAGGAGTTTCTAGACACGCCAGAGACCGATCCTGCAAGCGAGTATGTTGGCGGACAAGTCCATCAGAAACCAATGCCTCAAGGCAAGCACAGCAAACTCCAAACCAGTCTTGTCAGCCAAATCAACATATGGGGGGAATCAAAGCAGTTAGCTTACGCATTTACTGAGTTGCGTTGTACGACTGGCGGGCGCTCGATTGTTCCTGACATTGCCGTCTTTCTCTGGGCAAATCTCCCTCTGGACGAAAATGGGGAAGTCCTCGATCGAGTAACGCAGGCTCCTGATTGGGCCGTAGAAATCCTTTCCCCCGAGCAAGCCGTGACTCGCCCGATGGATAATCTACTGTTCTTACTCCAACATGGCATGTCACTGGGTTGGCTTGTTGACCCGTACGACAGAGTTATTTTTGCATTTCAGAGAGACTGCGCTCCAGTAACGTTGCGAGGCACCGATACACTCCCCTCACTTGAGGACTTGAGCCAAAATAGCCTGACAGCTAACGGCCTCTTCAATTTTCTCAGTTTCACCAATCGCCCCAATACAACCCGATCGAAAGGATGACTGCCTCCCCCAAGCTGCCTGCTGGCCCCATCCATACAGCAGCTTGGGGACCGATTTCATCGCGTCAGCTTTGCCCGCCACTGGCGAGTGGTTTCGCGATCGCGGTCGTCTAGTCCTCTGCTAAGTTTGTAGTACAGCGCCCGTGTAGGCTCTGCCTAACACCTCGCTGCAGGGGACGCGGCCCGTGCATTAGAGTTGGAGTTTTCTGACCGCGCCCCTAAGCTCAAAAACGATGTGCGGCAAACAGTTCGACCGATGCGGAGGAGAATCCTGCCATGGCCCCCAACCTGCAATTGATGGCGGCGATCGAAGCACTCAATTATCGGGCGACCGTCGGCGATGTGGCCACTCAGTCCGGGCTAGACCTGCAAACCACAGAGCGGGAATTGCTCGATTTGGCCTCTGGCAGCGGCGCGCACCTGCAGGTTTCCGCAGCAGGAGAAATTGCGTTTGTCTTTCCTCGTGCCTTTAGGGCGATTTTGCGGCAAAAATCGGTTGCTTTGCGCTTGAGAGCGCTCTGGCAAAAGATTTGGCCGGTTCTCTTTACGGCGATTCGATTTTCTTTCGGGATCTTGTTGCTTGTCTCGATCGCGCTAATTTATCTGACCTTGTTTGCGATCGTCATCTCAGGATCCTCAGATCGCAAGGGTAAAAGCAGCCGGCGACCCGATATTAACTTCAGAATCGGCCCGATTTGGCCGCTCTTTTTCGATTTTGGCAGCGGCTTTTCGGCACGCCGAGCCCAGTCGCGCGACTCGTCGCTAAATTTTTTAGAGGCTGTTTATTCTTTCCTCTTTGGCGATGGCAACCCCAATGCCGACCTAGAAGAAAGGCGCTGGCAGCTCATTGCCGGGACCATTCGCGCGCGCGGTGGTGCCGTTATTGCCGAGCAAATAGCGCCCTACTTGGACGCTCTCGGCACGGGTGACGATCTCGATCGCGAAGACTGCATGCTCCCAGTGTTGGTGCGCTTCAATGGCTTTCCCAAAGTCAGCCCCGAAGGAGAAATTATTTATCATTTCCCCGAGCTGCAGGTCACTGCCGCTGCCGAGCGAACGCGAGTGCTGCCGCCGCCTTTTTTACAAGCCTCGCTTCTAGCTTTTAGCGCCGCGCCCCCGGGAAAAATTACGCTGGCAGTTGTGTTGGGCGCGGTCAACCTGGTTGGCATTGCCATGCTCGGCTTTTTGCTGCAAGACGCCGAGCTGGCCGCGCAACTCGGGAGCGCCTACGGGCTCGTCGGCTCGCTCTACTGGGTCTTTGCTGGGTACGGCATTGCCTTTTTGGGCATTCCCTTGATTCGTTACTTTTGGATCCAAGGGCGCAATCGGACCGTCGCAGCCGCCAACCAAGCCCGGCAGCACCGAGCGCTGCTGCTCGAAAAATCCGAGAACGCTACGCTGCGACACAAGTTGGCATACGCGCAACAATTCGCCGAGCGCGTGGCAATCGACCCCGACGAGATTCTCTACTCTGGCGATCGCGACCTCAGCGCTCAGGAACTCGACCGCGCCGAGGAGGCTGGCCGCGACTGGGAGCGGCGATTGGGAATAGCGACTTCTCACGGCGACTCTGAAGACCCGAACGCTACCGAAGTAAAAAACTAGGAGTTTGTTTTTTCGCGTTCGGCGCGAACGCGCGTTTCGATGTCATCGAGGGTCTCGATAGCCAACTGCCGTGCCGAGAGCTTCCAGCCCCAGCGTTGGATGGCAATGGCCGCACCAAACCCCAAAGCCGTCGCCAGAAAATCTAGAGGCTGCTGGGCCGAGATGCCAAAGAGTAAGCCCAAGCCCCCGATTCCCCAAAAAGGTAGCGCCACAGTTTGGCGTCGCTCGGTCACGATTTTGCCCAATTGGCCCTGGGGTAACTCGCCAGCAAGCTCGTCGCGCAGTTGCTTTTGTTGCGGGTAGGGGACCAGCAAGCCAACTTTGCGGCGGAGTTTTTCAATTTTGCGGGCTTGGGTGCTGTACTCCGTTAGCTCGTCTTCGGCCATCAGGAGTAATTGGGTTTTGCGGTCGGTCGCACTGCTCATCGGTTGAGCCTCCGAAGTGTGATGTCTAGAGCAGCGTCTCGAAGCGATCGTCGCTCTGGAGCTGCTTGAGGAGTTTTTTGATCTCTTGGGTGCGGCTTTTGCGAGCCACCAGGGTGACGTTACCGTCGCGGACGATAACGGTGTCTTCTAGACCCAGAGTGACCACCACATCTCCTGCATCGCTGGCATAGACAATCGTACCTTGAGTGTCGTAGCCGATGTGGGTGCCCAGCTCGACATTGGTGCTGTCTGCTGTTTTGTGGAGGCGCTCCAAAGAATTCCAGTCGCCCAGGTCGTCCCAGGGAAAAGGCGCGGGCAGCACGTAGGCGAGATCGGTCTTTTCCATCAAAGCGTAGTCAACGCTAATTTTGGGCAGCTCGCCGTAGGCGGCCACGCCTTTGGCTTCGAGGGGATTGAGAATCTCGGGGGCGTGGGCTCTGAGCTCCTGCAGGGCAACCCCCGCCTGAAAGATAAACATACCGCTATTCCAGCTGTAGCGCCCGGTTTCGAGGAATTGGGCGGCAGTGTCGCGGTCGGGTTTTTCAGTGAAGCGGCTGACGCGGTACCCGGGCAGGCCGCCAAACTCGCCAACGGCGTCGCCCTGCTCGATATAACCGTAGCCGACGGCCGGATAACTTGGTTTGATGCCCAACGTCACGATCGCCGGACGGCTGCGGGCGAGGGCCGCCGCCGCCTGGATGGTTTGCTCGAAAATGGCGCGATCGCCAATCCAATGATCGGCCGGGAAAAAGGCCACGATGGCTTCCGGGCCATAACGCTTGGCAGCTTCTAAGGTCGCCCAAGCAACAGCTGGAGCCGTATCCCGGCCTTGAGGCTCGACTAGATTATTGGCAGCAGGCATCTGGGGCAATTGCTCCAAGATACCGTTTGCCAGGTGCGAGGCCGTCACCACCCAAAGATTTTCCCAGCCTCCCGCTAGGGGAACCAAGCGCTCGGCAGTCGATTGCAGGAGAGTCGAGCCACTGCCATCGAGAGACAAAAACTGCTTCGGGCGCTGGCGGCGGCTCAGGGGCCAAAAGCGCTCGCCTTTGCCACCTGCCAGCACGATTGGAATGAAGGAGTCGGTCGTCACGGTCTTTGTACCTCGATGAAGGGTTTAGAGCCAAGTTACGCTCGATCCTAGTACGGCCCCTTCCCCCGCACAATCTGGAAGCCTAGAATCGAATAAATTCACACTTGCTGAGGAGACCGAGATGTTCGGACATTTTTTGCGGCGATCGCTCTGCGTGCTGCTGCTACTGCTACTTGCAGGCACCTGGGTTCTGCTCGATGCCCGACCGGTCGCTGCCCAAGACCGAAAAATCAATTACACCAGCACCGTCTTAACAGACGAAGATTTTTCCGGGCGCGACTTGCGCAAAGCGGTATTCGCAGTGGCCGACTTGCGCCGCGCCCGCCTCGTGGGTGCCGACTTGACCGACTCGATTCTGACGCAAGCCGTTTTTCTCGATGCCGATCTTCACGATGCCAACTTGAGTGGCACTTTTGCCGATGCGGCTTTCTTCGACCGGGCCGATCTGCGTAATGTCAACTTCACCGATGCCATGATGACCCGAGCGCGTTTTTTTGATGCTGACATCACTGGTGCGGATTTTACCAATGCTTTAGTCGATCGCTACCAAGTTAAATTGCTCTGCGAGCGGGCTGCAGGGACCAATCCCGTTACCGGTGCCGACACCCGCGAGAGCCTTGGCTGCAATTGAGGCTAAGGCAGGAGCTTTTTTGTGCCTCAGCAGATGAGCTGTAGCCGATCGGGCAGTGTTGCAACTGACCAGGGGGTCAGATTGTCCCTTCCCTCAAAGCGTCGTTTTAGGCAGCAATCCCAAAGATCTGCTCGATGCAGGAGATCTGTCCTGTGACATCCCCTTTGGGGACACCAACGATCTGCCCTTTCCGAATTTGATTCATGGCTTCGTACCCTCGGATCGTCCGCTGGGCACTCTAGAAGTGAGCCACCTACTATTCGGAGGTCACCTCCGAATAGGTGTCGGGTGGCGA
>CAYTBI010000007.1:0-226 GCA_964435975.1 uncultured bacterium
CGGCTTTTACCCCTGAGATGTATCTAGCCGCTGCAGGGGCGATTGCCGCAGCCGGTGCCCCCGACGAGCTGCACCGGGATCGGATCGTTCCTTCGGTATTCAACCGGCAGGTTGCGCCTGCTGTGGCAGCAGCGGTAGCAGCAGCGGCCCGTGCTGCCGGAATCGGGGGGGGGGAGGGAGGGGCGGAGGAACAGCGCCGATGGGGAGTGTGGGAAAGGGCGAGGGG
>CAYTBI010000007.1:236-106553 GCA_964435975.1 uncultured bacterium
GCTTTGCTTTTTGCGCGCGATTCCCAGACCAGTTGCGGAAGTGTCCCAAG
Organism: uncultured bacterium; assembly: GCA_964435975.1. Classification (GTDB taxonomy): domain Bacteria; phylum Cyanobacteriota; class Cyanobacteriia; order Cyanobacteriales; family Rubidibacteraceae; genus CAYTBI01. Next base: position 287 of record CAYTBI010000007.1, read on the forward strand.
GCCAGAGGTCATCACCAGACAGTTGAATTTGACTGATTCAGGAACGAGATCGGGCACCAATGCCGTCTTGCCCATACATCACCACCGCTATAAACTGCCGCCATAACACTATGAGCGCACCCGCTGTCTTCACGATTCGGATCGCAGCGGGCAAAGGTCGCAGGCTACTTTTTTAGCGCGCGATCGGTTAGCCTATCAAAGAAAATGTCACCAGAACTGGCTCGAGGTGAGTCGGCGATCCAGGACTAAGGAAGAGGAGCGATCTCGTGCAAACCGTCAAAGAGTACGTCCAGCGTTGGTATCAAAGCGGGCTCGACCCGGATGAATACATCTGTCACGGTCGGCAGGGAAACCTCGTCGAGATCGAATCGGCAGCAACCGGACAGCGCCAGACCGCCGTAACTTTCTGCACCAACGATGTTTTGGGGCTCGTTCAGTGCGATGCCGTTCGCGATGCCGCCGTTGCTGCCATCCACCAGTACGGCACCTCCAATAGCTCTTGCTCGGTCCTGAGCGGGCGCATCGATCTGCACCGCCAGCTCGAAGAGGAAATTTCCGAGTTCAAGCACCTACCTTACACCCAGCTTTTCCTCAATGCCTGGATGGCCACCCAAGCCCTCGTCGATGCATTTTGCCACTTGGCGATTCCGGTGCCGGGCTTCGAGCATACGCGCGAGACGCTCATTCTCACCGACGTTCTCAATCACGGTTGCATTGTGTCGGCAGTGGTCAATGCTGGAACCCGCTCCGGGCGCATGTTCGGCCACAGTCCTCGCGTGCGGGTGAAGAGCTACCGGCATTGCAGTGCTGAGGATCTCGCTCGCAAGCTCAAACGCTACGCCCGGGCGGGCGATCGCATCTTGGTCGTGACGGACTCCGTCTTCTCTATGGATGGTGACATCGCCCCCTTGCCCGAGATAGTCGAGGTCTTGCAAGCCTATCCCGATAGCGTTCTCTTCTTGGACGAAGCTCATGCCAGCGGGGCTATTGGCGCGGCCGGTGGCGGCATCTGCGAACACTTTGGCATTTCGCCCCAGGAGATCCTCGCGCGCGGCATCCACCCCCTCATCATGACAACCTTCTCCAAGTTTGCCGCTTCAGCCGGGGCAGCCATCAGTACCGCTACGGCCGAGTTGCAGCCGCTTTTAAATGTGTCCCCGACTTCTATTGGGACGATCTCGCTGCCCGCTCCCACGACCGCAGCCGCGCTAGAGAGCATTCGCCAGGTTCGCAAGCGCCCCGAACTCGTGCAGTCCCTACAGCAGAAAACGAAGTACCTGCGCGCTCGCCTGTGCGAGGCTGGATTTGATGCCATCGGCGAAACCAACGTCATTCCCGTCATCCTTCCTCCCGATATCAATCCCAAAGTCTTCGGCCGCCAGCTGCTCGCCCAGCACGGCATCTGGGCCTCGCCGATTTGGTTTATCGCCAAGCCGCGCTTGCGGATCACCGCCAATGCTTTGCACACCTGCGAGGAAATGGATCGCCTCGTCGAAGGCATGGGCGCCGTGCGCGATCGCCTGCTAGAGCCTGCAATTAGCGCTTGAATGCGGCCCGCCACCATCGGGTTCGCGATGCTGGAAAATTCGTATGAATCGCTTCTTTAATTAAGTTTGAGAACGTGTCAGCAAGTTCTATGCCAGTCGTGCGCGCAGTCGAGACGGCGGCGGACCTCGAGGAGTTTCTCAACGTACCCGCCCGCGTTTACGCTGACGACCCTCACTGGGTACCACCCCTGCGATCGGAAGTTGCCAAGCAACTTTCTCCAGAGAGTCCATTTTCAACCTACGGCGAGCTGCAGGGGTTTTTGGCAGTTGACGCGAGCGGTCGTCCCTGCGGGCGCGTTGTTGCGGCCATTAACCGACGCCTGCTAGAGCGAGAGGGGCGAGGCGTCGGTTTGTTCGGCTATTTTGAATGCATCGAAGAGGCGGCGATTGCTGCCGAACTCTTCGCGGCGGCCTGTCGCTGGTTGCGCGAGCGGGGCATGAGTGCGGTCCGAGGGCCAATCAATCTCTCAACTCACAACAGTTGCCTGTGGCAAATTGATGGGTTCGGCGAGCCACCCCGGGTGATGATGCCCTACAACCCAGCTTATTATCCTCGCTTTGTCGAGGCCAACGGCTGGCAAAAAGCTAAAGATGCCTTTGCCTACGACCTGCACCTCGATCGCCCGCTTCCCGAGAAATTTGCTAAAGCCTATCGCGTTGCCCTCAAGTCTGGCATCACCTTTCGGCCCTTCCACACCAAAGGCGATGCCTTCACCGCCGATGTCGAGGCGCTCTATCGTCTCTTTAACGAAGCCTTTGCCGATAACTGGAGTTCGACGCCGCGCACTTTCGAAGAATTCCAAGCAGAAGCTCGCTCTCTGCAGTCTCTCGTCGATCCCGATATTTTTCCGGTAGCCGAAGACAAGGGCAAGATGGTGGGGTTTTTCTTTGCCCTGCCAGATTACAACCAAGCCCTCAAGCATGTAGGCGGGCGTTTGAACTGGTGGGGGATTCTAAAGTTTTTGTGGTTCCGGCGCCAAATCGATCGCGGCCGGGTGCTCGCGATTTGCGCGCTGCCGGAGTATCGCCGCCATATGATCGCCCCGGCACTCATTTATTTGGGGCAAACCCAAGGAACCCGCGCCGGCAAACCCTACAAGCAAGCCGAGCTTTCCTGGGTGTACGAGGATAATCTCCTGTCTCGCCATGCCATCGAAGCCTCGGGGGCGAGCATCACTCGCACTTACCGCATCTACGAAAAACCCCTATGAAAGCTCTAGTGACGGGGGCCAATGGTTTCACGGGCTCCCACCTCGTTAAAGCGCTCGAGCGCCACGGTCACGAAGTCATGGCGTTCGTGCGCCCTACTAGTAACCTGGAGCGCCTCGCAGACACCCAAGCAAAGCTCATCAAGGGCGACTTGGGCGATCTCGACCGACTCGAAGCAGCCCTGACCGGTGTCGATGTCGCTTTTCACGTCGCTGCCTATGTCGAGCTGGGCATCGTCGATGCTGTTGAGATGGAGCGCGTCAATGTCACGGGCACTCGAAATGTTCTGGATGCGGCTCGCGCGGCGGGTGTCGGCAGAGTCGTCTACTGCTCTACGGTCGGCATTTTTGGCGATACGGGCGGTCGCAGTGTCGATGAAACCTACCAGCGCGAGCGGACGGAATTTTCTTCACCCTACGATCGCACCAAGTTTCTCGCTCAAGCTTGCGTTGACGAGGCTGCTGCTGGGGGTCTAGATGTCGTTAGCGTGTTGCCCTCGGGGATTTTTGGCCCTGACGACCCGCATTTCATGCAATTGGTGCGCTGGTTTTTTCAAGGCAAGCTGCCGTTTTTAGCTGGCGGCGATCGCGTCACCGGCATCGTCCATGTAGACGATCTCGCCGAGTTGATGCTGACTGCAGCCGAGCGGGGCCGCGCCGGAGAGCACTACATCGCCTCGGCCGGCGATCGGACCATTCGCGAGATGTTTGCCTTGCTGAGCCCCCTGGCCGGGCAAACAGTTCCTCCCGAAGCCCCGCGCTGGCTCATTCGTTTTTTAGGCAACATGCTCGATCCTATCGGTCGCGCCCTCAAGTGGCAGCCTCCCCTCTCGCGGGAGCGGGTACATTATTTCTACGATCGCTGCGTGCGCGTTGATGCGACCAAAGCCCGCCGCGAACTCGGCTGGCAGCCCCGCTCGCCCGAGCAGATCTTGCAAGAATTGGGGACCGCCGCCAAGCCAGCTCGCGACAAGTAGCCTCAAGTAGCACCGAGCGGCCCCGCTCCCCTGCCAAGGATTTTTAGTCTAGCCGAAGCGGCCGCTGACGTACTCCTGCGTGGCTTGCTCGCGGGGGTTGCTGAAGATCGTGCTGGTGCGGTCGTACTCAACCAAGTAGCCGACCTTGCCCCCTTTCTCGTCGGCCTCGGCATTGTAGAAAGCCGTGCGATCGGAAACGCGGGAAGCCTGCTGCATGTTGTGGGTCACGATTACGATCGTGTACTGCTCTTTGAGTTCGTGGATGAGATCCTCGATGCGCAGGGTCGAAATCGGGTCGAGGGCAGAGCAAGGCTCGTCCATCAAAATCACTTCTGGTTGAATGGCCACCGCGCGCGCGATGCACAGGCGCTGCTGTTGGCCGCCAGAAAGCGATAGGCCGCTGGCTTTGAGTTTGTCTTTGACCTCATCCCAAAGCGCGGCCCGGCGCAAAGATTGCTCGACGAGCTGGTCCATATCACCTTGGTAGCCGTTGACGCGCGCGCCGAAGGCAATATTCTCATAAATCGACTTGGGGAAAGGGTTGGGCTTTTGGAAGACCATGCCAATGCGGCGGCGAGTTTCGACCGGATCGACATCCGGACCGTAGAGGTCCTTGCCTTGATAGGTGATTTTGCCCGCCACCCGCGCGCTCGCCACGAGATCGTTGAGACGATTGAAGCAGCGCAGCACCGTGCTCTTACCGCAACCGGAGGGCCCGATGAACGCCGTTACCTGGTTGCGAGGGATCGCCAGATTGACGCCGCGCACGGCCAACACCGACCCATAGTAAACGTCCAGATTTTCCGCGCGTAAGACCGTATCCTCATCTGCCGTAGCTTCTGCAGCATTAGCCGCAACTTGGGACTCTGTGGTCATTATTCCTTTAGCCTCTTACTTGTTACTTCCAATCCGAACCTCTAGCGCACTCAAATGACCGTCTTTGGGTCGCCTTAAAACTTCTTCTGCAAGCGGTTGCGAAGGATAACCGCTGTCGCATTCATAGTCAGCAAAACCACCATCAGCACTAGAATGCCGCCAGCAGAGAGATTTTTAAAGTCTTGATCCGGACGAGAGACCCAGTTGTAGATTTGAATGGGCAGAACTGTAAAGTCTGTCTGTAGACCCCCTGGGAAATTTGCGTTTGTGTCCCACACCCACAGCGGCCAGACGGGGGGCAAAAAGGTGATGAATGTCAGCGCGCCGATCGTGACTAGCGGTGCGGTCTCGCCAATGGCCCGCGATAGCGCCAGAATCGTGCCAGTCAGGACGCCGGGCATGGCCAGGGGCAGAACGTGCGCCCAAACTACCTGCCAGCGGGTTGCTCCGAGGGCCATCCCAGCCTGGCGCAGGCTATCGGGCACGGCTCGGAGGGCTTCGCGCGTGGACACGATGATGATGGGCATGATGAGCAGCGTCATTGTCAAGGCACCGGCCAAAACGGTCTGGCCGCCCGTGACGTATTGCCGAACCCATTGCGGTTGCACGAACAGGCCCACAGCCAGGAGGCCATACACGATTGAAGGAACCCCCGCCAGGTTACCGATATTGATTTCAATCACGCGCGTAAACCAGTTGTCGTCAGCGAATTCTTCCAAGAAGATACCCGCACCCACGCCAATCGTGAAAGCAAGGACGGCTGTCGAGACAAGTAACCAAATACTGCCAATCAACGGCGAGAGAATGCCAGCCCGCTCTGGCATGCGCGACGGAAAGTCCATAATAAAAGGCCAACGCAGGCACGCCGTTGGCTCGTCGGTCACAAACCCAATTACCCCGCTCCAACTCAGGCAGGGCACGTTCTCCTCCAGGGTTGTTTCGGTCGTGAAGTAGGGCCAGCTAAACTGACCGATGCCATCCCCGAAAACATCTACCAACAGAGCAAAGAGAACGACGATGCCCACGCCAGTGGCGATCGCGCTGACAATATGGAACAGGGAGCCTAGGCGATAGCGCTGGGGCAGCGACGAGACAAACTCGGCCTTGGAATCCGGAATCTCGGCAGGGGTCACTACTCGTACTTCTCCTTGAACTTGCGGACAAACCAGAAACTAAAGAGGTTGAGCGCGAGCGTTATTAAAAATAGCGTCGCCCCGACGGCAAACAAGGTGCGATAGGCCAAGCTCCCAACGACGATATCGCCCAAACTCGCCTGAACGATAAAAGAGGTCATAGTCTGAATGGGAACGGTTGGATCGAGCCCTAGCGTCGGGTTTTGACCGCCAGCGACCGTGACGATCATGGTTTCACCCACAGCCCTAGAGGCCGCCAGAATGAAGGACGCGACAATTCCTGATAGGGCAGCTGGGATGACGACACCGGTGACTACTTCTCGCTTGGTGCACCCGAGAGCGTAGGCACCTTGACGCAGAGACTGGGGCACCGAGTAGATAGCGTCCTCGCTAATCGAGGCCACCAGTGGCAAGATGGAAATCCCCAATACCAATCCCGCGCTGAGGGCGTTAAAGGTCGCCAGCCCGGGAATGAAATTCTGCAAAGTGGGGGTCACAAACAAAAGGGCGAAGTAGCCAAACACCACCGAGGGCACTCCAGCCAAGATCTCCAGAGTTGGCTTGAGGTAGGCTCGCACCTTCTCAGGCGCGTATTCGCTCAAGTAAATAGCCGAGAGCAACCCCATTGGCAGGGCAACGCAGATAGCAATGCCCGAAGTCAAGAAGGTCGCACTCAAGAGTACGAAAATACCGTACTGAGGATCGACGAATAGTGCCGTCCACTGTCGGTCGAACAGAAACCGCGAGATCGGCACCTCACTGAAAAACCCAATCGTCTCGCCAAAGAGCGTGAAGACGATTCCGAAAGTCGTCAGAATCGAAACAAAGGCAAAGGTGCCAAAGGTAATTACGATTAGCTTCTCGACTCCTTTACTCAGGCCGCGCTTCGGTCGCCAGAGGTCGGGATCGAGTAGCCCAGAAGATGAAGCCGAAGGATCTCTCATGTGCCCAGCAAAGCCATGTCTACAACAAGTGATTTGAGTCGAAGCTCTTGCCTCTGAGGCAGTGCGAGCCCGGCAGACCCCCAAAAACAAATCCTCTGCTTGATTACCGCAAAATCGACACCCGTGTCAAGGACGCTAGCCAAAGCGGCCGCTGACGTAGTCCTTGGTGTCCTGTTGTTGGGGTTGACCGAAGATATTCTCAGTGCGGTCGAATTCTACCAAGCAGCCCCGCTTGCCCCCAGACTCCGTCGAGCGAGCGTTAAAGAAGGCCGTCATGTCCGCAACGCGGTTGGCCTGCTGCATGTTGTGAGTCACGATGATGATGCTGTAATCCTGCTTGAGCTCGTGAATGAGATCTTCGACCTTGAGGGTGGAAATCGGGTCGAGGGACGCGCAGGGTTCGTCCATCAGCACGACATCGGGCGTGACTGCGATCGCTCGGGCGATACAAAGGCGCTGCTGCTGGCCGCCTGAAAGGGATAAGCCGTTTGCCTTGAGCTTGTCTTTGACTTCATCCCAGAGGGCTGCTTTTTTGAGGGAAGTCTCGACGAGCTCGTCCATATCGCCTTTGAAGCCCAAAATGCGGGGGCCGTAGGCAATATTGTCGTAAATCGATTTCGGGAAGGGGTTAGGCTTTTGGAAGACCATCCCAATCCGGCGCCGGACTTCTACTGGGTCGATTTGCGGAGCATAGAGGTCGACGCTGTGGTAGAAGACCTTGCCGTCGATATGAAAACTCTCGATGAGGTCGTTGAGGCGATTGAAGCAGCGCAGCAGCGTGCTCTTCCCGCAGCCCGAAGGGCCAATGAAGGCAGTAACCTGCTTCTCGGGAATTTCCACATTGACCTTTTCGACAGCCAAGAAATTTCCGTAGTAAATGTCGAGATTTTCGGCTTTGAAGACAGCCTTTGATGTTGGGGCAGTAGTTGCAGTCACGGTTGTTATTCCCTCCTAAGCAACGGCAGCGAGCGGTAACGAGCGAGCCAGTAGTGACGGCGATGCCTCTACTTTCTGGAGACAGCGAAGCGAGCCAGGACGCTCGCGAGCAAAACAATGAAGACCAAGACGAGCGAAGCAGCCCAAGCCAACTCCTGTTGGGCTTTAAAAGGCACGATCGCAAAGTTGTAAACCAACACAGCCAGAGAGGGTGTGGGCTCCGAGAGGCTCTTCGGCCAGAAAAAGCTAAACAGCGCCGTAAAAATGAGCGGTGCTGTCTCTCCAGCAGCGCGGGCCACCGACAAGGTAACGCCCGTCAAGATAGCAGGAATAGCAGCGGGAATAACGACTCGCAGAGCTGTGGTGTATTGAGAGGCCCCCAACCCGACTGAGGCCCAGCGCACTTCTTGGGAGACAATCTGGAGCGCTTCATCGGTGGTGCGCACGATGATAGGTAGCATCAGCACCGAGAGCGCCACGCCCCCCGCCCACGCCGAGAATTCCTTTGTCGTTGCCACAATCAAGCCATAGGCAAAAACGCCAGAAATGATCGATGGCACGCCACTGAGCACGTTGGTGGCAAATCGAATCCAGCGAGCGATTGACTTCGGACTAAACTCTGAGAGATACACGGCTGCTAAGACGCCAATTGGCACGCTAATGGCAGTCGAAATTGCCAGCAAGATGAGCGTGCCCACAATTGCGTTGGCAATACCCCCGCCAGTAAGACCCGCTGCAGGGGGGAGATTGGTGAAAAGATCGAGATTGAGTCGCGAGATGCCTTGGACCAGAACGTATCCTAGAACGGCAAACAAAGGCACGACGACGATCGCGGAAAACAACCCCGACAGGGCCGTCATGCCAACATTAAAGATTGCTGCAGGGCTGCTCAGGGAGCGGCTCAAGCTCTCTGCGGTCGGACCCTCAGCGGAGGCGGGACTGACATTTGCTGCTGACGACATAAGCTAACAACGACTCCACAACCCTGTAGTTTTTCGAGTTTAGATTTTTTGGACCTGACGCACAATCGCCTCGGCCAGGACATTGACCAGTAGCGTCATAATAAACAACACCAAGCCAGCATACATGAGTGCTGCAACCTGCAGGCCGTCTGCCTCGGCGAACTGGTTTGCAAGCAGCGAAGAAATCGTATTGGCCGAAGCAAATATGGAAGCACTGAGCCTGTTAGAGTTGCCGATGAGCATGGTGACAGCCATGGTCTCTCCCATAGCGCGGCCCAGGGCCAGCATGATGCCACCCACAATTCCAGAAAACGCCGCTGGCAAAATCACCTTAAAAATCGTGCCCCAGCGGGTCGCGCCCAGCCCCAAAGAAGCTTGACGCAGCTCGGGTGGCACCAACGAGAGCGAATCTCGCGAAATTGCAATAATAATTGGCAAAATCATGATGGTCAAAATAATGCCTGCCGGAAACATGCCCGGTCCGGCTGGTGGGGTGCTAAAGAGCGGGAACCAGCCGAAGTTCTCATGCAGCCAAAGCTGTGGGGGGCGCAAGACGGGAATCAGCACGTAAATTCCCCAGAGACCATACACCACGCTCGGGATAGCCGCAAGCAACTCAACCAAAAAGACCAAAGCCGTTCGTAGGCTCAGGGGCAGGAAGTCTTCACTCAGAAAAATCGCTGCCCCCACGCCGAGGGGAACCGCCAAGGTTAAGGCGATTGCCGAGCTGACCAGCGTCCCGACGATCATCGGAAGGGCTCCATACTCGTTCTCGACGGGGTTCCAAGCGCTATTGGATAGAAAACCAAGCCCAAACTCGCCGATCGCCGGCAATGCTTGGCGCCCGACCTCCAGGCCAATGGCGATGAGGACGAGGGCAATTCCGAAGGCAAACAAGCACGTCAGCCAGATGAAGCTCCGGTCGAGATTTTTTTCTAGGCCCGTGCGGGGGACGAGTATCTGCTGCGAACTGGTTTCGGATGCGTTCATCTCCTCCAACTCCCGAGAAATTTCAGATTTTCCATCAGACCAAGCAAAGCCAGCTTGTAAGACATTTGACTCGGAGTCAAATAGTCAGCCAGCAACCGCACTCAGTCGCTGGCCAGACGGTTAGATTGTTAGCCTCTGTCGCTCGCTTAGCGAACGGTGATGCTGTAGTCGGGGCTGATCGAATCAGCTGCTGCAGCAACGCGCTCGCGAACGTTTTGAGGCAAGGGGATGTAGCCTAGCTCGGGAGCAATCTCCTGACCCCGATTGAGGCCAAACTCGATCGCTGCCTCGAGGACTTTGGCCTTGTCAGCATCGTCGTACTGCTGGTAGGCCATCACCCAGGTGTAGGTGACGACCGGATAGGAATTGTCCCCGTCCGGATCGGTGATGAAAGCTCGCAGATTCTCAGGCAGCTCTACGGCACCCAAGGTCTCCGATGCAGACTCATCGGTGGGCAAAATGAAATTGCCCGCTTTGTTTTCCAGGGCAGCGAAAGGAATATCGTTGAGCTTGGCAAAAGCATACTCAATGTAGCCAATGGCCCCGGGAGTCCGGTCGACCTCAGCAGCAACACCCCCGTTCTTGTTAGCTCCGACGAAATTGCCGCCACCGGCAGTCCCCCATTCGACCGTCTTGCCCGCACCGACGGCTTGTTCCCACTCGGGGCTGATAGCGCTCAAGTGCTTGGTGAAGACACCGGTCGTGCCGCTGCCATCGGCACGGTGAACGACGGTAATCGGGGTATCGGGCAGCTCCAGGTCGGGATTGGCATCAGCAATTGCCGGATCGTTCCACTGGGTGATGTTGCCCAGCAGAATGTCTACGTATGCCTCGCGGGAAAGCTGCAGCCCGCTTTCGATGCCAGGCAGGTTGTAGGCCAGCACGATGCTGCCTGCCGTCATCGGCAACAAAATGACACCAGGGCCGACAGCCGCCATTTCCTCGTCCGACATGGCAACATCGCTCGCACCGAAATCCACAGTTTCCTCGGTGAATTGTCGGACGCCAGCGCCGCTACCAACGCCTTGGTAATTTACCTGAACTTGAGATTGGGCGTTGCTAAACTCCTGAAACCAGCGCTGATAGAGGGGTTCGGGGAAAGAAGCGCCCGCACCATTCAGGCTGACATCGCCGCCGAGCGCCAGGTCGGTGGATTCAGCGGGTGTGGCGGTCGTCGTACCACCACCATCACTAGCTTGTTGCGCGCCACCGCAGGAAACCAACAGACCTCCAGCCAAAATAGCAGCCGACAGAAAGCCAAACTTGAAACCAAACTTTTTATGGGGTGACAACATAACTCCACTCCTCGATAAAATTTCTAGGCGGGCTCCCACAGGACAGTGATGGCATACCCGCTCACAGTGAATATACCCCCGTACTGTAAAGGGTTGGTTAAATTATTTTCAGACTTCGAAAATATTGGTAGTACGTTCGTTCGAGCGGAGCCGGCGACAACGACTGTCGGTTGCCGCCGTCACCAGCAGATGCGATCGACTCGCGTCGACCGGCTCCTGGCCCGCTGCCGCGATCCTTCGGGGCACCACGAGAGTCCTCCAGGCACCCAAAAGTGACGCAGCGCGCTGCGGTAGCTTCTTGCCAGGCGAAAAAAATTTGTCTGGACAGGTCGCTTGCCTGTGTCCTAAAATAGTGGATCGCAGCTGAAGCGCGATCGCTATCATGTGAGAAATAGTGTTTATGAATACGCAAGAAGTCATCCGCGAGATCGAGCGGGAGTTTATCCGCGATGACCTACCCGACATTTATATAGGTGACACGGTTCGCGTCGGCGTTCGCATCCGCGAGGGCAACAAGGAGCGAGTGCAACCCTATGAAGGTACGGTCATCGCTCGCCGTAATAGCGGCATCAACGCAACGGTAACGGTCCGCAAGGTTTTTCAGGGGGTTGGTGTCGAGCGCGTTTTTCTGCTGCACTCGCCTCGAATTGAGAGTATCAAGGTCGTCCGGCGCGGTAAGGTTCGCAGAGCGAAACTCTACTATTTGCGCGAGCGCGTTGGCAAGTCGACTCGTATCAAACAGCGCTTCGACCGCTAGGTGCGTTAAGTTGAGTTGACATGCTCGATCTGGTATGCTGTGCAGGCTGTGAAAGCATGCGTCCTTAGTTCAGTTGGTAGAACGCAGGTCTCCAAAACCTGATGTCGGGGGTTCGAGTCCTCCAGGGCGCGCTTCTCCATTTGCAACGGAGTCAGTATTCGGGCGATTCGCACTCAAGTGGCGTTGAGGTCCCAGGGTAGGGGGTTTGCATCTACTTGGGAGACCAAGCACGTTTTCAGCATAGGGAAGGCAGCAGCAGGTGGCAGGGAAGCAGCAACTCAAAGAAGGCGATCGCCCCGAGAAGGGCGAAAAGTTCGATCTCGCCAAGTATTTATCGGAGACACGCGAGGAGCTATCTAAAGTTGTCTGGCCGTCTCGCCGACAGCTCGTTAGTGAGTCGGTAGCTGTGATTTTCACGGTTAGCTTTGTCGCCGCTCTCATTTATCTGTTCGATAACTTGTTTATCTGGATTACGGAGAGGGTATTTGGATGAGCGCTTCCGAAGAAGGGCCCGATTGGGAAAACTCAGTCGCCGATACTCGCCCCCATTGGTATGCCGTCCAAGTTGCCTCTGGTTGCGAGAAGCGGGTTAAGGCTAACCTCGAGCAGCGAATTGTGGCGATGGATGTGGCCGACCGAATCCTGCAAATCCAGATTCCACAGGCCCAAGTCGTTCGCGTCAAGAAAGACGGCTCCCGCCAGCAGGCAGAGGAGAAGGTTTTTCCGGGGTACGTTCTCATTCAAATGGTCCTGGAGGATCATGCCTGGCAGGTGGTTAGAAATACCCCCAATGTCATCAACTTTGTGGGTTCAGAGCAGCGGCGCAGCACCGGGCGCGGGCGCGGCCACGTTAAACCCATGCCCTTGAGCCCCGCCGAGGTCGAGCGCATCTTCAGGCAGGCCGCAGAGCAAGAGCCCGCTGTCAAAATCAGCATGAATGTCGGCGATAAGATCCTCGTGCTCTCCGGACCCTTCAAGGACTTCGAAGGAGAGGTTGTCGAGGTCAGCTCGGAGCGAGGCAAGCTCAAGGCATTGCTTTCAATCTTTGGGCGCGAGACGCCCGTGGAATTGGAATTCAATCAGGTAGAGAAACAGAATTAAAAGATCATGGCAAAGAAAGTTGTCGCGCTCATTAAGTTGGCACTCCCGGCTGGGAAAGCAAACCCAGCCCCTCCGGTAGGCCCGGCTCTCGGCCAGCACGGTGTTAATATCATGGCCTTCTGCAAAGAGTACAACGCCAAAACGTCAGACCAGGCGGGCATGGTCATTCCTGTCGAGATTTCTGTTTTTGAAGACAGAAGTTTTACCTTCATTCTCAAGACTCCCCCAGCATCCGTCTTGCTTAAAAAAGCGGCCGGGGTCGAAAAGGGCTCGAGTCAGCCCAACCGAGCGACTGCTGGCACGGTAACCCGCGCGCAGCTCCAGGAGATAGCCCAGGTCAAAATGCCCGACTTGAACGCCAACGATGTCGAAGCGGCAATGAATATTGTGGCTGGCACCGCACGCAACATGGGTATTAAGATAGAGGGATGATATTAGCTGGGGAGAGGCTCGAGGGCTTCGCTCGGACCCAGATGGAGGCAGTATGGGAAAGCGCAAGATTTCGCGGCGCCTGCAGGCGCTACTGGAGAAAGTTGAAGAGAGAGCTTACGAGCCGGTAGAAGCGCTCGAGCTTTTGAAGGAGACGGCGACAGCCAAGTTCGACGAAGGTGCCGAGGCCCACATTCGTTTGGGTATCGATCCGAAGTATTCAGACCAGCAGCTGCGAACCACGGTAGCCCTGCCGAAGGGAACGGGCCAAAGCGTGCGGGTTGCCGTCATCGCCCGCGGCGAAAAGGTCAATGAGGCCAGCGAAGGTGGTGCCGATATCGTCGGTTCCGAAGAGCTGATTGAAGAAATTCAAAAGGGTCGGATGGACTTCGATATCGTGATTGCGACGCCTGACATGATGAAAGATGTTGCCAAGTTGGGTCGCATCCTAGGTCCGAAGGGGATGATGCCTTCTCCGAAAGGGGGCACGGTAACGATGGATCTTGCCGGGGCAATCTCAGAATTTAAAGCGGGCAAGCAGGAGTTTCGAGCCGATCGCACGGGCATCGTCCACGTGATGTTTGGCAAAGCATCTTTCTCGGCTCGAGACTTGCTCGAGAACTTGAAGGCCCTGCAGGAGACCATCGATCGCAACCGTCCCTCTGGTGCTAAGGGCCGCTACTGGCGATCGGTTTATGTGGCAGCTTCGATGGGGCCTTCTATCGAAGTCGACATCAGCGCCCTGCGCGATCTCAAGCTCGATGCTGCCTAAACCATAGGAGGGAGACAACCGCCGTAAGGCGAGCAGCACATTATTAGGCATAAGCACTGCAATTTGCCGCAGACAGCAGGAGCTTCCGTCGTTGGGGCTTAATATCCTGCCGAGGTAACAGCAATTGCCCGACAACTAACGCTTTGGATTTGAGGTGTTGGCTGTCGGTGTAAATGCGAACCTCGGGAAGCTAACTTCCGAGGTTTTTTTGCGTTTTGACTGTATCGACTGGGTAAGGAGGTGAGAATCTAACGTGGGACAAACCCTTGAGGACAAACAAGCCATCGTCGCTGAGCTCAAGCAAGAGCTCAGCGAGTCGCAGTTGGCCGTCATCATCGACTACAAAGGCCTAACCGTCGCCGAAATTTCCGACCTGCGCGGTCGGCTGCGGGAGTCGGGAGCCATTTGTAAGATTGCCAAAAATACGCTGATGCGCAAGGCAATCGAAGGTGACAGCAACTGGGAAGCCATGACTGAATTCCTGGCAGGGAATTCGGCATTCATTCTGCTCAAAGACGATTTGAGCGGCCCGATTAAGGCCTATCAAGGCTTCCAGAAAGACACCAAGAAGACCGAGCTTCGCGGTGGCGTCATGGAAGGCCGACCGCTGAATGAAGACGACATCGAAGCGGTCACCAAGCTGCCGACGAAGCCAGAGCTAATGGCTCGCATCGCGGGCATGCTCAATGCCAACACCACCAAGCTGGCTCGCGGTATCAATGCCGTGCCAACCAAGCTGGCCCGTGGCATCAACGAGGTGCCTGGCAAGCTGGTCCGTGCCCTCAAACAAGTCGCCGACAAAGAGCAAGGCGATTCTGCCGAGAGCAACTAAGCGTTTCATTTTTCATTCGATCGAATCAACTAACACAACAAGGAGTCTGTTAACGTGTCCGAAAAAACCGATCAAATTCTCGAGCAACTGAAGTCTTTGAGCTTGCTAGAAGCCTCCGAGCTGGTCAAGCAGATTGAAGAGGCCTTTGGTGTCGATGCGTCTGCTGCTGCTGGCGGCGGCATGATGATGATGGCTGGGGCAATGCCCGGTGCTGCTGCTGCTGGCGAAGCGGCCGAGCCTGTGGAAGAGAAGACCGAGTTCGATGTCGTCCTCGAAGAGGTTCCTTCTGACAAGAAGATTGCCATTCTCAAAGTGGTTCGTGCCATCACTGGCTTGGGCCTTAAGGAAGCCAAGAGCCTGGTCGAGGAAGCCCCCAAGCCCGTCAAAGAAGCAACCTCCAAAGAGGATGCCGAGGAAATCAAGAAGAAGCTCGAAGAAGCGGGTGCCAAAGCCAGCATCAAGTAAGGCTTCACATTGTTCTCTTGCGCTTGGGGACCTTTCCCGAGTGCGAGGAAGCTTTAAGATAGGGCGAGGAGAGCGTATCTCCTCGCTTTTTTTGTAATGTTGATAATGTTACGGTGGCGCTCTGATTTTTTGGAGGTTCGGATGGCAGCTGGCGTCCTACACAAGAAATTCACCGTCGCTCAGTATTATCGGATGAGCGAGGCTGGCATCTTGACCCCGCGCGATCGCGTAGAGCTAATCGAGGGAGAAATTGTCGAAATGTCGCCCATCGGGACGAGGCATGCTGTCTGCGTCAATCGTCTGGCAAGAATTCTTTTTGCGTCCCTGAGCGACGAGATTACAATTTCAGTTCAAAATCCAGTCCGCCTAAACAACTTCTCCGAACCCGAGCCCGACTTCGCACTGCTGAAAGGGCAGCCAGAAGATTACAGCGGCCGGCATCCAGGGCCTGAAGATATTTTTACCCTCATAGAAGTGTCGGATTCGACTCTCGAGTATGACCGCGCCAGGAAAGCCACCCTCTATGCTCGCGAGGGGATTCGGGAGCTTTGGATTGTCGATCTGGGCGCATCGGCTCTCGAGGTCTACCGCTCTCCAAGCCCTGAAGGCTACCGACAAGTGCGAGTCCTACAGCGTAGCCAATCGGTTGCACTCGAGGCTTGCCCCGAGACCGCTATCGCAATCGCGCAGATATTCTGACCCGCTTTTCTAAGCGTGCCCGAAAACTCGAGTGGCAGCGGCAATGCCCGCACCGGGGACGAGATCGCCGTAGCTCAACTCATGCAACGTGGCCTCGAGCGCGCCGATCGCGCTGAGAATATCGCGATCGCAGACGAACCCCAAGTGGCCGATGCGGAAGATGCGCCCCTTGAGGTGGTCTTGTCCGCCTGCTAGGGTGATGTCGAATTTTTTCTTCATGACCGAGCGAATGCGCTCGGCTTCGACTTGGGTGGGCTCTACGGCCGTTACTGCCGGGCTTGTGGCCTCGTCCGGGGCAAACAGGGGCAACTTGAGGGCTTTGATGGCTTCGCGGCAGGCTTTAGTGTTGCGCGAGTGGCGGCTGAAGATATTTTCTAGGCCCTCTTCTTGCATCATTTTGAGGGATTCTTGCAGCGCGTACACCAGATTGACTGGCGGCGTGTAGGGCGTGGTTTTCTTGGCCAGAGATTTGCGATAGGGCCCCAAGTCGAGATAGAACTTCGGCAGCTTCGCGGTCTCATAAGCGGCCCAGGCCTTGTCGCTAATGGAAACAAACCCCAATCCCGGCGGGATCATGTAGCCTTTTTGGGAGCCCGAGCCCACCACATCGAGGCCCCACTCATCAACGGGGACGCTAATGGCACCCAGGCTCGTCACCGCATCGACCATCATCAGCGCAACGCCGTGGTCTTTGACGTGGCTGTTGATGGTTTCGAGATCGTTGAGGACGCCCGTAGAGGTTTCAGAGTGAGTGATGATGACAGCTTTGATGTCCTTGGCTGCATCAGCTGCGAGTTTGGCCCGGAATTCTTCAGGATCGAGGGGCTGCCCCCACTCGGCTTTGATGCGCTCGACTTGCAAGCCAAACGCTTCGCCGAGTAAGGCCCAGCGCTCGCCGAATTTACCGTTGCTGCCTACCAAAATGCGATCGCCGGGGCTCAAAAAATTGATCATGCCGGCTTCCATCGCGCCGGTACCACTGGCTGTCAGCATGTAGACATCGTTTTGGGTTTGATGGAGCCACTTGAGCCCTTCGGTGACCTCGGCGACGATTTCGCCAAAGTCACCGCTGCGGTGACCGATCGGATGCCTTGCCTGGGCGAGCAAAACCCGCTCGGGGACCGGCGTTGGTCCCGGAATCATCAACATGTTTTTGTCTTGCACGATTATTTTCTCCTCGTTGCTGGTGGGGCCCAGGCATTTCGCCCAGCAATTTCCTCAGTGTAGATTAGCGAACTCCTCTCTAGAGATTGGGGAGTCGTCCGCAAAAGCTCAAAGTTCTGCTACCGCTCCGGAAACAGCGCGCCAATGGCTTCTGCTGGGTCCGGTCGTACCAGCAGCGATTCGCCAATGAGAACTGCCCCAGCACCAGCTGCCCGAACGCGCGCGATATCCTCGGCCCGGTGCAGCCCCGACTCGCTCACCACGGTAATGTCAGCTAGGCGGTCGCGGCGGGCGGCCAGCAGATCGCAGGTGGTTTGCAAATCGACTGTAAAGTCTTCCAAGTTGCGGTTATTGATGCCAATGAGGCGCACGCCGTCGATATTCAAGACCCGGTCGAATTCCTCGAGGGTGTGAACCTCTACCAAAGCCGTCATGCCCAGAGAATGGATAATCTTCACAAAATGCGCCAAATCGGCATCTGTCAGGATGGCGGCAATCAGCAGCACCGCATCCGCTCCATTGAGGCGCGCCAGCAGAATTTGATAGGGGTAGATGATGAATTCCTTGCACAGCAAGGGCAAGTCAACGGTTTGGCGCGCGAGGGCGAGATTTTCGAAGCTGCCTTGAAAAAACTGACGGTCGGTGAGCACCGAGAGACAACTCGCACCGGCCGTCGCATAGGCTTTGGCGATCGCGGGCAGATCGAAGTCGGCGCGAATGACGCCTTTGCTTGGGGAGGCTTTTTTGAGTTCGGCAATCAGAGCGGGTTGGGTTTTACCGGCGCAGAGGGCTGCTAAAAAGTCGCGAACGGGCGGGGCAGCCTCGGCGACCTGCTGGCGCAACCGCAGTAGCGGCAGGCGATCGCGCCACTGCTCGACTTCTTTTTCCTTTTGCCAAACAATTTTTTCGAGGATATTCCGGGGCGCTTCGTCGGGAACGGCGCTTTGGAAGCGCAGAATGCTCACATCAACAGGGGGATTGGGGCGCAGGCGGCGAATTTTCATAAGAGCCAAAAAACACTCAAAACTGGTACAGCCGCAAGATGAGCCAGGGCGTCAGGAACGTCAGCACGGCCGTCAGGGGTGCTCCCATCTTAAAAAAATCGCTAAAGCGGTAACCCCCCGGGCCATAGACCATGGCGTTGGTTTGGTAGCCGATGGGGGTCATAAAACTGTTGGAGGCAGCAAAAGTAACGGCAAAAATAGCCGCTAGGGGCTCGAGGCCGACGGTGCGGGCAACCTCGGCCGCGATGGGCACCATCACCACCACCACGGCCCCGTTGGAGAGCAACTCCGTCAGAACGGCCGTGACGCCGTAGAGCGCCACCAAAACCCAGTATCCCGACAACTGCATGCCCATCTCAGAGAGCCCGGAAGCAAGCCAAGCTGTGGCCCCGGAATTCTCCATGGCGATACCCAAGGGAATAAACCCAGCCAGCAAGAAAATCGTATCCCAACGGACGGCCCCATAGACTTCGCCGGGCTTGAGGCAACCCGTTACCACCATCAGTAGCGCGCCTGCAAGCGCGCTCGGCAGCAAGGGCACCCATCCTATTGCCGAGACGGCAATGACCGCAATGGCGATCGCCAAAGCAACGATCGCCTTATCGCGGCGGTAGGTATCGGCTTCGCGCTGGCTGAGCACCAGGAGTTCTCGGCTGGTTTGCAAACCGAGCAAGCTTTGTTGCGGCCCTTGCAGCAGCAGCATGTCGCCGAAGCGCAAGGGCACCTGACCCAGGCGCGATCGCACGACTTCTTGACCGCGCCGAATGGCTAGAACCGTCGCGTTGTAGCGCTGGCGAAACCGCAGATCTTTGAGCGTCGAGCCGACCAACCGCGAATTCGACAAAATTAAGACCTCGGCAATGCCTTCTTCTTCAGAAGAAAGTACCGAAGGCAGAGAGCCAAACTTCACGTCGGGGACGAGTTCTAGGCCTTGCTCTTGGCGAATCTTGAGGACCTCGTCGCGCCGGCCGCGCACGATGAGGATATCTCGGACGCGCAGAATCTTATCGGCAATGGGCTGCGAGAAGCGAGTGCCGTCGCGAATGATTTCGAGTACGTCGAGGTCGAACTGGCGCTGGAGTTGGCTTTGTTTGAGAGTCGAGTTCACCAAGCGCGATTCGGGCAAAATCGTCACCTCGCTGACAAAATCATCGAGGCCGTACCCAGATGTCACGTCTGGGGCCGGACGGCGGTGGCTCAGCAGCTTGGGCGCCGCCCAAGCGAGGTAGAACAGCCCCAAAACCAGCAAAATGGCTCCGATGCGGGTGAACTGAAATAGACCGAACGCTTCAAAGCCGAGCTGGGTAGAAAGACCGCTTGCCAGTAGGTTTGTAGAGGTGCCTACCAGACTGAGCATTCCACCCAACACGGTGATGTAAGACAGCGGAATCAGAAACTTTGAGGGCGACTGCTGGGTGCGCGCGCACCAGTCTTCGATGATGGGCAAAAAGATAGCCACGATCGCGGTGTTGTTGATGAAGCCGCTAGTCGGCCCTGCCAAAGTACAAATCAAGAAAACCTGGCGGATCGGACTTTTTCCACCCCAGCGAAACAGCAACTCCTGAGCGAACTGCATCACGCCCGCGCGCGTGATACCCGCACTCAGGATAAACATGGCCATGACGGTAATTGTGGCCGTGTTGCTAAACCCCGACACACCCTCTTCAGGCGTAACCAGCCCAAATAGCATCAACAAGACAGACGCAGCGATCGCACTTAGATCTGCAGGCAGCCATCCCGTCAGCAACAGTGTCAGCGTGATGCCAAGAACGATGAAGAACGATAGAAGCATCGGGGGTCTGTGGTTTGCATCAAAGCACACGATACACGATCGCGCCTGCTAGAAGTGCTCGCCGCACTGGCCGAAGAGCCAGCATGCTCGATCGGAGCTATTGATGTCTAACGTGAGTTCGGCAGAAGGGAGAGCGCCCAGAAAAAATGCTGAACCCCCTGCTCTGGTGAAGATGGCCAGTTTCAGCAATCGATAGAAATGCTTACCTCCATCCAACTTTGACCTCACCCAGTGCTTCTGCAACGTTGGCGACTTCCGACGAGTGTCCGTGCTCCGCAGTGCGAATATGGGGTCGACCGCTAATGCAATCGCAGCTGGGGAGGGGGCAAGCACTGCAGATAGACCGGGCGCTCGTCGCGAGGATGGCGGTAGGTCAAGATGTGGGCGTGCAGGTGATAGCCGCAGTCGCCGGGGACGGGGAGCTTGCCGCCTGGGGCGGTCGGACGGATTCGGAAGCTGCCGCCTGGCAAATAAAACGAGTCCCCGAGCAGGGGATAGCCTATCGCGGCCAAGTGAATGCGGATTTGGTGGGGGCGGCCCGTGTGAATGCGAACGGCCACCAGCGTGCTGTCGCGATCGCGCTGCAGGACCCGAACATCGCTGCAGGCGGGGCGACCGCGATCGCTCGCCGCGTGGACGCGACCCAAAACTGGGTGAGGAACCGGCCCGATTGGTGTTTCGATCCGCAGCGCATCTGGGAGCGGGCCGGGGCCAATGCGGGCGCGGTAGACCTTACGCAACGAAGGCGACCGCGTTGTCGCAACGGCGGTGCCTTGGCGAAATTGGGCGCTCAAGCAGGCGCGTGCCACTGGCGAGCGGGCCAGCAGCAACAAGCCAGACGTGCCGCGCCCCAGCCGATGGACGGGAACGGGCGGATTATCTGGGTAGCGCTGCTGGAGCTGCCACCAAAGCGTATTTTCTAAAAATCCGCCGCCGGGCAACACGGGCAAGCCCGCTGGTTTGGCGATCGCCAGACAATCGCTATCTTCATAGATGACCTCGAAATCTAGAGGTACCGGCGGCTCTACCCAAGGAGAGCGATGGTAGGTTAAGTACTGTCCGGTCGCCAAGATTGCCTCGGGGGCTGCCGGCTTGCCATCTATGCAGATCTGTCCGGCAAGGATGCGATCGCGCCACTCGTCAGGGCTAGAGTGGCAGTAACGGTGGCTGTAGTAGGCAAGCAGCGTCAGCCCAGCATCGGTCGCGCGGATGCGCTCGCGGTAGGTCCAGCCTTGATTGTGTCCCATGTCCCAACCGCAGGAGCCATCCGTCGGGCTTGCCAATCGGAGCTGCATGCAGCCCAAATGCCCTAGTACGCCAGAGTCTCCAGGGTCTCGCGTAGGTAAAGTCGAATTTGGTCGTCGAGACCCTCAGGCCGTACGAGAACCTCCAGCCCCTTATCAGTGCGCCAGCGCTTAAACCCCGAGCTAGACGCGATCGCCTTTCTGAGGCTATCCCGAATGGATTGACTGTCTTGAAGTATTGCCGAGCCAGACATGGCGGATCCTCGTGCGATTACCTTGGACGACCTTTCCAGAATAGCTCAGGCACCTTGAGAGTAAATGATGCCTCGGATACAGGTTCTGGACGTGCGAGGAACATTTCCGGGCACGCTCGCTGCTGGGTGTCCCCATTTTTTATTGCTTTTCATTGTCGGTCGCGGCTAGGGATGCCCTGTCACAGGCCAGCAACAGACCAGACGCGAGTTCGAAGGAGCACTTAAATGACCGCAGCGTCACGGTATAGATACATTACGCTCCCGGAAAGTTTCACTGGAGGTCTATAAAATCCCTGTAGGAATCTGAGAATCGGTTGAAGCTTTATAAAAATACACAAAATAAACATTAATCGACGTCTGGGCTCTGCGGCCGATGCCTGCCGAGGGCCAACTACTTTATAAACACGCAAAATTATCAAAACCTGGGTGCCCTCGAACTGGTGAGGTGCCAAGCCCAGGGCAAGTTGTGGCTTGCCCGAGGAGCACCAATGTTGCCGATCCGCGCCACGGTTGGCCCGGCAAAGCGGTCGCCCAAACAAGCAAAGATGAGTAACGAACCCCATACCGCGAAGTTGCTGCTGATCGAGGATGACAACAGCACGAGCCGCCTGCTTGCAGAGTTGCTCGCTAGCGAGTGCTATGCCCTCGATGTCGCAGCAGATGGTGCAACTGGGTTACGCCTGGGGGCAACTGGGAACTACGATGCGATTCTCCTCGATTGGCAACTCCCAGATTTTGAAGGACCGCAACTGTGTCGTCGCCTGCGATCGCAGGGATTCGACCGACCGATTTTACTGCTGACCTCTCGAATGGCCAGTCAGGACATTGCAGCAAGCTTGGATGCTGGCGCCGACGACTACCTATCCAAGTCATGCGAGCCCGTGGAACTCAAAGCTCGCCTGCGCGCCCTGCTGCGCCGCGGGCCGATTGCCCCAACAGAGAGTGCTCTGGAATGGGGAGATCTGCAACTGACACCCAGCGCGGCGGCGGTAACCTTCCGGGGTTGCCCGATTGCCCTGACTCCCAAGGAATTTAAGCTGCTCGAGCTTCTGCTGCGCAACCCCAAGCAAGTTTTCGATCGCGCCACGCTCGTGGCGCGGCTCTGGCCCAGCGATGCCTCCCCCAGCAAGGGCACCGTCAACAATCTCATCAAAGATCTGCGCCGAAAACTCAGAGCAGCAGGTCTGCCATCGAACATCGTGGAGACAGTTTACGGCCTGGGCTATCGCCTCAGAGCCCTCCCTCCACCCGAGAAGAGTGCGTCGGTCGAGCCAGTGGCCTCTGGTAGTAGCCCCAGCAGCAACTTACCCCCCAATGTCGCCCGCACCATCGCGCGCTATCGCGATTCGCTCGATGTCCGCCTGGCCATTTTTGAAGAAGTTGCCCGCGCCCTCGCTGCAGGCAACCTGGATGCGGCCCTCCAGCAGCAAGCCGCACGGGAGGCTCACAACTTAGCTGGAAGCTTGGGAGTGCTCGGCAGCTCTGATGGCTCTGCACAAGCGGGCGCTCTGGAGGATTTCCTGAATGCTCCGAACCCTACATTTGAGGCATACACCCGCTTGCTGGCTGGCTTCAGACAATGCCTGCCCGTAGCACGACAGAAGACTTCCCCAGCGGAGGACTCGACCGCTAGCGTCGATCGCCCTTTGGTGCTGGCGATCGATGACGACTGCGTTGTTGCCGAGCGGCTGCAGCAAGGAGCTGCCGTGTGGGGGATGCAGATTGAGGTTGTCGCAACCCTGGCAGCTGCCCGCAGAAAGCTGCGCGCGGGCTACCAGCCCGATGCGGTGGTGCTAGATCTGGTGTTCCCGGAAGATGCCGAAGGCGGATTGACCCTGCTGCAGGAGCTCCAGTCCCTGCTACCGGCCAACACTAAAATCGCCATCTATAGCATTCGCGACGATCTCTCAGCGCGAGTGGCAGCAGCTCGCTTGGGCAGCCATGTCTACTCGCACAAATCTATTTCGCCGAGCAGCGTACTTGAGGCCCTCAACCGCACCCTCGCTGCCGCTAAAACCCCCATCCGAGGTCGCGTCCTGGTTGTCGATGACGACCCCGCCATCGCCGATGTCATTGCCAATCTGCTCGCAGCTAGCGATCTGGCCGTCGCGGGCCTGCAGCGCCTTGCTGAATTTTGGGAGGCCATCGCCCGTATCGAACCCGATTTGTTAATTCTGGATCTGCGCTTGCCAGAAGTCGATGGACTCGAGCTGTGCGCTGTCGTCCGTCAAGACTGCCGCTGGGGAAGGCTTCCCATATTGGCCATATCCGGTCGGGCTGGCGCGGCGGCTGCCCGCGAAGCCCTCGCTGCAGGAGCCGATGATTTTATCCCGAAATCCGCGCTGGCAAACGAACTGGCGGCGCGCGTTCCGCGGTTGATTGCTCGTGCTTGCCGAAATTTTAGTCAGTAACCCAAGAGGCGCACCACTGGCTCGAGCATGGCGCGCGACGGCCTCACTCGCAAACTTTATATGAAGCTCTTAATTGTTGATGATGACCCCTTACTCGCAGAAATTTTGCAAGCCTGTTTGCAAGATTTCTGCAGTTGGCAAGCAGGGCTGGCAACAACCGGCGAAGCGGCCATAGAACGAGTTGCCATCGAGCGGCCGGATGTCATTTTGCTCGATGCAGGCTTATCCGATATGACGGGAATTGCCTTTTGCGCGCGCTTGCGAGCCGACCCAAATCTCAGGGACATCCCCGTGATTTTCCTGACCGGAAACTTGCAACCGGACGAGCTGGGCAGATATCGAGCTGCTGGTGCGATCGGGGCGCTCGCCAAGCCCTTCGAGCCCACCACACTGTGCGCGCAGATTGCGGCGTTGCTAGGCTGAAGTGTGATGCTCCCAGAAACTTTCCCCAAAAGCTGGCCTCGTGCCAGTGGTGGCGCGATCGGTAAATCGGACAATCTAGGGCCTGCGACTGTCGCGTCGTACGGATAGCCACCTAGTTGGGCCGCAGGTCAGATCGAGCGGCCAGGCAGGCAGGCACGGTGACTTGGAAAGACGTTCCCCGGCCCACCTCACTTTCTACCGTCAGGGTACCGCCCATCAGCTCTGTCAATTTCCAGGCAATCTGCAAGCCCAATCCCGTGCCTTGGCCGATCTGACGGCCGGCCGCGCCCTGGACGAAGGGGGAAAAGAGGCGCTTGCACTCGGCAGGGCCGATTCCCGGTCCGGTGTCGGTGACCGCAAACGCCAGGGTCACGGCGTCGGGGACATCCGCACCCTCGGAGAAAACCCGCAGCACCAGCGAAATCCCGCCCGTCTGGGTGAATTTCATCGAATTGCTCAACAAGTTTACGAGCACTTGCCGGAGCTTGCCGCGATCGGCTCGGATACAGGCCGGCAGATGTGGCGGGGATTCGATGTGCCACTCGAGGCCGCGGCGCGAGGCTTCGGGCTCCCACATGCGGTCGAGCCCCACGAGAAATTCCTGTAGGTCGATAGTATCTGTCTCGAGCACCATCCCACCGACTTCGAGCTTGGCCAAATCGAGCACGTCGTTGGTGAGATCGAGCAGATGAGTCGCACTGCAGTCGAGCATTTCGACATAACGGGCAAGGGTTTTGCGATCGCTTTTGGGTTGCTGCTGCCAGGTTTGCAGCAAGCGCGCGATCCCGACAATAGCGGCTAGAGGGTTGCGCAGCTCGTGATTGACATACGCCAAAAACTGACTCTTGGCGGCATAAGCCTCCTCGAGGCCTGCTTTAGCGTCTTGGAGCTGCAGGTTCTGCGCTCTGAGTTCGCGCTGCAGGTTCAATATGGTGATTTGATGCCGCACTCGGGCGACGATTTCTTCGAGGCGAAATGGCTTGACGATGTAGTCCGCGCCGCCTGCCTGGAAAGCTCTGACGATATCAAAGGTAGAATCGAGCGCGCTCAAGAAAATAACAGGCATGTCTCGTAGCGCCGGATTTGCCTTCAGTTGCCGGCAGACATCGTAGCCATCCGGCTCGGGCATGAGGATGTCGAGCAGCACCAGATCTGGCGGTGCGGCTTCGATAGCGTGCAGGGCCGCGCGACCGCTGCGAGCGCCTCGGACACTGTAGCCGTGGCTCTGCAGCACGGCCGAGAGCACGTTCAAATTGTCCAAGGAGTCATCAACGATTAAAACTTCTGCGGCGGGTGACGTACTGTTCGGCGGCATGAACGGTCGCTCTGGGCCAGCAAGAGCGCCTGGTGGGTTCCCGTAGACATTATTTGAAGGTTTGGGTCGCCTGTCAAACGAGCCTGCAGAGCCGGGCCCTAAAAGATTTCGATCGATCGAACCGATGCATAGAGAGCGAGAATCGCCAATTGATTAAGTAACATTAAGACAACTGACGATCGCACGGGAGCGACAAGCCTTGGCAACAGCCCTGATTACGGGAGCATCAAGCGGGATCGGTGCCGAATTCGCCCGCGCCCTAGCTCGCCGCCAAACTGATTTGGTCCTCGTCGCGCGCCGTGCCGAGCGCCTCGAAGAACTCGCCGAGCGCCTGCACCAGGAGGCGGGCGTCCGGACTTGGGTTGTGCCCCAAGATCTCAGCCTGCCCGATGCAGGCGACACCTTGCAGGCAACCATTGCCGCCGAGAACTTAAGCATCGATATGTTGGTCAACAACGCCGGCTTTGGCGACTACGGCGAGTTTGCCAGTCGCGACGCGAGCAAGCAGCTCCAGATGCTCGATCTCAACGTGCGATCGCTCGTCGAGCTGACCCATCGCTTTTTGGTCCCCATGCAGGAGCGAGGCACCGGCAGCATTATCAATGTCGCCTCGATTGCAGCCTTCCAGCCTCTGCCTTACATGTCTGTTTACGCGGCAACCAAAGCCTTCGTCCTGAGTTTTTCTGAGGCCCTCTGGGCTGAGAATCGCGATAAGGGCATCAAGATCCTCGCACTCTGCCCCGGTCCGACGGAGACGGAATTCTTCGAGACCGCAGGTTTTGATAAGGTGCAACCGAGCAATCAGCCCGCCAGTCGCCTGATGGGTGCCGCCGAAGTGGTCGAGCGTGCCTTGAGCGCCCTCGAGCGCGGCGAAGCTAACGTGGTAACCGGCGATCTGGCCACCCAGGCGATGGTCAATCTGCCGCGCGTCCTACCGCGCCAATTCTTGGCTGCCGGGGTCGAACAATTCTTCCGTCCCAAGGAGTAGCTCTTTACTCGTCGGTCGCAGTTTCGGCAATGTGAAAAATAGCATCGCCTTGGTTGACCAGGGGATTCTGGGTATGGCCGATAATCAAGCCGGCGACCGGAGCGTAGACCTTGGCGCTCGTTTCGCCGAAAGCATTGGCGATGATGCCGAGCAATTGTTTTTTGATCGCCCGCTCGCCCAGGCGCACTTGCAGTCGTAGCAGGCCGCTGCGGGTCGCGCGCACCCAGCGGCTCTTGCGAATTTCGAGGGGGGGCTGCAGGGGCGGACTGACGATCTCGTCGTACATTTTTAGGGTCGCCATCACCCGAAAGATGCCAGCAACCCCCGTCTGAATCGTATCGGGGTTGAAGCGGAGGGCTTCGCCGCCTTCGTAGAGCAGCACGGGGATGCCCCGTTGGGCGGCGGCCTGCCGCAAAGAGCCATCGCGGACGGTGGCGTGCATGGCAACGGGAGCACCAAAAGCAGCCGCGCAGCGATAGGTCTCGGGATCGTCGAGGTTGGCCCGGATTTGGGGAAGGTTCGTGCGGCGATCGGCGGCAGTGTGGAGATCGATGCCGTGGGTGCAGTGGCTGACAATCTCGGTCATGAATAAATGGGCCAACCGCGCGGCTAGAGAGCCTTGGGCCGACCCCGGAAACGAGCGGTTGAGATCGCGGCGATCGGGCAGGTAGCGCGACTGCTCGATGAAGCCAAAAATATTGACAATTGGCACGGCAATGAGCGTCCCTCGCAGGTGTAGGGGTCGGACGCGCTCGAGCACTTGGCGCACGATCTCGATGCCGTTGAGTTCGTCGCCGTGGATGGCCGCACTCAACCACAAGCAAGGCCCCGGCTCGATGCCTCGGGCAACCGTTACGGGCAAGGAGATCGTAGTTTCAGTGGGCAGGCGCGCGACGGGAATATCCAAAAACTGGCGCTCCCCGGCGCCAACGGTCGTCCCCGCAATCTCTAAGGCCTCGCTCATGCCTAATAAGGGATGCGATCTTTGTTTTTGTCGGGCGCGGCGCTCTTTTCGAGATACTCGATAATCTTGCCGGCAACGTCGAGCTCGGTGTATTTCTCAATGCCTTCGAGCCCCGGCGAAGAATTGACTTCCATAACGACAGGGCCGTGGTTGGACTGCAGCATGTCAACACCGGCAACGCGCAATCCCATGGCTTTGGCCGAGCGCACGGCCGTGCTGCGCTCCTCGGGAGTTAACTTTACCTGCTGCGCCGAGCCCCCCCGGTGCAAATTCGAGCGAAACTCGCCTTCGGCTCCCTGGCGTTTCATGGCCGCCACAACTTTGCCCCCAATTACAAAACAGCGCAGGTCGGCCCCGCGAGCTTCTTTGATAAATTCCTGCACCAGAATGTTAGCTTGCAGGCCCCGAAAGGCCTCGATAACTGACTTGGCCGCCTGGGGCGTTTCTGCTAGCACCACGCCAATCCCTTGGGTGCCCTCGAGTAATTTGATCACCAGCGGCGTCCCCCCCACCATTTCGATCAAGCCGTCGATATCTTCTGTGGCATGGGCAAACCCCGTGACGGGCAAGCCAATCCCTTCGCGAGCCAAAATCTGCAAGCAGCGCAGTTTATCGCGCGATCGCGAAATAGCCTGAGATTCATTAGCGGTAAAGACGCCCATAATCTCAAACTGGCGCACCACGGCCGTCCCATAAAACGTGCGCGACGCGCCGATGCGTGGAATGATGGCGTCGAAGTCGGCGAGGGGCTCGCCCTGGTAGATGATGCTCGGACGCCGCGACGTAATATTCATGTAGCAGCGCAGATAGTTCACGACCTGCGCTTGGTGACCCCGCTGCTTGGCTGCTTCTAGCAGTCGCTGCGTCGAGTAGAGCTTTGCATCTTGAGACAAGACCGCAATCTTCATCAGCGCGCTCCGAGGGCTTAGGTTCGCCTTATTGGTTTAGCACCAATCGACTGCACTCGTAATGGGGCTGCTGTTTTCTTAACGGGCGGCCAGGTCCGAAATTTCACAGGTAGCGCAGCAGCAGGGTCTTGAGCTGCTTGGCCGGCGCGCGCGGTGACAGGCGCGGCAGGCGCACCTCCAAGTCGCGCTGCACGCAGCACAGGACCGGAATCTCGTATTGATAGGCCTCGAACCACTCGTCGCGCGTGGTGATATCGCGAATCTCTAAGTCGAAAAGAATGCCCTCCACCTGGGCAAGCTTTGCCTGCAGGCCCTCACACAAGTGACAGCCCGGCTTCGAGTACAAAATTAACCGCATCATCAATAGTGCCAAGATAGTGCCAAGACTCCAGTTGCAACCTCAACGCGAGCCGGCAGGTAGCAGCGCCGCTAGCAACCCCTCAAAGAGCCGGCGACCGTCTGTGGGGCCGAGGGCCGGGTCGGCGGCGCGTTCGGGGTGGGGCATCATGCCCAGCACGTTCCCCCGCTCGCTGACGATACCAGCAATATTATTGCGCGAGCCATTGGGGTTACTGGCCGCCGAGATGGCCCCAGTTGCCGAGTCGCAGTAGCGCAAAAGCACGCGGCCTTCGCCTTCGAGGGCGCGCAGCGTCTCCGGATCGGCAAAGTACTGTCCTTCGCCGTGGGCAATGGGCAAAGTGATGACTTCGCCGCTGTCGTAGCACCGAGTCCAGGGCAAGTCGTTGCGCTCGACGCGCAGAGCAACGCGATCGCAAATAAAGTGCAAGTCGCGATTGCGAATCAGCGCTCCTGGCAACAATCCCACCTCGGTCAGAATTTGAAAGCCGTTGCAGATACCCAGGGTCGGCTTGCCTTGGCGGGCATGCGCGACGACACCGGTCATCACTGGCGAGAAGCGCGCGATCGCCCCGCAGCGCAGGTAGTCACCGTAGCTAAATCCCCCCGGCAAAATGAGCGCGTCGATGTCGCTGATGTCGGTTTCTTGGTGCCAGACTAGGCGCGTTGGCTGCTCGAGCAGGCACCGAGTGACGTAGGCTGCGTCGCGATCGCAGTTCGAGCCGGGGAAGACCAAGACACCGAATTTCATCGCTAACTTTCTCCCTAAAGCTTCCCCAGTATCAGGCCTCTGTGGCAGCTACTGCCTGCAATTGGAAGCGGTAGTTCTCAATGACAGGATTGGTCAAGAGGCGATCGCAAATAACCTCCAGTTGCTCCCGAGCTGCTGCTTCGGTAGCTGCCCCAACGGTCAGCTCTACGTACTTGCCAATGCGGACCCCCTCGATGGCGGTGTAGCCCATGCCGCGAATGCCTGCCTCCACGGCCGCACCTGCCGGATCGAGCACGGAGGGCCGCAGGCTGACG
Source organism: uncultured bacterium (assembly GCA_964435975.1). Classification (GTDB taxonomy): domain Bacteria; phylum Cyanobacteriota; class Cyanobacteriia; order Cyanobacteriales; family Rubidibacteraceae; genus CAYTBI01. The sequence goes on from CAYTBI010000007.1 coordinate 30,060, forward strand.
TAGACCTCCGCTCGAAATTTTTGCTCGCTTGCTTGCTCGCCCACAGTCGCTTCCCCGCAATACTCGTTTAGTGTAGCCAAACCCCCCCGATTTGCCCCCAACGCTCGTGAAATCCCGACGCACCTGCCCCTAGGCCCGGATTCCAGGGTTATTAGCAGCGCTCGGCCCCTACCAGCCCAGGAGATTCACCGAGAACTCGATCGGCGCGATAGTAGCACGAGCCCGGCCGCGGTTTATCGCGCTCTCGACGCCCTCAAACTCGAAGGCGCGCTCCCACAAGTCCGCACGTTAGCTTCGGGAGAATCGCGCTAAGATATCGCCTGGCGCGACCGCCACTACCCGACCTGTTTGCAACGCGCGCGCACCTCGCCCACTGAAGAGTGTTCCGTCCGAGATTTAGAAGATAAATTGCAAGCGTCATACAAGTTTAGGATTTTTTATTCTGCATTAGATTTCTTTGGATTGTGCGATCGGTGCCAGGGAACGATGACTTCTACTGCAATCTAGGTGATTTCTCAGAACCTCCGGAGTGACAGAGAATCAACTCCGGGAACTTTCGGAACCCAATTCATGCGCCTCGAGTCTCTCTTGAGAGCTGACTGAAGCTACGAGCAATTGTCGCTTCTCTTTGAGGAGCTTGCCGGGACAGACAAAGCAGGTTACTCTTTCGTAGGAGTGTCTGCAGACAGCGTGAAATAACGAATCTGCGACTTCAGTAGAAAGCTTGCAGGGCTCGGGTTTCACACCTTCTCGGCAAACTGCTTGGTAGATCTTCCGTCCGGCAACTTTGTCGAACCCGAGGCTCACCGCCAGTAAATTAATAGTGATGAAAGAGTCAATTTCCGCAACTGCTTTTGGGAGCGCCGCGCCCGCTCGACAGGCCCCCTGCAATCCCATCAAACGATCGAGACAGCTCTTGTCTTTCCCCGCTCTCGTCTGTCAGGGCGCTATCCTCTTGGGTGGCCTCGCAGGCTTTGCAACCGCGCTCGCTCCGGATGCAGCAGTTGCTGCAACGAGACTGCCTCGCGCCGTGAATTTTGGGGAAGAGCTCGCGGTTGCCTCTGCGAGGAGCACCGCCTCGACCGTTCGCTCGACATACTATGTCGACCAATTCAAGGCTGATGTCGCCCAGATGCGTCACCTGCAGTCCCGAGTCGGCGATCGCTTCGATGGCATCGGTCCGGCAACTGCGGCGGTAGACGCTGGGGTCCGGGTTCCCAAGCCTGCCGCCCCATTTGGTGCCACAGCCGACTTATTCGATCTTTTCTTCTTCCCGGGGCTTCGTCACCCCGAAATCGCTCAGTTGGCTTCAGCTTCGACTGGCAATTCCGGTTTGGATCTCCTGCAGGTTCCCGTGGGCAGAGTCGTGATACCCCAGATCCCCCCCCTGGGCACGCCCGACGACTACTTGCCCGAGAGTCCCGATCTTTTCAATGGTTATGTTTGGCCGACTCGGGGTACGGTCACCTCCGGCTACGGTATGCGCTGGGGGCGATTGCATCAGGGGATTGACATTGCCGCTCCGGTAGGTACGCCCATTGTGGCTGCAAGCTCCGGTGAGGTGATTAAGTCTGGCTGGGGAGGCGGCTACGGTAAGCTCGTCAAGCTCAAACACCACGACGGCAGCGTAACCCTCTACGCCCACAACAGCCGCCTCTTGGTTAGAAGCGGCCAGCAGGTGCGCCAAGGCCAGCAAATTGCAGCACTCGGTAATACCGGCCGCAGCACCGGCCCACATTTGCACTTTGAGGTTCATCCCAAAGGCAGAGGTGCGGCCAATCCGATTGCCTATCTTCCCAAGACTCGATAGATGTTGCTTCCGACAAGCCGAGCTGCTAAGCTTGAAGAAGTGTAAAGATTCAGGGCTCAGTAGCTCAGTCGGTTAGAGCAGGGGACTCATAAGCCTCGTGTCGGGTGTTCAAATCACCCCTGAGCCATGAAAAGCCAAAACCCGTAGCCTCAAGGCTGCGGGTTTTTTTGTGGGGCGGGAGTGTCAACGCAGGGCCGACTCGAGTTGGTACTGCGCCCACAGGTCTTGGTAGGGGCCCGGGCGCTCTTGCAAGTCGGCCGGGCTGCCACTTTGGACGAGACGCCCTCGGCTCATCACCCAAATGCGATCGGCTCGTGCCGCAGCCGAGAGCTGGTGGGTGATAAACACGACCGTCCGGTTGCGGCTGCTTTGGGAAAGGGTGGCCAGAATTTGGGTGGCCGTTTGATTGTCGACGCTAGAGAGGGCGTCGTCTAGCACCAGGACTGGGGCATCGATGAGTAATGCCCGAGCCAGGGCCGTGCGCTGCCGCTGCCCCCCCGAAAGGGTGATACCGCGCTCGCCGACGAGGGTGTCGTACTGGCGCGGGAAATTGAGAATCTCGGGGTGGATTTGTGCGTCTTTGGCAGCCCGCTCGATTTCGACAGCAGCACATCCCGGGCGGCCGAAAGCAATGTTTTCGGCAATAGTCGTGCTAAACAGAAAACTATCTTGCGGAACATAAGCGATCGCCCGACGCAAATCGCGCAGGTACAAGCGAGTGACATCGCGGCCATCGAGAAAGAGCTGATGGCGATCGATATCGAGCAAGCGAGTCAGAGCATTGGCCAGGGTAGATTTTCCCGAGCCTACTGCCCCAACGATTGCCACGGTTTCTCCCGGCTCAATGGTGAAGTCGACCTCCACCAAAGCTGGCACGGTACTGCCGGGGTAGCTGTAGCTCAGGGCGCGGGCCTGCAGGTGTCCGCCAACCGCTTCGACGGGAAGGGCTTCGGCTTCGGGGTTGTCGGCAATCTGAGGCTGCACGCTCAAGATAGCCTCGACTCGCGACAGGCTGACTTCGCCCCGCTGGTAGGCCGTGATGGTGAACCCCAACAGCGCCACCGGGAAGGTCAATCTTTGGGTAAACAAAATCAGCGCCACGAAATCGCCATTGCTGATGTCGCCCTGAAAAAGCTTCTGCGTCCCCAAATAAAGCAGCCCGAGCAGGCTCAGCGAGGCCAGGCCTTCAATTAACGGAAACAGAATATTGCGAGTTCTGGCCAGGTGCAGGTTGGCCTGCAGAAGGCGATCGTTGCGGCGCTCGAATTCCCGGCGCTCGCTCGCTTCTTGGGCATAAATTTTGATAGGCGCGATGCCGCTGATGTCCTCTTGAATGAGGTTGCTGAGCTCGGAGAGTTCTTCTTGAACGCGCAGTTGCTCGACCCGCAGGCGCTCGCCAAACAAATGCACCACCACCGAAATGAGCGGATAGGGGATCAACGCCACCAAGCTCAGGGGCACGTCGATAGCCAACATGTAAGGCAGCGCGATCGTGTAGGCAAAAAACGTATTGGCCAGGCTGAGTATGGCAAAACCAAACAAGCGTCGGATATTATCTACATCGCTGGTGGCGCGCGAGATGAGGTCTCCCGGCGGATTTTCAGCAAAGTAGGTCGGCTCCAGGCGCAGCAGGCAATCGAAGATTTGCTGCTTGAGGTCGGCCTCGATGCGCCGCCCGATGCCAAAAAGCCAGATCCGCGAGAGCATGCGGACGACCCACGTCAGGGTTGCCAGCGCGAACACGATGACAACGTAGCGTGGTAGTTGCCCGGGTTCGCCAAGGAGATCGATGCCGTCACCGACCAAAAGGGGGATATAGACACCCAACAGATTGACAACAAATAACGCTACAACGCCAAATACGACCTGACGCCAATAGGGCCGAAGGTAGGCCAGTAGTTTGGCGAGATTGGAAGCGTTTGCAGATCGCGATGAAACCATAATTATCCGGTGTGCGTGCCGGTGGATGCTGGCAACAATTCAGCCCCAAATCCGGACAAGTAAAGGGCGCGAGAGCCATCGCGAGCCTAACATACATCGCCATACGACCGGCCTATCGTAGGCCGTGCGGTGGCATCGGCCCCACCTCAACCTAATGGTTTTCCACATGTCTAAGCTGCTTCTGCGTCTGTTGGCCTTGGCTTGCTGCGGTACCTTTGCCTGCAGTTGTGCGGCGGTCAAACTGGGTCAGTGCCGCCAGGCTATTGCTGTTGCCAGTGAAGCCAATACCAAAGTCCGCGCCCTAGTCGAGACCGACTCGGAGCCCTCGGCTGAGGCTATGCTGCAGGCGGCAACGGCTCTAGAAGCTGCTGCTGCCGAGTTACGGGCCCTCAAGCTCCGGGACGCGACTCTACGGGGCTGGCGGCAGAGTTACGCACCCGAATACGAGCGCTTGGCTACGCTAACCCGCGAATTTGTCACCGCCAAAGAGCGGCGCGATCGCGAGGCGGCCGAGGCTATCCGCGATCGGATGCTCGCGGCCAGCGAGGCCGAGGCCGAGCTGGTGCGACAAATCAACCAATATTGCCTGGGTGACGAGGAACGTAACGTTCCCGTCACAAAAGCCATTGCCCCTGCGGCGGCTGGTGCGAGTGATGCTACGTATTGAATGTCTTGCGCGCGGCTTGCTTCTATAATCTGCTACTCACCTATGCTTAAAGCTGCTCTCCTACCAACGACTTGCCTGCTGCTAGTAGCTGGCGCCCCTCGGCTCGCACGGGCCGCCGACACGAGCGGGCTGCAGCTAGCGGCCTTCGCGCTGCCAACACCTGCCGCAGTGACATCGCCGCGGGCATGGCCAGTATCGCCAATATCGCCAATATCGATCGCCAAGCGCCCCGCCCGGCGCCCCAACTGGGAAGTACGCGAGATCCGCAGCGGTCGCGGCGATCGGGAAATGCCCCCCGCAGCGGTGGCTGCCCTCAACAAACATATCGAGCCACTACCACTGCCGATTGGCACCAAGGGCAACCTGCGAGCCGAGCTGCGCGTGGTGCGGGGGCGCATCGTTGAGGTGAATTTCACCCGCAGCCACTCTAGCTTAGAAGACGTTGCCGTCTTGGCTCCCCTACGAGAGCGCCTATTGTCTTGGCAGACGGATATCACCTTTAGCGGCTACTGCAAGCTGTATCTGAGAGCCACCACCGCCGATCCCGAGAAAGCGACCGAGCAACGGATATCTCTGCCCCCGACTGCCGCACCACCTCAGCAATGAAATTCGCGCTGGTTCACGAATGGTTGACCCCCCACGCCACCGGGGGATCGGAACTAGTGGTCCGAGAAATTTTGCAGGCTATCGAAGCCGATTTGTTTGCGGCCATCGATTTCGAGTCCACTAACCCCGAGAGCTACCTCCACGGGCGTCGCATCGGCACGACATTTTTGCAGCATTTGCCCCGAGCGCGCCGGGGATTGGAGATCTACTTGCCTCTGATGCCCCTGGCCATCGAGCAGCTCGATCTGTGCGACTACGATGTGGTTCTGTCTTCTTCCCATGCTGTGGCCAAAGGCGTTCTCGTCCCGCCCGGTCGCCCGCACCTGTGTTACTGCCACACGCCGATGCGCTACGCCTGGGATCTGACGTTTGACTATTTAGCCGGCATGAGCCCACCTGCCCGCTTGGCCGCGCGCCTGCTGTTTCACGGCCTGCGCCAGTGGGATGCCCTCAGCGCCCAGCGCGTCGATTTTTTTGCCGCCAACTCCGCCCATACCGCGCGGCGAATTTGGCGCTGCTACCGCCGCCGGGCCGAGGTTATCTATCCGCCCGTTCCCCTCGATCGCGTCACCTTTCGCGAGCGCAAAGAAGACTTCTACTTGTGCATCTGCCGCTTGGTAACCTATAAAAAAGTAGCGGCAATCGTGGCCGCATTCAACCAACTCGGTCGCCCGCTCGTCGTGATTGGGGGCGGACCGCTACTGGCAAAAATTCGTCGCCTGGCTCGGCCGAACGTGCGGGTGATGGGCCGCCAGCCCGATGGGGTCGTTCGCGAAACTCTCGCTCGGGCTAAGGCCTTTGTCTATGCGGCGTGCGAAGACTTTGGCATTGTCATGGTCGAAGCCCTTGCCTGCGGCACGCCGGTCATTGCCTGCCGCCAAGGCGGTGCTGCCGAGATCGTGCGCGACTTGCGCGAAGATCCGCGCGAGGGCACCGGCTTGCTCTTCGAGGGGCAAACACCCGAAGCCATTGCTGCTGCCGTGGGCGAATTCGATCGCCTCGGCCAAGATTTTCGCCCCGAGCGCGCGCGCGCTCGAGCCGAGACATTTTCTCCCGAGGTTTTCCGGCAGCGCTACCGAGGCTGGGTCGAGGGCTCGATTGCGTCTTTTCGAGGCCAAATTGCCGAAATCGCGCAAAAAAAGCGTTAGGATTCGATAGATTTGATTGGTGGTGTCCTAAGAGCGGGTGAGGAGAGTGTCATGACGATCGTACGAAGTCGAGCCCGGTGCGGCCCGATGGCACATTTTGTAGTGCGGGCGCGGGCCGCTCTACTCTCGAAGCGCTGCTTCGACATCGCTTTTTCTGGTGCGGTTTTGGTGCTGTGCGCCCCGCTGCTGTTTATTGTTGCCCTTGCGGTTGCGGCTAGTTCGCCCGGCCCGATTTTCTACATCCAACAACGAGTCGGCAAAAACCACCGCCCGTTTCAGTGCGTTAAATTTCGCACGATGATCGCAGGTGCTGAAGAAAAAATGGCGGCTCTACTGGCGAGCTCTCCGGCGCTCTCCCAAGAATTTGCCGACAATCAAAAACTCAAAGCCGACCCCCGCGTCACGCCGCTCGGGCGCTTTTTACGCTTTACTAGCCTCGACGAATTTCCGCAATTTTGGAATGTGTTGTGGGGTGACATGAGCGTAGTCGGTCCGCGCCCGCTCGTCCCAGAAGAGCTCTACCGCTACGGCCGCCATATCGACCGGGTCTTGACGGTTCGCCCCGGCATCACTGGCCTGTGGCAAGTTTCGGGGCGCAATAATATTCCCTATCGCCAGCGCGTCCAAATCGATCTCTACTACGCCAACAATCACAGTTGGCACCTCGATACTCGGATTTTGCTGAGAACCTTTGGTGTGTTGCTCTTGCCCCATCGCAGCGGTGCCTGCTGAGGCGAGCAAGCCCCCCATCGAGTTAGCTTGCTAAAGATCCGTGAGGTCCTGCAGCTCGAGCAACGCTTGCAGGAGTTCGGGCGGAATCCCTGCTTCGGCCAGCTCGGGTGGAATCCCCACGACTATCAAATCTTTCGAACTAACCTGGATTGCCCCCGATGGGCCCTTTAAAAATTTCGCGAGGGTTATCTTGCGATCGCGAAAATCTCGCACGAAATCTCGAAGTGCTTCTAGATCTTGCAGGTCGGCTGCAGCTGCAGCCAGCAATTCGGCGAAGAAGTCAACACCTTCGCGCTCGGCCTGCCGATATGCTCTGACCAATTCTCCCTCTTGCGTATCGTTGCGCAGACTGCGCAGCTCGGCCTTGATGCCTTCGTACTGCTCGGAGAGGGCCTCGTTAGTTCGTTCGAGGCGATCGCACTGGCGCTCTAGGTCGCTGCGGTCGTCGCTGGCGGCAAACTCTGTCTCGCCCAGGTCGTGTTGGCGCTCTAGCTCGAGCAACCGAGCAAAATCTCCCGCTTTGTAAGCCCGATTGATTTCCTTCATGATCTCGGCATTTTGCTCGCGCTCGTCGCCTGCGGCGGCTCGGTCGGGGTGAAAAACGCTCGCCAGGCGCAAAAAGGTTTGGCGCATATTGCCAGACTCAGAAGATCGCGTGCCGGAGGATGCTTCGGGCTCTGCTGGGTCTTGGGAGGGAAATCCTTCGGAAAAATTAAACGGCTCTGCTTCTCGCGCGTCGTCGTCGTTGCCCTCATCCCCTTCAGGGGAGAAGCTGATACTGCCGGTTGCCTGCAGTCCCTCGTAGATTTGCTCGATTTGGCGGCGCGACTTTTTGCCTAGCTTGCGTCGGCTGAGAATTTCGGCAAAAAGGTCGTGAATTTCGCGGTCGACGGCGTCGTACTGTTCGTAGACGGGCATGACCTGCCGGAACATCTCTGTTGCCAGCAAGCGCATCTGGTTGATGAAGTTGTCGAGTTCGGTGCGCTTGCGTTTGATTTGTTTGACAAACCAGCGGTGGCTGGCCTGCAGATGCTCTAGCCGCTCGTGCAGAGGCGACAGGGCGAGTTCGGCGTTCGGCGAATTCTGAGGCGCGCGCTGCGTCGAGCGATCTGGCTTGCGCTTAGGCATGGCTTGCAATCTCCGTGAGGAACGCTTGGGCTGCCTGTCGCGAACTGATTTGCTGATACGGCTGCCGTTTTTGATAGCCTAGCGCGGTCCCCCGAGGGGCTGTCGTTAACTGCGGCCTGGAGCGCTAGTATGAGGGACCGGTGCGCATTGAGAGAAACTACCTATGAGACGATCTCGTCGCCATTGGTTTCGTCGCTGGCGGCTCCGCTGGCAACAAGCGATCGCGGGCGACTGGCGTCGGGTTCGCCTGCAACATCGCGACGGGCGTTTTGAAGCAATGAGCGTTGGCAGGTGGTACACCTACTGGCGCGATCCCTATCACCTGCTGCTGACGATTCCTTGGCCGGGATTCTTTGCGGCGATCGCGCTGGTTTATATACTGGTTAATAGCCTGTTTGCAGGGGCCTATTTGCTCGACAGCAAGGCCATTGCCAGCGCTCGTCCCGGCTCATTTTTCGATGCGTTTGCCTTTAGCGTGCAAACCCTTGCCTCGATTGGCTACGGGGCCATGTACCCCCAAACCGCTTACGCCAATTTGTTGGTTATTGCCGAGGCCCTCGTCGGGTTGCTGAGTGTGGCGATTGTCACCGGCTTGGCATTTGCTCGCTTCGCTCAACCGACAGCACGGGTCGTATTCAGTAATGTCATCACGATCGCCAAGTACGATGGCGTGCCGACCCTCATGCTGCGGGCGGCTAACCGCCGCGCCAATCAAATCCTCGAAGCCGAGATGCGCCTTTATTTGTTGCGCGATGAGGTCAGTCGCGAAGGAGAATTCATGCGCCGCATGCACGAACTCAAGCTCCTGCGAGATCGCACGCCCAACTTCACGCTGACTTGGACGGTCATGCACCCGATCGACCCGGGTAGCCCCCTCTACGGGGCCACAGAAGAAAGCCTCGCCCGAGTCAAGGCGCAAATTGAAGTCTCCCTCACCGGCCTCGACGAAACGGTTTCTCAAGCCATCCACGCCCGCCAGGCCTACAGCGGCAGCGAAATCCTCTGGAATTATCGTCTGGTAGACATCGTTTACGAGGCAGCCAATGGCGATCGCTACATCGATTTTGCTCATTTTCACGATGCCGTGCCGTCGGTTCGCCTGGCCAGCCGCGACGAACAGGAGGATACCACCTCTGAAACAGCCATGCGCCCTCCCAGCACGCGACCGTTCTACGACGGCAAATCTTCATCGTCTTAAAAAATAAAAGGCCATCAGATCGTGAGACACTGCAGGTGAATCTGGGGGCATCGCCCCGAGTTCGCAGCTTGAGAGTGCACGTGTTTTGAAGGAGTGATGGCAGAAAATGCTCAGCAATGTCAGACGGCGCAAGTTGATGCGGCTCTTCAGCAAATACGACACCGGCAACACCGGTGCCATTCAAATTTCCAACTTCGAGCGCGTCGCCAAAAACCTGGCGGAAATTCGCGGTTGGGATGCCAATTCTCCCGGCTACAATCGTTTGCTCAACAAACTAATGTATGACTGGGTTCACATTCGCGGTGAGGCCGACCTCAATCGCGACGGCAAACTCGACATTCACGAATGGCTCGAGTATTTCGAGCGCCGCCTGGCCGAAGGCGTCGAAGAGTACGCCAGCGAAATCGAGTCACAGGTGGCATCGGTTTTTGACGTTTTCGACACCGATGGCGACGATCGCCTCAGCCGCGATGACTTGGTGGAATATTTCCGGGCCTACAATCTGCCGGTGGTCTACATTGACGACATGTTCGCTAAGTTCGACCCCGATGGCGATGGATTTGTCACTCGCAATGATTACCGCGTCTTGCTGACGGATTTCTTCTTTAGTGAAGATGGCGAGGCGGCTGGTAACTTCGTCTACGGTCCTTATTAAGAAGAATTAGGAGGAACCTGCAACCGTCACTTCCATAAAGTGGTAGGGTGGCAGGGCTTCGCTAATTTGCAGGTGCCAACTGGGAGCAGTGGCGCGCCACTGCTCCCAGACATCGCGGGCAACGCCCGCCCGGTCGCCCAGAAAACACAGGCGCTCGTTACCACTCTCGTCTGGATCGAGGGCCAGCACTGCCATGCCCGCAGCAGCAATGGCGGCGACAAGGTCTTGTTTTTCTTGCTGCTGGCGAGCCTTCAGGGCTTGCAGATCCTGGTGGCGCTGCTTTTTTGCCAAAAAGTAGGCACGGCCGCCACGGCCGCTACTAGGAGCGATGTCTGGGGTGTCCGGAGGCTCGGCCAAGAAGAGTTTGAGAGAGAATTCAGCCCGCTCGGCCAAGCGTTGCAGCTCGCTCTCATAAACTGCCGCGCTCGCGCGCAGGTGTTCGCGCAGGCGATCGAGCGATAAAAAATACGTGCCAAACCGTAGCGGCAAAACCGTCATGCGGGCAAACAAATACCGGACGATGCGGTCGTGATGGACGACTGCTTGCAACAAGAGTTTGTTATCGGTTTCAAGGGTTTCGAGCGCCAGGTTTGCCTCGACTACGGCAGCTAGATTGCCCGCAACTTCCCAAGCCAGAGGCGAGCGCAACCCATCGGGCAAAGGCAGTGATACCAGGGGCTTAGGGACAATTACGTAAGTATAAATCATGGAAACTGCCTAACAGTCACTCGACAAATGATTTGGCGGTGCGGAGATTTTTAGAAATCTTCCGCAAGTATAAAGACAAAACGCACGTCAGGGGGTAGAGTGACCTAGGACAGGTGAGGGCATCGTCACCGCGCTGTCGCGATCGTGTGAGTTGCCCTCTCGGCAGTTATCAGGAGTCGAAGCAAAAATCATGGCAGTAGAAAAGACAAATTCCTCTTCTAGTTTGGCTGAAGTTGTCGATCGCATCTTAGATAAAGGTGTCGTTGTCGACCTGTGGGTCCGTGTTTCTTTGGTTGGAATCGAGTTGCTGGCCGTCGAGGCCCGCGTAGTCGTTGCTTCCGTTGAAACCTACCTCAAATATGCCGAGGCCGTCGGCCTGACCACTCAAGCTGCCGTACCGGCAGAGTAGTCGTTTCTGCAGGCGGGACCCTCGTCCCGCTCGCACATATCTTAAGATTTACTGGAATATTGGAGGGTCTGCTCCCGCTCATGACGAAATCATTGCGCGAAGAATGGCAGCAACTGCGCCAAGCTCGCCACCAAGAGGCGATCGCCCGCCAGAAATCGGTTGCTGCTTCTCTAGCTGAGAACCGGACCGCTCGCCAGCAGCAAGAGCGAGCCTTGCGCCAGCAGCTCGGCCAATTCCGTTCGGATTTGGCGGCCAGCACGGCCAGCTTTTTAGAAGATACGACCCAAACTCGTTTGGCAGCTGCCGAGCGCTTGGCTGCAGACCTCGATCGCTTCCATCGCCTGCTAGGTGAGGAAGTCGCGGTCTTCTTGAGCGCCACCGCCGAGCGCCGCCAGGCTATGGCCGCCGAACTGTTTGAGAGCCTCGCGGCGTTTCAGTCTGCCCTTGCCAGCGAGGTGGCCGACTTTCTCGCTGCCACCCGCCAACAGCAGCAAGCCTCTGCTACTGCTCTGAGACAAGACCTGGCTGCAACCGTTGCCCAGCTGCAAGTCGAAGTCGCTGGTGCCCTGCGCCAGCTACGGGACGAGCGCGAGCCCGCAGCCCGCGAACTAAAAGCCCGGCTCGCTCGCGATCGCGCCGAACTGCGGACGCTGGTTTGGGGCGATGAGCCGGTGGCTTCTGTCTCTCCAACTGCCGCGCCCAAGCAAGCCGAGCCTGCCTCGCGGCCGAGCGCGCCGCAGCCTGTTGCAAAACGCTTACCCTACGAACCCGACCCCTACGTGGCCGACTAAGATGGGGCGGGGTACTTTAGGAGCTGGGGACCTTTGACAACTGTTTTAAACGCGCGCGCCAAAAGCTTTGCCCGCACCCCGGCCATCGACCGGCTCGTGCGGCGGGCTTGGCGCTACCTGCAATCGGGCTATTCGGTTCATCTGCGCGGCCCGGCCGGCACGGGTAAAACCACGCTGGCCATGCACCTAGCCGATCTGTTGGGGCGGCCGATCGTGCTGTTGTTTGGCGATGATGACTTCAAAAGCAGCGACCTCATTGGCAACAGCAGCGGTTATACCCGCCGCAAAGTTGTCGATAACTACATCCACAGCGTCGTTAAAGAAGAAGACGAGCTGCGCCACAACTGGGTAGATTCGCGCCTTACGATGGCCTGCCGTGAGGGATTCACCCTCGTTTACGACGAGTTCAACCGCTCGCGCCCGGAAGTCAATAACGTCTTGCTCTCGGCTCTCGAGGAGAAATTACTCGTGCTGCCGCCACACCTGCACCGCACGGAGTACGTGCGAGTCAATCCGGAGTTTCGGGCCATTTTTACGTCTAACCCCGAAGAGTACTGCGGCATCCACGGCACCCAAGACGCCCTGCTCGATCGCCTCATTACCATTCAGGTTCCGGAGCCCGACCCCCTCTCCCAGGAAGAAATCGTGGTTTGCCGCACGCACATCGCCCGCGAGGGCGCTCGCGACATTGTTGAATTTGTCGGGCGCTTCCGTCAAAAAGTGGGGGCGGAAAAGTCCTCCGGCCTGCGGGCCTGCGTTATGCTGGCGCAGATTTGCGCCGACCACGACATCGCACCCGACCCGCTCGCAGCCGAGTTTCAGGATATTTGTCTGGATGTGCTGACATCGCGCGCCCCCATGCCACCCGAGGAGAGTGGTGCCATTCTGCAGGAGCTGTTTGCCAGCAGTGCTGAAATTACTGAAGATATTGCCAGGATCGTTGAAGAGCCTGGCAGTAACGACGCGCCTACCACGGGTGATGGCGATGCGGAAGTGTTTGTCGATGATGTCCCCACCGTGGACGATACCCCCAACCTCGATCGCTGGTTGCATCGTCGCTCTTGAGGAGTCTTGAGGAGTGGGCTAGCTGGCTGCAACCAGCTCGATCTCAAAGGTTAGATTTTGGCCTGCTAGGGGGTGGTTGCCATCGATGGTCACACCCTCTGCCTCGACGCCCACTACTCGCACGGGTAGGGGTCCCTGGGGCGTAGATAGCTGCAGAGCCAAACCCACTTCCAGCTTCAAGTCCGCAGGAAACTGCGCGCGCGGAATCGTGGCAATCATCTCTTCTCTGATATCGCCGTAAGCCTCGGCACAGGGAATGCGCACGGTCTTGGTGCCGCCAACTTCCATGCTGAGAACGGCAGCATCAAACCCGGCGATGGTTTGGCCGGCACCAACCTCAAACTCCAGGGGCTCCCTCCCCTCGGAGGAATCAAAAACCGAACCGTCGTCGAGAGTGCCTTTGTAATGCACTTTCACTGTTTTGCCAGACGCCACCATAACCGATACTCCGTCATTTGCAGGGGTGCCCCAACCCTAAAGCCCTCAGGTGCGATCCGACAAAGGATTGGTAAGAAGGGTTAAGTGCCATTCCACCAAAGTAAAGCGGAAGGGATGTGACTCCCTTCCGCTTTGCGGTCTTCGAGAGCCTCTAGCGAGCAAATTTGCGGCGCATCGCACCGCCAAACCCGAGAGCGATCGCGCCACCGACAATCGTCAGCGGCTCGGGAACGGCACCCGTGCTGAGGTCCTCTACTTTCACAGACTTCAAGAAGAAGCTGTCGTTATTTTCAATCGCCGAGAAGCTCAGAAGCGTACCACTTTCGGCGGTGGTGATGTCGATCGCAGCAATCCCAAAGAAATTAAAATCTGGCGGGGTGCTAGCGATAGGAGTGTCGCTAAAGAGCGTCGAGCCATCGAGTTCGATGGTGACATCGTCATTGCCACCAACGAACGTAAACGTTGCAAATTGGGGAACGATCGGAGCGCTGAAGCTGAGGTTCAGCGTTTCGTTGCCGCCAAAGCCGTCTACCTGTAGGGAGCTATCGGAGAAGAAATTAAAATCTGTTTCCACGCCCAGACCGGCTGCTGTTTGCACGACATTAGCACCAACACCGACCGTGTTGGAGGCCGTCACTTCTAGGTCGAGACCGCCTTCGCTGAAGTTGAAGGAGTTTTGGATGTCGTTCCCAAAGCCCAGGCTCGGGTCGAACAGATCGAAGGTAATCGATGCCGCCTCAGCAGCATGGCCCGACCCCAAAGAGCCAGCGAGTGCCGCTGTCAGCACGAGTGCGAACTTTTTCATAGGGACTCGAATTCTCACAAGGTTTACACGGGCCGAGCAGTCAGCTTTTAATGTGCCGACCCATCAGGGATCCTACGGAATCCCATGGGGGGCTGACAAGTCAAGTGGCCCCTTCATAAATGCTTGAGATCGCAATTTTATAAGATCTAAAAAGCATAATTAAGCGATCTAAATTACGTAAAAACCGCAATTAAAATCATAGTACACAAGCACTATTAGCCGAACCCAGACCATTGAATTACCCAGTCTATCCCTCTTCTGTCAAGGGTTACAACGATTGACTAGAATTCCGTAATTTCTCGGGCGCGCTCGGTCTTGTCAGGAAAACACGAGGGTGCTACGACGCTTGCCAATCTCGCATTCGAAGCGGCCGCCTACAAAAATTAGTGATTTAAATCACTAAAAAATTACAAAATTATCACACTTATTAAACAGTAAACCTCACATCACCAAGCTCCAGCAAGCCCGCGATGCTTGGGGCTATCTCAGCACCTCGAGAGTGGCCTAGATAGAGGTAACCCACAGCCCTGCAGCACGCTCCGGAGAAACTGTAGAAAAGGTGAACTCGCAACTCTGGCTACAGCCTGACAAAACTCAACATGGGACTCTATGTTGGCGAGAGCATCGAGCGCCCTCTGCCGGCTCCTGCATGTATACTCGCGAGCAGAACTCGCAGTGATGACCCTTAGCGCCAGCACTAACCATGCAAACTCAGGACCCCTCTTCTCGAGTCACTAATGGCAATCCGCCTACCTCAGTGATAGTTGAAGACGATCGTACCGGTATCAGCATCGAAACCCTCAAGCGGGCCTTTCTGGACAACCTCTTTTACCTGCAGGGCAAGTTTCCCGTCCTGGCAACGCAGCAAGACTACTACCGCGCGCTGGCCTACACGGTGCGCGATCGCCTTCTGCAACGCTGGGTCAATACGGCTGCTACTTATACTCGCCTCGGCTCCCGTACGGTTTGCTACTTGTCTGCCGAGTTTTTGATGGGGCCGCACCTGGGAAACAACCTAATCAACCTGGGCATTCTCGAGCGCGTCCGAGAAGCTGTGGAGTCTCTGGGTTTCGACCTCGATGAATTGATGGCCTGCGAGGCCGAGCCCGGGCTCGGTAACGGTGGCTTGGGTCGTCTGGCTGCTTGCTATCTCGACTCCCTTGCCAGCTTGGAAATTCCGGCTTTGGGCTACGGCATTCGTTATGAGTACGGCATTTTCCGCCAAGAAATCCAAGATGGCGCTCAAGTGGAAGCCACCGATAAGTGGCTGCGCTATGGCAATGTCTGGGAAGTCTTGCGCCCGGAATGGGAAGTTGAGATCAAATTTGGCGGTTATACCGAGTCTTACACCGACGATCTCGGGCGCTTCTGCGTGCGCTGGGTTCCCGGCCAGGTTGTCAAGGGCGTTCCCTATGATACTCCCGTCCTTGGCTACAAGGTCAACACCGCCAATACTCTGCGGCTTTGGAAGGCTGAAGCGCCCGAGTCCTTCGATTTTGCGGCCTTTAACCGGGGCGACTATTTCGGTGCGGTCGGCGAGAAAGTCACCTCGGAGAACCTCACCAAGGTGCTCTATCCCAACGACGAAACCCTCCAGGGCAAGCGCCTGCGCCTGCAGCAGCAGTACTTCTTCGTGTCTTGCTCGCTACAGGACATGTTGCGCATCCTTGACGGTCAGGGCATTCCCCTCGAAAAATTCCACGAAAAGTTCGCCGTCCAGCTCAACGACACCCATCCAGCCGTGGCCATCGCCGAGCTGATGCGCCTACTGGTCGACGAGCGCGAACTCGGCTGGGACGAGGCTTGGGAGATCGTCGTGCGGACCTTCGATTACACCAATCACACCTTGCTGCCGGAGGCTCTAGAAAAGTGGCCCTTGGCGCTCTTTGCCGAGCTGCTGCCGCGCCACCTGGAGATTATCTACGAAATCAACCAACGCTTCATGGATGAAGTGCGGGCAAAATTTGTTGGCGATACCGATAAAGCAGCCCGCTTGTCTCTCATTGATGAAACGGGCGAGCGCTACATTCGCATGGCCAATCTCGCCTGCGTTGGCAGCAACAAAATCAACGGCGTCGCCCAGTTGCACAGCGAGCTGCTCAAGAAAACCGTCCTGCGAGACTTCTATGAGTTTGCCCCCGAGAAATTTACCAACGTCACCAACGGCGTGACGCCTCGGCGTTGGATGGTGCTGAGCAACCCCGAACTTGCCGACCTCATCGAGAGCAAAATTGGCGATCGCTGGATCCGTCACCTCGAAGACCTCAGAGGTGTCGAGTCCTTTGCTGGCGACGCACAATTCCAGGCTCAGTGGCAGCAGGTCAAAGCTGACAACAAAAAAGTCCTAGCCGCTCGCATCAAAGAGCAAACGGGCACGATCGTCGATCCCGAGTCGCTATTCGACGTCCAGGTCAAGCGCATCCACGAGTACAAGCGCCAGCACCTCAACGCCCTGCACATCATCGCCCTTTACCTGCGCCTGAAAGACAATCCTTCCCTCGACATCGTGCCCCGCACGTTTATCTTCAGCGGCAAGGCGGCTCCCGGCTACTACATGGCCAAGCTCGTCATCCGTCTGATTACTTCTGTCGGCAGCGTCGTGAATAACGACCCAGCCGTTGCCGATCGCCTTAAGGTTGTCTTCTTGCCTAATTTCAGTGTCACCAGCGCCCAGCGCATTTATCCCGCTGCCGATCTCTCCGAGCAAATTTCCACTGCTGGCAAAGAAGCCTCTGGCACCGGCAACATGAAATTTGCCCTCAATGGCGCGCTCACCATTGGCACCCTCGATGGGGCCAATGTCGAGATTCGCGAAGAAGTCGGCCCGGAGAACTTCTTCTTGTTCGGCTTGACGGCAGATGAGGTCGTCGACCTCAAGGCCCAGGGTTACCGCCCGCGCGATTACTACGAGCGCAGCCCTCAGCTCAAGGCCACCATCGACGCCATTGCCAGCGGCCACTTCTCCGCAGGCGATACAGAAGTATTCAGGCCCCTACTCGACAAACTCCTCACCGAGGACCCGTTCTTGCTCTTGGCAGACTTCCAGTCCTATATCGATTGCCAAGAAAACGTCAGCGCTGCCTACCGCGATCGCGCGGCTTGGACCCAGATGTCGATTCTCAACTGCACGCGGGCGGGCAAGTTTTCTTCAGATCGCTCCATTCGCGATTACTGCGAGAATATCTGGAACGTCGAGCCCGTGACCATCGATATCGAAGGTCAGGCTCTGGCCAACCCGATTTGGGGCCAAGCGATGAGTGGTGCCAGCGCCTAGCGGCGCGCTGCTCGAGAGATAGCACCCCGACCGAAGACCCGTCGATTGCCCCAGAACGCCGTTCTGGGGCTTTGCTATATGCAGGGCGCGGCAACAAGCGGCCGTCTAAAATAGGTAAACCAGTTCTCGAGCGAAACAGCAATGGCGAGCGGTGCGACCCCAGCAGGCGACCTGCAACAAGCAGTAGAGAGCCGCCGGAATTTTGCAATCATCTCTCACCCGGACGCGGGCAAAACGACCCTGACCGAGAAGCTTTTGCTCTACGGTGGGGCCATCCACGAGGCCGGGGCCGTCAAGTCGCGACGGGCCGAGAAGAAAGCGACCTCCGACTGGATGGAGCTAGAAAAGCAGCGGGGTATTTCGATTACCTCGACGGTGCTGCAGTTTGGCTACCGCGACTATCAGATTAATCTCCTCGATACCCCCGGCCACCAAGACTTCAGCGAAGACACCTACCGCACTCTGGCAGCGGCCGATAATGCGGTGATGCTCACCGACGCCGCCAAGGGTCTCGAGCCGCAAACCCGCAAGTTATTCTCCGTTTGTCGCTTGCGGGAGCTGCCTATTTTTACGTTTATCAACAAGCTCGATCGCCCCGGCCGCGAACCCCTCGAACTCATCGACGAAATCGAGCAAGAGTTCGGGCTGCAAACCTACGCGGCTAACTGGCCCATTGGCATGGGCGATCGCTTCAAGGGCGTCTTCGACCGCCGTCGGCGGCAAATTCATTTGTTTGCTCGCACCGCCCACGGCAGCAAGCAGGCCGAAACCAACATCATCGATCTCGGCGACCCCAAAATTGAAGAATTCCTCGAGCAAGATCTCTACTACCAACTAAAAGAAGAGCTGGAAATTCTCGATGAGGTGATGCCCGATCTCGATCTCGAGGCCGTCCGTGCCGGCCAGATGACACCGGTCTTCTTCGGCAGCGCCATGACGAATTTTGGCGTGCAGCTCTTTTTGGATGCCTTCCTCGACTACGCCCAGGTGCCAGAAGCGCGCAAGTCTACTGCTGGCGAGTTGGAGCCGACCTACCCCGAATTCACGGGCTTTGTCTTCAAGCTCCAGGCCAACATGGACCCCAAACACCGCGATCGCGTCGCCTTCGTGCGGGTTTGCACCGGTAAATTCGAAAAAGACATGGTGGTCAGCCACGCTCGCACCGGCAAGACCGTACGCCTCTCGCGGCCGCAAAAGCTCTTTGCCCAAGACCGGCAATCGGTGGATGTGGCCTACCCTGGGGATATTATCGGTTTGAACAATCCCGGCATGTTCGCCATCGGCGACACGCTCTATTGCGGCCAGCGCCTCGAATACGAAGGCATCCCGTGTTTTTCGCCCGAGATTTTTGCTTATCTGCGCAACCCCAACCCTTCCAAATTCAAGCAATTTCAAAAGGGCGTGACCGAGCTGCGTGAAGAAGGGGCGGTGCAGATTATGTATTCTGCCGATGATGCCAAGCGCGACCCGATTTTGGCAGCCGTGGGCCAGCTGCAGCTAGAGGTCGCCCAATATCGCCTGGAATCGGAATACAACGTTGAAACCCGCATCGAACCCCTAGGTTACAGCGTCGCGCGCTGGGTCGGGGGTGGCTGGGATGCCCTCGAAAAAGCCGGCCGCTTGTTCAACACCATGACCGTCAAAGATGCCTGGGACCGGCCGGTGCTGCTCTTCAAAAATCAGTGGAACTGCGACCAAATCGTTGGCGATAATCCCGAGCTGAAGCTGCAATCGGTTGCGCCTGTCGGTTCGGGCCTGCAACCCGAAGGCGGCTAGCACCCCACATAAAAATAACGCTGTCTCGGAAAAACTAACCAGATCGTCGAGAGTTCGCAGCCATGGCGACAACGGAGCGATTCACTAAACTTCCACCCCTAGAAAGTGGCGATCGCCTCACTCGCGCCGAGTTCGAGCGTCGCTATGCGGCCATGCCTCACATTAAAAAAGCCGAACTCATCGAAGGAGTCGTTTACATGGCCTCTCCCTTGCGTGCTAGCGCCCACGGTCAGCCGCATGGCGCGATCGTGACCTGGTTGGGAGTGTATTGCGCGGCAACTTCTGGCGTGCAATTTTACGACAACCCCACCGTGCGTCTCGACGCCGATAGCGAGCCCCAACCCGATGCAGTTTTGCGGCTAGAGCGAGGCGGCCAATCTCGCATCAGCGCCGATGACTACATCGAAGGTGCCCCGGAACTCATCGTTGAAATCGCTGCTAGCAGTGCTTCCTACGATTTACACGATAAGTTGCGCGTTTACCGCCGCAATGGCGTACGGGAATACATTGTCTGGCGCACCTACAGCCAACAGCTCGATTGGTTTTATCTCCAGGATGGAGAATACCAAGCGATTGCTCCCGATGCAGCAGGTGTCTATCGCAGCCAGCAGTTTCCGGGGCTGTGGCTGGCGGGCGATCGGCTCCTCGCCAGCGACCTGGCGGCAGTGTTGGCGTTGTTGCAAGGCGGCCTCGAGACCCCAGAGCACCGAGCCTTCGCTTCGAGATAATCCCAGTTGCGCTGCCAGCGACTCTGCCTCTGCAAAAATCGAGCCTGGTAATGAAATAGCTGTCTTCACTCCATAGCCCCTGCAGAGTAATACCACGGCTAGCCCATATGGCGAGCTGTTTTCGAGCATCCCAGCGCTGCTGTTTTTAGGCTGGGGCAACGCTCCCAAAACACCAAAAACCGAGAGCCTAGGCTCTCGGTTTTTGACAGGTTCTATCGGCTTGGCTCTTGCTGCAGGCAGCCCCTGAGAGCCGCCTACAAGCAAAATTTAAGACCGCATTAAGCGAACTCGACGTTGAAGACGAGGTCGTTGAAGTCTTGGTCGCTGACTCCCAGGTTGCCGGGCAGATCCTCGAAGCCGAAGGTGTTGTTGCCGAGCGCCTGAATGTGCGCCTCGCCATCGGGGTTGGCCCCAACGAAGGAGAAGTAGGCAACCACGTCTTCGACGAATTCGGCGGCGTTGTTAAAGGTGCTGTCTTCGCCTGCTTCTTGGGCGAAGAACCCACCGAAGCCAAGGGCACCGCCATTGGCGAGCAGAACCGGTGCAAAGAAATCGCCACCTGCATTGATGATGTCAATTGTGTCATCAGCAACAGCTGCAGCAAACTCCTCAGCAGTGGTGTTCTCAACGGAGCCACCTCTCAGCACGAAATCATCGGGATCGATCAGAGCCTCAATCGCTGCCTCAGCGTAGCTGCCGTCAGCGTTGGGCAGAATGTCGGCAATGCCATCCCCATCGGTATCGATGCCACCGTCGAGGTCCGTCACCTGGTAGAAGCCAACGATGTTGTCGAAGTCCGCGTCGGTTTGCTCGGCGATATCCTCGGCCAGTACGGGCTCGGGATTGTCGAAGTTGAGGATTTCGAAGGCCAAGCCATTACTAATGAAGAAACCACCCACCTCTGGGTCGCCATCGGGAGTGTTGATTTCGAACACCTGCGGTGTCAGCGCGAAGGTCGTGACCGTGTTGCTCACCTCGTTGGTGACCACCAACAAGTCCGAGCCGGTCGCGTTGTCTTCAGCTGCAATGACCAGCAAGCCCTCGGGGCTGAGGTCGCTGCCGCCAGGGATGTAATCGACAAAGTTAACATCAAACGGATTGGTGATGTCGAAAGCAGCGATGCCGCCGACGCGCTCGAGGCCGACAAACGCATAGTTGCGATCGCGAACCTGAGCGACCACAACGCCCTCGGGCTCGGGGCCAGAGTCGTCGGAGCGGGTATCGAAGGTGTCGGCTTGGGTCTCACCCTCGTCGGGCTCGTCATCGGCGTTGAAGATCTCGGGGACTTCGAGAGCCGTCACTTGCTCGAAGAGGTCGCCGCTGTCGAAGACCAGGTTGCCGTCGTCGTCGAAGATGGAGAAAGAGCGGCCGCCGAAGACGTTAATCTCGTCGATGTCGCCGTCGCCATCGGTGTCGCCATCGACATTGGAGGCTTCGAGGCGGCCGCCGATGGTGTTATCCTGCAGGGCCTCTGCGTCGGGGAAGTTCGGATCTAGTTCCAAGTCGGCGATGCGAGTGACATCCACATCGCGGCCGTCGCCTTCGTTGGCGGTGACGTAGAAGGTGTCGCCTTCAAATACGAAGCTGGCGATCGCATCGGCCTGGCGCAGGCCGAAGACCGGCAGACTCCGCAGGTTGATGCCATCGTCTTCGTCGCTTGCGTCGAGGAGCTGGCCGAGGCCTGCATAATCGACCACTCCCAGAGACTGAATGTCGTCGAGGGTGAAGTCCTCGAGGTTCTCGAGATCGACGACTGCCACTGCATTATTTTCTTGCAAGGTGACGAAGGCCTGGGTGCCGTCGGGGGAAATCGCGACGAATTCTGGCTCTAGGTCTACAGCGGCGTTTTCGGCGTTGGGGTTGATGCGCACGCCTTGGTCCAGCAGAGCCTGCTCCTGGCCGATGAGGCCACCGAAGCCCAAAGTGGTCACGACCGATGCGTCTAGGTCGGCAGCATCGACATCAATGACGCTGATAGATCCTTCGGGGTTAATGAAATCCTCGATGGGGTTGCCATCGGCATCGATCGCGCTAGGCTCGTTCTCTTCGCCATTGGACTCGCCCTCGTTAGCCACCACGAGCTGGCTGCCGTCAGGGGTAAAGGCCAAGCTATCGGGCAGCGGGCCGACCTCTACAGAGCCTAGGAGTTCGCCGGTGGCATCGAGGAACAGCACGCTGCCATTGTTGGTTTCGGTGCTGTCGGGTAGCGCTACCGCGACCAGACCGGTCGAAGAGACCGAAACACTGGTAATCTCGCTGTTGTTGAACCCGAAGTCTGCCGGATCGATGAGTGCCGCGAAGGTCGGGCTGGCTGGGTCGCTGAAATCAAAGACCTGCAGGCCATCGCCGGAGGTGATAAACAGCGACTGGCTAATCGGGTCGAAGGCAGTGATTTCTGCGCCGATGACGCCCTCAGCATCACCGATGCTGCTGACAACGTCGAAGGCCAGCTCCTCAGTTTGAGGCTGTTCGACAGGATCCACCGCAGGAAAGATTTCCTCAGGATCCACAGCGGCACCGAGAACCGTATCGGCGCGGAATTCGAGGTTCTGGATGCGCAGGTCATCTTCAACGTCCGTTTCAGCCACAGCGAAGGCCGTCTCTGGCGTCGGGTGGAACTCATTCAAGAATTCAGCAACAGCATCGACTTGACCGTTAACGGTTGCGCCCGAGAACTGAATCTCGTCGAAGTCGGCCGGAGCGTCAATTTCTTCAAGGTTGATGACATCGGCAAAGTCGGGGTCGGCCAAGGCCAAAGGCTCGAAGGTGTAGCCATCCGGCGTGTCGCCAGCGGGATTATCACCGAGCAGACCGGCCAAGAACTCGTTGATGACCACGCGCACCGGGGCATCGGGGTCGCCAACGAACTCACCATTTTCTACTAGCACCGTGCCGTCATCGAGAGCGGCACTGAGGATGCGACCCGTGCCCTCAGGAGCATCAGGATTGAAGGCAGGCAGATTGGGGTCGAAGCTGAAGGCAACGCCTGCAATTTGGGGGAACTGGCCCGGCTCATTGTCGAGGGTCGGCACGGCGTTTTCGACGCCATTTTCGAGCTGGACGATGAGTTGTTCCTGGGTGATGGTCTGCAGGGTGAGGGAGTTATCGAAGCGAAAGACATCGCTGATCGCGAGCTGGGATACGGCGCCCTCAGGACGGAACTCATTCTCTTGGGGAGGCAAGAAGGAGGTCTCGTCGGTGTCCTGGTCGACGACGACGTCGCCGACTTGAACGCGGATGCCGCCAGCATTTTGCAGGGAGACCGTTACGGTTGGGTCGATTTGCTGGGCGTAGAACAGGTTCGCATCAGCAGAAAGGTTGCCGAGGTTGGTCTCTTGGGTGCGCACATTAGCTCGGATGCCATCGAGGAAGACATCGGTGAAGCCTGCAACGTTGCCATCCTGAGATTCCACGACGGCTTCGACCGTTCCTGTCAAGTCTTGGACCAGACCGGCTTCGCCAGCGATGTCGTATTCAATCGACCCGATGGCGTTGGCGGCATCGGCTGCGATGGCATCGAGGTCGAGGTCGGCGAAGTTGGTGATGTCGGCCTCTTCGGGGGTAATTCCGAGCAAATCGACGACATCAAGGACGCCTTGGTCGGTGGTGCGGAACGCACCGCTCTCTTCGACGAGAATCGACTCGGGAATTAGAATGCCGTCCTCGGTAAAATCCACGAGCAAGCGACCGACGTAGGTGTACTCACCATTGGTGGAGAGCAAGACGGCCGGGTCGCCATCGGCATTTTGGGTCAGGACCGGATAAGTGTCGCCCGCTTCGTCAGCGCCGAAGGGAGGATCGTTCTCGTCGAGCAGAATGAAGTCAGAGCCGCCAGCGAGGAAGATGTCAACGCCTTCTACTAGGGGTGCAAGGGCCTGCTCGAAGCTAAACTGCTGCAGGTGGCTCGCCAGGATGATTTTGTTGACCCCTTGGGCTTGGAGGGCGTCGACTTGGGCGTTGGCAATTTCGGCCAGGGATTCGAGGACGGCCTGGTCGTTGGGGTCGCCATCGGGACCGATGACCTCGACGCCACCTAGAGAGGTGAGGCTAGCCAGGTCGGGAGTGGCCAGACCGATGATACCGACCTGCTCGCCATCGACCTCGGTGATAACCGAGGGTGCGATGCGGTCGAAGTCGATGAAGTCGTCGTTGCCTTCGCCTTCGGCCGGGCGGAAATCAGCTTCGCTGCCGCCAGCGGCGATCGCGGCGGCAACTTCCGCATCGAAATCTTCGATGGCCTGGGTGAGGTCGAAGTCGTCGGTGGTCAGCAACTCCTCGGTGAACAGGAACGGCAGGTTGATGTCGTTGCTGAAGTCGAGGTTGGCTGCCAGGTAGGGGAACAGCGCGCCCGGGTTCTCCAGCTCGGCCAGGATGCCATTTTCGCTGAAGCCACCCGCGACTTCGGTACCGATAATGTCGGCCACCTCAAAGGTGCCGAGGTCGAATTCGTGGTTGCCCAATACCGACGCGTCGAAGCCAACCAAGTTGGCAATCGCGATATCGACGCGGCCGTTATCGGTTTCGATCTCTGGAGGAGCGTCTGCGCCCACGGGCAGGAGCGTGCCGGGCTCGAGACCGAAGAGGAACTCATAAGCCTGCGCCAGCGCAGCTTCGATACCTGCCTCTGCGCTTTGGTCGCCCGCCGCAGAGAAGAAGGGGCCAGAGATGTAGTTGTCGCCCGCCGACAGGGTGATGGTGTTGTTCGGCAGCGCGTCCTGAAAAGCATTGGCAATCGCCGTAAAGTTAGGCGCGCGTTCGATAGCCTCGACACCGCCTTCTAAGTCCGAAGCATGCAGCAGCTGCAGGGTGAATTCCATGATTTTTCCGATAATCCGGCTAGTAATGTACGTTATTCGCTGACAGGATCTCACAGAGATCTTAAGCAATTAAAAAGAAATTATTAAGATTAGGTTATCAACTGAAAATGATGCGACCCGAATCCTTTGCCTGGCGCGAACTTGCAGCACAACTACAACCCGACCAACTGCAAATGCCTGCCACGCAGAGCATTCTCTATTTTCTACTGATAGCAATTGTGCGAAAGTGTCAAGCTTTATTTTAAGATTTATTCGATTGGCTGTCTAAAATTTTTGCTCCAAGCGGAGCTTTTCCGAATCTGCAAAGACAGGCAACAAAGTCAAGGAAGATAATTTTTACACGCATCACGTAAGTATATTGCTTCGTGTCGGTCCCAGTAGCGATCTCCGACAAAAGTGCTTGCTCTAGCAAGATGTTAACTAAAGTAAGTCTGCCAGACGCTCGGGTGAGACCGATCCCCCTTCCGTGACGATCCGGGCGATCGCAGCGGCCGGCGTAATATCCGAGCCAGGGTTGTAGCACTCAACTCCCGGCGGACACAAAATTTGCTCGCCAATTTGATAGACCTCTGTGGGGTGGCGCTCTCCAGCCAAAAGCCTCTGACCGTCAGCTACATTTAAGTCGATAGCCTGACGGGGAGCCGCGACAAAAAACGGTACGTCGTGGGCGGCGGCCAGAGTGGCTAGCGCGTAGGTGCCAATGCAGTTTTGCACGTCGCCATTGGCTGCGATGCGCTCTGCTCCTACTGCGACTGCGTCAATGAGCCCCTGCTGCAGGCAGTAGGCTGCCGCTACATCGGCGATGACTGTTGCTGGGATGCCATCGCGGACGCACTCCCAGGCTGCAAGCTTAGCGCCTTGCAGGCGCGGGCGAGACTCCGTCACATACACCCGCGCCAGGCGACCGCCTTCGAGGGCCGCACGGGCAATCCCCAGAGCCGTACCGTAGCCTGCATTGGCCAGCGCGCCAATGTTTCCCCCGGCCACGAGCAAAACAACCTTATCGGGCGCGCTACCCCGCGCCCCCAATATCTCCAGGATGGACTCTAGGCCCCGAGCGCCAATCGCTCGGCAGGCGCGCAAGTCTTCCTCTTGAATGTTTTTGGCGACCTGCAGCAAGCTTGCTTGGATATCGGTCACCGAGCCGACGGTTTCGTAGGCCGTTCGCAGCGCCCGAGAGATAGCTGCTGATAGGTACCCCAATCCAGGCCGTAGCTGGCGCAACTGATTGGCGAGGACTTCCAAGCGAGCGATCGCAGTGTCGCGATCGGCGGTGCCGCCATCGACTTCGGTCGTAACGAGATACAACCCATAAGCAGCGACCAGACCGATGGCCGCAGCACCCTGAACGATACCGCTGCGGATAGCAGCAATGACGTCTTCGCTGCGTCGGATTTCGACAACGATAAGCTTGCCCGGCAATTGGGACTGGTCGATCGCGACAATCTTGTCGTTTTGCCAAACAACGGGAAGAATAGTCGGGCTCATGGCTGGGTCGGAGGATTTCTGGTTATAAGAGTAGGGCAAAGTTTGCCGGAGACTGCGAGTTTTTACAGCAATGAACGATCGCGATGCCCTGCGCGCGCTGCTGCTGCGGTTGGAAAATGCCAGCTACGGTGCTTACAAAGATTTGCAGCAGACCTATCGATTCGCGCAGTTTTCGCTGTTTTTCGATCGCATTCAAGGCGATCCGTTTGCTGCTCCCTCGCGACTGCGCGCGCGCGTCCCGCAAACGATCGCTCGGTTGCCGGCGTCTTGGCGGGCGACTCCCAGTCGTACCATCGCCCTGCGCGATTTTTTGACGCGGACCTTTGCCACCGCTGCCGCTCGCCTGAGCGATCGCCGGGGCACCGGCAAAAGCGGTATCTTAGCGATGCCCCAGCCCGGCCAGGAAATCTTGGCACGCTCGGCGGTTGTCATCAATGACGATTGGGTCGAGGCTCGCTTCGTAGCAGGCTTGCCCGCTCGCGGCCGTCGCATCCTCGGGCAACAGGCCGCCGCAATGCTCTGCGATATCGTTCCCGAGCTGGTCGGCTGCAGCCTATTGGCGAGCGCGCTCGATCTCGATGCCCTCAACGCTCACATCGCCACTGCCGAAGATGCCGACTGGCTGCGATCGCAGCTCGGCGGGCGCGGCCTCGTGGCTTTTGCCGCCGCTGGTGCCCGCTTGCCCCGTCGCAGCGGTGTCGATCCGCGCCCGCTGGCGCGCGCGCTGCCTCTAGAGGTGCCGGACGCTTTAGCGGTTGAATTCGACTTACCCAATGGCGGCCGAGTGCGGGGTTTGGGCATTCCTGCAGGCGTCACCCTTATTGTGGGTGGGGGGTTCCATGGCAAATCGACGCTGCTGCGCGCCCTCGAGCTGGGGGTGTACGCTCACATTCCGGGCGACGGGCGCGAGCGGGTCGTCACCGCAGCCGCTGCGGTCAAAATTCGGGCCGAAGATGGTCGCAGCGTGACCGGAGTCGATATTTCGCCGTTTATCAACGATTTACCCCAAGGGCGATCGACGACTCATTTTTCGACGGCCAATGCCAGCGGCAGCACGTCCCAGGCCGCCAATATTATCGAGGCCCTCGAAGCGGGAGCGCGGGTTTTGCTAATCGACGAAGATACGGCGGCAACCAATTTTATGATTCGCGATCGCCGCATGCAACAGCTCGTGGCCAAAACCCGGGAGCCAATCGTACCACTAATAGATAAAATACGCCAACTCTACGACGAACTGGGCGTCTCGAGCGTGCTGGTGATGGGTGGCAGCGGCGATTACTTTGACGTTGCCGATACCGTCATCGCCCTCGAGAATTACCAGCCCCAGGATGTCACGGCACGAGCCAAAGCTATTGCCACGGCACACCCGAGCGATCGCACCCCCGAAGGCGGCGATCGCTTTGGCCGCGCGACCGCCCGCGTGCCCCTGCTGGCGGCCCTCGATCCTAGCCGCGGCAAGCAGGCAACTAGCGTCAAGATACGCACTGGCGACGAGATTGCCTTTGGCACCGAAGACATCGATCTGAGTGCGGTCGAGCAACTTGTCGATCCGGGCCAGCTCCGGGCGATCGCAGCGGCCCTTGTCTGCGCCCGCGAACGATACGGGCAATCGCGGCACGACATGCCAGAGTTGCTCGACCGCCTGCAAGGCGACCTCGATGGCGGTCATTTCGAGCTGCTGGCGTCGCCACCACCTGGAGATTTTGTCGGATTCCGACGCTTCGAGCTGGCGGCCGCTCTCAATCGCCTGCGGTCGTTGCAAATCGAAGGTTGCATCGAAGGCTCTAAAAATCGTTCCTCGGCAGCGGTCCCATCGTCTTCTACGATGATTGAAGTCAGCGAGTCGTCCAGCCACAGCTAGCCGCCGTCACAAGTTACAAACCTTCTTTTTTTACACCAGTAATGACCGTTCGCTATATCTTCCCTGCTTTCTTCCGGCCCATCGAAGCCTGGCTGCGTCGGCCCAAAGTCGTCCGTCGCTACGAGCAAGGTATGGCCATTTTAGCCATTATTAATCTCGGCTTTGTCGGCTTCGACCTCAGCTACATTCCCTTTCGAGACTTCTATCTGCGCGAGTTTCCGCTGCTCGTTAAGGGCTTAGATCATCTTCCCGAGTCGCGATTTATTGAAAATCCGTCTGAGTACATTCCTCTGAATGTAGATCTTAGCTTCTTGGTCGCCAGCTACAGGCAAATTCCCGTCCTATGGCGCAATCGCCTGCCGCTGCTGATGCGGGGCTACGATTACACCAAAGGCATAACAGAACGCCCCGAAACGCGTCGCTACACCCAGGCCGTAGATGCCCTCGAGAGTGAAGTCGAACGCAACGGTCTCAATAGCCTCTCTGGCCCCGAAGCGCGGGCGATTCTCGAGGAACTCAGCGATCGCAGCGTGCAGCTGATTGAGGATAATCCCTTTGAAGCTGTCGATAAAAGCCGCAATCTCGAAATCATCAAAGATCGCATGCTCGATCGCTTCGGCGATCGATTTGACGACCCTCGCGAGGCTTTTCAGGAGTTCTGGAGCTCCGAAAACCTATCCAGCAGAAGCATTGAAGAGTTCCAAGCAAAACTGCAATTCTACCGCAGCCGAATTGAACCTCTCATTCGCAGTGCCTATCGGCGAGAAATTGATGACCGCACGGGCACTTTTGTCGATCGGTTCGCGCGATTCGACATCTATTTTGTCATTATTTTCGGCATTGAGTTTCTCATTCGCACCTACACCATTCACCGCACCTACACCGGCTTGCGCTGGATCGATGGCATGCTTTGGCGCTGGTTTGATGTTTTTCTGTGGCTGCCTTTCGCGCGGGGACTGCGAATTATTCCCGTCGTTATTCGCGGCGATCGCTCCGATCTCCTCACCTTAGAAGCCATTCAGAAACAAATCTCTCAAGGCTTCGTTGCCGGAATTGCCGAAGACATCACTGAGATTGTGGCCGTTCGCACGCTCAATCAGGTACAGTCGCTGGTTCGTCGCGGCAATATTGCTGGCATACTCCCTGGTGAGGCTGGGGAGGGGCAGTCGGAATATGTCGATATCAACCAAACTAACGAAATTGCCGAGCTAACGCGCATCTTTGCCGATTTACTCTTTAAAAGTGTGCTGCCGGAAGTTCGCCCCTATGCTGAGGCATTCCTGCGCTACAACCTCAATAAATCTCTCGACGGCACGACGGCGTTTCAGAATATAAAGCGCTTTCCGAATATGGAGACCCTACAAGAGCAAGTCGTCGAGCGCCTCGTCCATCAGCTCTACGGCGCTGTCTACGGTACTATAGAGTCAGTCGTCGAGGCTGCTTTAGAAAACGACCCCGAAGCCGATAAGCTCTTGCAAGAACTGAGCGAGAATCTGGGTGAAACCCTGGTTGAGAAACTACGTTCTCAAGAAACACTCGATAAAGTTCAATCCTTGCTGGATGACCTGATTGAAGAGATTAAAATCAACTATGTCGAGCGTGCGGCTAAAGAGGATGTTGAAGACCTGCTCGAGCAAACTCGGCGCCTGCGCAAAGTCGCACAAACTGGAAAACGCTCTCGTGCTTAGTGAGGCTTTAGCCATTAATTCTCGTAGAAAGTTAATAACCACAAGGATCGAGGTAAGGGCACTTCGATTAATGGCCTGTCTCTGTAATTTTCTACAAAATCATCTCTTAAGAAAAAGATGGTTTTTCCGCCTTCAACCTCAGATGATATTCGAGATAACTCAAGGTTCTAATTTCACTGTCTAAACATCCTGAAATTCCCAAAATACATATCGCCTAAAGTTGTAGGCAAGATTCTTCAGGCCAATGTTTGCTTCGGCTCTGGCTTTGCCAATTGGGTGGTGTCATAAATCGGAGCGATTTCATGCTCTGAGATTGGGGCATCGAACCAGCCGCGTCAGTATGGTAGCTGGTTGGTGCGAAGGAGAAATCTTAGCTCCGATGACGTTTCAAGGTCATTGCAATACGAAGCTATTCGAAGTGCCCGATAGTTAGACTACGATCGTGCCAGCATCTCATAGATAGCTGTCGCGATGCAGTCTACATCTGACTCACGATTCCAAAAACCGATTGATAGGCGTACGCAAGGTTTGGGCGTAGCATCAATGATGCGAGTATAAATTTGCTTCTGCCGAAGTGTCTCAACAATACTCTCGGGAGGCGTATTTGCCAGACGGAACGTCAGAAGACCTCCATTCCAGTGTCGTTCGGATATGAGTTCGACGGCTGATATTTTTGCAAGCGCGTCCCATAAGTCCCGACGTAGAGACGATGTCCTGTCATAAACAAAGGACAAGGTGACGTCTTCAACGAGCCATCTCAAGGCAGCTTGTCCGCCCACATAAGCTCCAAAAGAACGGGTGCTGACCTCATAACGCTCTGCTGTCGATTTGAATAGGTAGGTGCCTGCAGGCAAAAGTGTCATAACTCGGATCTCGAAAGCAAGATAATATTCCAGTAGACAGCTTTTCTGGCCTCAACCTCGATCCTTACGCTGCCTTCACGATCTCCCTCAACTCCGTAACTCGTCTCTGAGTATGCTCCCTGACCTTGGATAGAGACACGAACTCTCCCATTCGCTGCCGCGGTCGTAGGAACTGATTCAGTTCCTCTACAGTTTGGCAAAAACGCTGGGCTGACTCAAATTCTCCGAAGCCTAGAGTGGGGTAATATCGCTGTTTGATTCTCCGATAACTTTGCTCGATGGGATTATCCATACACCTGGATACCCGGTGCTCGACTTCTTTCCCCAACACCTTCTCTACCGCTCCAGGATAGGGTTTATGGCCATCGGTGATGACTCGCTCTGGAATGGTCTGCAGGAGGTCAAAGGCCTTCTGGAAAAGGGCTTTCGCCGCTGCCATATCCCGATGCTCGCTGAGAAAGACATCCACCAGGTTTCCGTATTCGTCAATACCGCGATAGAGGTAGCACCATTTGCCGCTTATCTTGACGTAAGTTTCGTCCACGAACCACGTGTGACCAATTTTATGTCGTCATTTCTGCCGTAACTGAGCCGTGAAGATGGCTCCAAACCGTTCTGCCCAATCCCGGACAGTTTCGTGGGTGAACGTAAAGCCCCGAATCAGGAACATCTCGGCCAGGTCGCGATAGCTGAGTTTGAAGCGGTGCCGGAAGTAAACCACCTGGAAAACGATATCGGTAGGGACCTCGATAAAGTTGAAAGGAGTGCCGGTCCGCTCGTTGAAGGTTTTCCCACAGTCCCGACAACGATGAACGGGATAGCCCAAAGTGGTGGTGCGGTTGAGCTGGGTAGTACTTTTAGATTGGCAGTGGGGGCAGGACATCGACTGTGGGAAGGTAGCAGCTGCCTCCTAGGGTACCCGTCTATTCTGGAGATGGCAAGTTCGTGTACTCAGACCTGACACTTTTAAAATGTCAGCTGAGTCGGCTGACTACAAGTGTTTGTAGCCTCTAGCACAATGCACACCCTACATCCATGCAAACATTTGGCAACTGTCGAGAGGGCGATCGACGGACCTAATTATCTAGGCCGTGAGGCTTACACAGACGCCGCCCTCGGATCGGCGTCGCTTTTAGGTCGTTTGGGCAGCCTTACAGAAGGCTTTATGCCTCAAACGTGAAAGTGGCAATTTTTTCATGCACTTTGCATCGCCTTGGATTTGGGCTTTTTAGTTCGATCTATCGAAAAATGATGTTGCTCAATTCAGAGGAAGAAACCGTGAGTGGAAACGAAACTCGCCTTCAGGCAATTGACCGGATTTTAAATCGGGAGCCCGCACCACCAAAAGTTCCGGAACCATTGGACAAGATTTGGGCAGAGAATGTCTTTAATCTCCTCAAGATGCAGGCGACTCTTCCTAAGTCCATCTTTAAAACAATTAAGAAGACTATTGTCACCGGGGAGAAACTCGATCCCTCTATTGCAGATGCTGTTGCCACTGCAATGAGAGATTGGGCAATCTCAAAAGGAGCTCTCTACTATGCCCACGTCTTCTACCCGATGACAAACCTAACCGCAGAAAAGCACGATGGCTTCATTTCCCCCCAGGGAGATGGCACGGTTATTTCGGAATTTTCCGGGAAGGTTCTCGTGCAGGGGGAACCAGATGGTTCTTCCTTCCCGAATGGCGGCATCCGTGACACCTTCGAGGCCCGAGGATACACAGCCTGGGATGTAACTAGCCCGGCATACATCATGGAAACGGACAACGGGGCAACCCTATGTATTCCCACCGTCTTCGTGTCCTGGACCGGTGAAGCTTTAGACAAAAAAGTTCCCCTCCTACGCTCCATTGCGGCAATGGATAAAGCAGCCAACAAGGTTTTAAAACTCCTGGGACATACGGAAATTGCCCGCGTGAATTCTAGCTGCGGTGCCGAGCAAGAATACTTCTTGGTCGATACGAACTTTGCCATCAAGCGCCCCGATTTGCTGTTAGCAGGGCGGACATTGTTTGGAAAAGCCCCAGCCAAGGGTCAAGAATTTGACGACCATTACTTTGGTGCTATTCCAGAGCGCGTCCAAGTCTTCATGCAAGACGTTGAAGAAACGCTCTACAAGCTCGGCATCCCAGCAAAGACCCGACACAATGAGGTTGCCCCCGGCCAGTTTGAAATCGCCCCCTTCTTCGAGGCTGCTAACGTCGCCAGCGACCACCAGCAGATGATCATGACCGTGCTGAAGCACAAGGCCAAAAAGCATGGCTTCGCGTGCCTGCTGCATGAGAAACCCTTTGCTGGCATTAATGGCTCTGGCAAGCATGTGAATTGGTCTGTTGGGAATGCCACCCAGGGAAACTTGCTGGATCCGGGCGATTCTCCCCATGACAACGCGCAGTTCCTCGTCTTCTGCGGTGCGGTTATTCGCGGCGTCCATAAGTATGGTCCCTTGATGCGGGCCGCGATCGCGACCGCCAGTAACGACCACCGCCTGGGAGCCAACGAAGCACCGCCAGCAATCATGTCCGTTTATCTCGGCACGCAACTCGAGGAAGTCTTCGAGCAAATTAAGACCGGCTCGATCGTTAATTCAAAGAGCAAAGGTGTAATGGATCTGGGCATTGACGTCTTGCCACCTCTGAACAAAGATGCTGGCGATCGCAACCGCACCTCGCCGTTTGCCTTTACCGGCAACCGCTTTGAATTCCGGGCCGTCGGTTCGAGCCAGTCGGTTTCCGGCCCGTTGGTGGTCCTGAATACGATGCTGGCAGACTCCTTAGATTGGGTGGGCAACCGCCTCGAAACCGAGCTTGGGAAGGGACTGGACCTTAATACCGCTATTCTGACCGTGCTCAAGGAAGTGATGGAAGAGCATGGCGTGGTGATTTTTGGCGGCAATGGGTATTCCGAGGAATGGCACAAGATGGCAGTGGAAGAGCGTGGCTTGGCGAACTTGCCCACTACCGCTGACGCCCTGCCTTACCTAAAAGTAGATTATGTCGAAGACCTCTTCCAGAAAACTGGCGTATTGACTCCGGTAGAGCTGGAAAGCCGCTTTGAGGTTTATGCCGAGCAATATATCCTTTCCATTGAGGTCGAAGCCAAACTCGTCCTCAGTATGGCCAAGACCAGCATCTATCCTGCGGCCGTTGCGTATCTATCCCAGCTTTCTGGGACGATTGCTAGCCTGAGCAATTTGGGCATTTCCCTGGAAAAAGAAAGCGCGCAGAAAGTTGCAGCGCTTGTAAATTCCATGGCAGAGGCAATTGAAAAACTGAGCATGGCTCTCGACAAGCATGATTTTGCTTCTACTGAAGAGCACATGCAATATTGTGCGAAAACAATTCGTCCGTTAATGGATGGAGTGCGCGAGCATGCAGATGCGTTAGAGGGAGAAATTGCCGATAGCTTCTGGCCACTGCCCACTTACCAAGAAATGCTGTTCGTTAAGTAACTGCACTTGGGATAGCTTAACCTGGCGATCTTCTGCGTAGGCTGCAAGCCAAGTGCAGGATGCCAATCAATAAGCCGAGAGAGGTAGAAATCCTACCTCTCTCGGCTTATTGATAGTTGGAGTAGCCAATTGATACAACATTGGCCGGTTTCCGTAATTTTTCTAGATTCTCTTAGGCCCTAGATTGCGAATTACAGCAAGTTTAGGGACAATCGGGACGCTAGAATAAGGTGAGAACGAGTTCACAACTTTTGTCGATGCCTGCTCCATACAGTGATGACTTCCGTCAAAAGGCTCTGGCTGCTGTTGACCGAGGCGAGGGCAAAACCAGCGCCTGCAAGATGTTTGGGATCGGTCGCAACACCCTACACACCTGGCTCACACAGCGCCAGGAAACAGGGTCATTTGCAGCTAACATTAGTTATCGACGGGGTCCTAAGCCCAAGATCGACGACCTCGACGCCTTTCGTCAGTTTGCTGAAGCTAATGGCAACTTAACCCAGAAATAAATGGCTCAGCTTTGGCCAGAATATGTGACCGCAGCAACCATCGGGAAGGCCCTGGCAAAAATTGGGTTTACCCGAAAAAGCGATGCGACCCCGCGCCGGTTTCCGGCGCTAGGGAACGCGCATCAAGATAAAAACGTATGGATACTGCGAGAGAGATGAGGAGCAGCGCGACGTCTTCCGGGAGCAGCTGAAGGCCTACACACCCGAGCAGGTGGTGTATATCGACGAGTCTGGGGTGGATGACACTGAAGATTATCCCTACGGGTGGTGTCATAAATCGGAGCGATTTCATGCACTGAGATTGGAGCATCGAACCAGCCGCGTCAGTATGGTAGCTGGTTGGTTCGAAGGAGAAATCTTAGCTCCGATGACGTTTCAAGGTCATTGCAATATGAAGCTGCTCGAAGCATGGGTAGAGAGATTTTTGGTTCCAGAATTGAAGCCCGGACAGGTTGTCGTAATGGATAATGCCAGCTTCTACAAATCCTCCAAAACTCAGCAATTGATTGAGCAAGCTGGCTGTCAATTGCTCTTTCTGCCGCCGTATTCGCCAGATCTAAACAAGATTGAGAAGTATTGGGCCAGATTGAAGCAATTTCTGCGAAAAACTCTCAGCCAATTCGACGATCTGTGGAATGCTGTTGATAACGCATTCAGGCAACTGTCATGACCTACCCTAAATCTGCTATATGTCACTGATGGCTACCCAGTATACGGGAGGTTTATCCCAGATGAAGACCGCATCATTAGCAAGACCTATATGACGCGAGTGGAAGGGGAGAATACGAAGCTGAGGCATTATTGAGCAAGACTGAAGCGGAAGACGTTGTGCTATTCCAAATCAGTGGACATGCTGAAGCATTCAATCCGGCTGCTGCTGCATTATCTCAAGTTTGGCGACGTACCGATTCCTCGATGATTCATCCTGTAATTCAGCAACGCCTAAAACTGACTTAGATGCTTGGCTCCGGGAGCAACAATAACTGCTTGGCGAAGTCAGATACTATCTGGCCCCTTGGAAATCGCCGCAGCTGCTATGGCGCCTCATGGGCCTGCGGGACATTGAGGGCGCCGTTCTCCTGCAGATACTCAATCTGGCTGGCGCTGAGTCCTCTGGCATCGGTAAATTCGGCACCACGCACGCGCGCATCTTCTAGAGAACAGTCTCCCTGCCATTGGGTATTTTCGCAGTTGACCCCCTCGAGATTGGCCCCACTAAAGTCAACGCCTTGAAAAGTTGCCCCCTCCAGGTTGGCGGCATACAGCGAGGCAAAGCGGAAGCTCGTGCGAACGAACTGACTGCGGCTTAAGGTTGCTTCGACTAGCTCGGCACCAACAAACCGCGTATCGGCGTAGGCAGCTTCTTGCAAGTAAGCCCCCACAAAACTGGCTTCGGTGCAGTCGCACTCCTGCACGCGCGCCCGGATGAAAATCGCTGCTCCTAGGTCGGCTCCCCGTAGCTGGCAGAGTTCGAGGCGGGCAGCCTGCCACACAGATTGGCGCAGGCGAGCGCCGGTCAGGTTAGTGCGGCGGAACGTGACTTCGGTAAGATAAGCCTTGCCTAAATCGGCTCCGCGCAGGTCGATGCCCTCACCCCGTGCCTCCGAGAGGTCGGCTTTAACCAAGAGGGCACCGCCGGCAGCCAAACCATCCAAAATAGCCCCGTACAGATGAGCGCTGGTGAAATCTGCGCCCTGCCAGTCACCTCGGCAGCAGCGCGCGCCGGTGAGTTTGGCCCCTACGCATCGCGCCTCCCGCAACTCAGCCCGGCTCAAGTCCGCTCGGATCAAAAAGGCCTCGCGAAAGTCAGTTTTATGGCAAGAGGCAGCCGTCAGGTTGGCCCCGCGCAAGTAGGCCTCGCAGAAGTCGCCGCCATCTAGATTGGCTCCAGCGAGGTCGATGTAGCTAAGTTCGGCACGAGCGAGAGATTCGCCCCGGGCGAGTTTGTCGATCGCCTCAGTGGGGGTCAGTTGCGTCATGGGTGGATCCAAATGTGGTCGGCGATGGGAGGCGTGGCGAGGGCTTCGGCAGCGAGGGCTTCGGATGGCCCGTCGGTAAAGATAACCGATTGTTGGTTGAGTGTGGGGCGATCGCGCAGGCGGCGGGCGACGCGGCTGGGAATGCCATAGCCATAGACGGTGTGGCCGCGCCCGGCAATGGCGACGATGCGATAGTCCGGACGCTCTCGGGCAAATGTTGCAATGCTCTCGGCCATCGTTTCATCCCAGACCACTTGGGCGGCATAGAAGCGCTCGAAGACTTCAGCGCTGGGGGTGAAGTCGTGCTGGGCGAAGGCTCTTTGCACCCAGGCGCGGTGGTCGGGGTTGCCCTCAGTATCAATTTCAGCGAGCGGCGGAATGTAGCGGCGCTCTGGCGGGCTGAGGCTGGCAAGTCCCTCGCGCGACACTTTGCGTGTGGTCTCGGCAGGGGCGTTGAGGGCCAAGACGGGGAGGCCGCGCTCGCGTGCAAAACGCAAGATCGGCGCGTAATACTCCCAAGGAAACCCCCAGCGATCGTCGTACTCGCTGCGGGCGCGCAGCTCGGTCTCGTCGATTTCGCCAGCGAGGTAAGCGTCGATTGCCCCTTGAAAAGGGCGCTGGAACATC
Organism: uncultured bacterium; assembly: GCA_964435975.1. Lineage (GTDB taxonomy): Bacteria > Cyanobacteriota > Cyanobacteriia > Cyanobacteriales > Rubidibacteraceae > CAYTBI01. The sequence continues at coordinate 67,224 of CAYTBI010000007.1, forward strand.
TCTAGGCCGATAGCCAATTGGGGATCGTCTCTGTAGAGGGCCTTAACAATTTCAAGTTGGGCGGCGTGGTCGGCTTCGCTATCGTGGGTTTCGCCGAGGTAAACAATGTCTGCTGTTGTCAGGGCATCGAGGATGCGGACATTTTCGGTCGGGGCCTGAACGACGAGGGCGGGAGCCTGACACAACACGGGCGACAAGCTCAAAAACAGCACGCTAAAAGTTGAAATCCAATTCATTGGGGCAATGGGAACTTGATTTTTATCAATATTAAGCGCCCCAAAGTACTCTCATGCGTTTGTAAGTTACCGGCTGGTGATGTGGCGGCCAGCGCTCGCTAGCGGACGGGTACGAAGCCAGCGTCTGCGATCGCAGCCTGGCCTTCGTCGGTCAAAAGCAAGTCAACATAGGCTTTGCCCGCTCGCTCGTCGCGCTGGCCATCCATTTTGATTGCTACGAACAACGCCCGCGTGATGGGATAGTCGCCGCGTGCGAAGGCCTCGATGTTGATGCGATTGCGCTGCGCCGGACAAGCTTCGGGTGGAACGTAGGGCTCGGCATAGGGCGCAACCAGCCTGTCGGCCGTACGGCCTAGCGGCAAAGGTTTAACCGTGCATTGGGGCACGGCTTCTGGGGCGGAGGCATAGTAGATTCCTCCTGGCTTGCTGCCCGCCGCTCTAATACCTGCGGTCGTACTGGTGACGAGCTTGACGGTCGGCCCCAGCGGCTGCCCCTGCAGGACATTTTTGATAAAGAAGCCCACGGTACCCCCAGCAGCAGGTTCGCGGGAGAAGGGCACAATTGCCAAATCTGGCCCGCCAACCTCTTGCCAGTTTTCGATTCGACCCAGATAGATTCCCTGTAGTTGGGTAATGGTCAGTCCTGGAATATCGAGGTCGGGATGCACCACTACGGCAATGCCATCGATCGCGACTTGTTTTTCTTGTAGGGCAAAGCCCTTCTCGCGGGCGCGACGATATTCTTCATCGCGAATGGGACGCGAAGACTGGGCAAAGGAGAGTTGGTTGTCTAAGAGCATGGCAATACCGCGCGAGGAGCCTGGCGCGCCGGCAACCGGATCGACGTAGCGCATGCGGTAGTCGGGCTTAGCAGCAGCGATAGCAGCATCGACTTCTCGGCGAATGGGAGCCCAGGTGGTGCTGCCGCCGTAGTTGAACACCCCGGCTGGGGCGTCAACGGCGGTGAAAGTGCGGGGGGTCGCAGAAGTAGAAGTTGCTGGCTCGATAGAGGCGACGGGCGACTCCTGTGGAGAAATTAGCCCCTTAAAAAATTCTTCCGAGAGAACCGTCACGAAGCCCGTGACGACAATTGCCGCACCACCGACAAGCAATCGCATGGGCCAGGGATCGTCTTTTTTGGGGGCAGGGGCGACTGCACTAACCGTCGAGGCTACCGCACCAGTCGTCGTGGCGGCTGCCGAGGGCGGCTGCATTTTGTTGTAGCCCTGGGCCGTCAGCCATTCAGGGATGCGGGAGCTGGCAACATCCGGGTTACCGGTTAGTTTGGCAATGTAAGGATAAATATGCTCCTGCAGGTATTCGCGCAGGATCTCCGGATCTGCGCCGAGATCGAGGGCGAGCTGCTTGCGGCTGCCCGAGTGCAGCAGGCCCCGCAGGTAGGCCTTTTCTCTCTCGTCGAGGTCCTGGCGTCGGAAGTCTTCGAGATCCTCGTAGAGCCTGGGCAAATCCCAAGTATCGGCGACCTCAGGAAACCAAGTTTCGGGATTATCGGTATTTTCGGGGTCTAACTGAGTGCCCATGGGGTAAGAGTTTGGCGATCGCAGGAGTGCTAGTTGCGGCTGGGAGCGGGCGAACATCGCTGTAATTCATAGGAGAATATAAATCCGACGCGCGCCCGCTGTCATCTAGCTGCAGTCTCAATCTCCGGGGGCACCACTCGGGCACCGGCCCCATAACTAAAGAACAGACCGTAGCCCTCTAGACGCTCGATGTACTTGCAGACCCTTACCCTGCGCTCGTTTCGCAACTACCGCGAGCAGCACGTCGATTTTGCCGCTCGCAAAACCATCCTCATCGGTGATAACGCCCAGGGTAAGTCCAACCTCCTCGAGGCAGTCGAGTTACTGGCTACCCTGCGCAGCCACCGTACCAGCCGCGATCGCGATCTCGTGTATGACGGCAGCGACGCCGCCAAAATCGAGGCCGAAATTACCCGTCCCTACGGGGGTACCGAGACAGCCAGCCTAACCCTGCGCCAACAGGGCCGCCGCACCCTCGTTCGCAACACCGAAGCCGTGCGCCGTCAGGCAGATTTTCTCGGCGTACTCAATGCCGTTCAGTTCTCGAGCCTCGATCTCGATCTCGTCAGGGGCGGCCCAGACGCCCGCCGCGCCTGGCTCGACACGCTGCTGCTCCAAATCGAGCCTATCTACGCTCATATCCTGCAGCAGTACGAGAAAGTGCTGCGCCAGCGCAATGCTCTACTTAAGGCCATGCGCCGCGACCTAGAAGACGCTACCGAGATCGCCCGCGAGCCCCAGCAAGAGCTGTCGCTCTGGGATGCCCAGCTAGCGGCGACGGGGTCTCGGGTCATGCGCCGCCGGGCCCGCGCGCTGGCTTTGCTTGCCCCCCTGGCCCAAACTTGGCACGAGCGCATCAGCGGGGCAACGGAGCGCTTGGAGATTGTCTACGCCCCCAGCGTCAGCAGCGATAGTGAGGAAGTTGACGCCGTCCGCGCGGCGATCGCTGCCAAAATCGAGCGCCGCCGCAGTGCCGAGCAGCACCTAGGGAGCACCGTCGTCGGTCCCCACCGCGATGACATCACCTTCACCATTGATGGAACCCCCGCTCGCGCCTACGGCTCCCAGGGCCAACAGCGCACCCTCGTTTTGGCCCTCAAACTTGCCGAACTCGACCTCATCGAAGAGGTTGTCGGCGAGCCGCCTTTACTACTCCTAGACGATGTCTTGGCCGAGCTCGATCTCAAGCGCCAAAACCAACTTCTAGAGGCAATCGCCGATCGTTTTCAAACTCTGGTGACTGCCACCCATCTGGGCTCCTTCGAAGCCGAGTGGAGCGCGCGATCGCAGGTTTTAACCGTGCGCTTGGGCCAACTCATAGAGTGCTAGTGGCCGCTGAGATGAACGACGACTTCTCGCTGGTGAGGGCGCTGGCGGTGCTCCCAAAGGTAAATACCCTGCCAGGTGCCCAGCAGCAAGCGGCCGCCGCCGATGGGGATTTGCTCTGAGGTTCGCGTCAGGACCGAGCGAATGTGGGCGGGCATGTCGTCTGGCCCTTCGGCATTGTGCTGGTAGAGGGCCCCATTTTCGGGGACGAGCTTGGCAAAAAAGGTTGCGAGGTCGGCCAAGACATCCGGGTCGGCATTTTCTTGGACGATCAGACTCGCAGAGGTGTGACGCACGAAGAGCGTGCAGAGTCCGACCTCGATATTGGCCCGAGCGACCACCTCGGCCACCTGCGATGTAATTTTATGCAGGCATTTGCCGCTGGTGCGGACGTTGAGCGTAGCTTGATGGTGTTGCATGAGAACATTTGTTAAGAAGTTTTGCTGGCGCGCTCAGATTTCTCCGAGAGAATTTGCTGGCGAAGACAATAACAATCTGCAGCAAATTTTAGAGGTTGGCATTGGGTCGACCCGAGTTCGGTTAGCTCGTTGCCAGACCATAACTGTCTCGAGTTCGCCGGCAAATTCATCGCCAAACCGCACAAAAAAAAGACAATCGCAGCGGATAATTGAGGTCAGTTACCTGGGAGGCGTTCTATGAATCCGATTGTTGCAACTGCAGCCGTTCTCGTGCTTGCTGGCACTACGTTCTTTTTCTTCAAAACCCGCAAAGAAGACGAAGATCGAGAGGCCACCACAGCAGATAGCTCGACAACCCCCGAACTCGTGCGATCGGAACCTGCCGCTCCCCCAGAGCCTAGAGTCACCGCGCCTCCCCCAGAAGCTCCTCCAGAAATCACCCCAGCAGCGGCCGCCCCATCTCCGCGACCAACCGACGCAGACACAGCCGAACTCGAACCAGAGGAGCTTGAAGTCCCAGAAGAAGTCGCCCTCAGTCCTTTTGAGGTGACCGAGTCAGCACCCATTCCTGTAGTGCCCAGTGACTCGGATATCCTCCCGGAGTTTGCCGGGACTGAAATGGAAGCAGAATTTTCAGACCCTCACTTCGAGACACCTGCTGCTTCAGAAGAGCTTGCAACGAACGCATCTTTCGACCCGGCAATCTTGGAGGTGCCCATCCCCGACCCTTGGCAGAGCGATACTAACGACGCCACAGACGAGAAAGTCTCTACCCTCGACGAGCTAGATGCGCTGCTTGCCGAAGAAGGGCTCGCACCCACCGCTCGCGGCTGGGAGGCGATTCCAGAAGCCCCCTCCGGCCTCGATGACCTCGACCAGCTTTTGGCCGAGCCAGAAACTGCTGCTGCCGCGCCGTTTGCCGGCAAGGCCGCGCCGACAACCAACGACCCCGATCGCCAGGAGGCTCTCGAGACGATCGCCGCCATTGTCGCAGAGATTGCGGGGCGCTCTGCCGGTAAGGAAGTTTCTCTTGCCATCGACTTGCTGAGCAAATTCAGTCTCGACCCCGATGCAACGGTGCGCCGCGAAGCTACCGCTGCTCTCGGGCACATTCCCAACGCTGAGGCGATCCCCTACTTGGAGCGAGCCCTGCGCGATAGCGATAGCGAGGTGGCCCAGGCTGCGAGCGAGGCGATCGCCCGGTACAAGTTTTACGGGAGCGCGCCCCAACGAGAGCTACCGCCTAATGGCGCGCCCGAAGCCTAGTCGAGATTGAAGTCTAGATCGGCGCGCCCAAGAAACCGGATACCCCCCGGATCGACGCTGAAGCGGTAAGGCAAGACTTCTACACCAGCGGCGATGGCCCCACGCAGTAGCTTGCCATAGGTCGGGTCTTGGGTATCGCCAGGGGCGAAGCGCGCGCGATCGCCTCGGTTGATGAAATACAAAATAGCGGCCCCGACGGTGGGTCGCAGATCTGTCAGCTCCTGCAGGTGCTTTTGGCCGCGGGTGGTAACGGTATCGGGAAAAAGCGCCCGCGTCTTGTCAGTCCAGGTGGTGTTTTTTACCTCAAGGTAAATTTGCGGCCCGCCGGCGCTCTCGAGCAAGAAATCGATGCGGCTATTTTGGCGCCCATAGCGGACTTCCGTGCGGACGCGATCGTAGCGATCGCGCAGCTCCGGGAAGACTCGGCGCTCGAGGGCAGCTTTTACGACCCGGTTAGGCAGGCTCGTGTTGATTCCGACCCAGGCAGGTTCCGGATCGCAGACCTCGATGGCTTCCCAGGTGTAAGCAAGCTTGCGTTTGGGATTGTCAGCGCGAGACACCAGAACGGGGGCGCCAACGGTACAAACGCCTGTCATTGGGCCCGTGTTGGGGCAATGAGCCGTCACGATTTCGCCGGATGCTAGCTCGATGTCGGCAAAAAACCGCTTGTAGCGCTGGCGCAGAACTCCTGGCAGCAGGGGTGGGTAGGTGTAGAGATAGTCAGGCCCCAAAATGCGTGCCCTAAACCGAGCGTAAATAGGCGAGCAGATCGGCCATCTCCTGAGGAGAAGGCTGGAATTTGGGCATGGGTGGCGTTGCCCCGTCGGTCACCTGGTGGACGAGCGCCATCCGAGACTTGCGCCGGGAGACTTCGTGCAAGCTGGGTCCGACGTTGCCATCGGCAGTCATGCCGTGGCAGCCCGCACAGTTGATTTGGAAAATGGCCTCGCCGCGCCCGGCATTGCCATGTAAGGTCAAGACGTCGCGCATGTAAGGGTCGGACATTTGATACAGTCGAATGCTCGTGATGACCGTAGCCACTGCAATGGCCAGAGCCATTAGGGTCAGGAGCACCTTACCGACAGGAATGCTCTCCCACCGGATGACTCCCTCCTCGCTGGCAACCCTTTCGTCTCTCACCGCTTCAGTTTTGGCTTCTGGTAAACGCGTCATCTGCTCGACCATTTGCTCGACCATTCGCTCAACGATGGTAGACGGGACTCCGCCGCAAACCGACCGCAGTTAAGCTGCCCTACAGGATCGCTAGCGCCCGGATGAATATATCTTAAAATTCATTGACAGCTTCTTCAAGGTGAGTAATAAAAGGATAAGTGACGTAGAGTCCCTACAACGACTGGGATACGCGCTTCGCTGCGATTAACAAAATTAAAGTAAAGATTGGGAGATTTTAAGAAATGATCGAACCGTTGTTGCTGGGCATCGTCCTGGGTTTAATTCCGGTAACTCTGGCTGGGTTGTTCGTGGCAGCTTACCTGCAGTACAAGCGCGGCAACGAATTGGGGATGGGAGGCTAGGCGCCTACATCAGATCGCTGTGTCGATAAAACGCCAGGGCCGAGTTCCCGTAGGTTTTCAGGCGAGTGCGTTGCAGCTCGCCGACCCGCTCGGGGGGCTGCCAAGATTTAGGGCCATACTCGGCAGCCAGCTCGCCGCCGGGGGCGAGCAGAGCGCCGGCGGCGATTGCAGCTAGGGCCTCTCCGTAAAGACCGCTCTGATGATAGGGCGGGTCGAAGTAAATGCAGTCGAAGCTCTCCCCCGCCAGAGCGCTCAGGCGAGTTCGCAGGTCGCCGCGCAGAATCTGCCAAGTTTGGTCGGGACGGGCGACGTTGGTCCAGTTGGCCCGCACGATCTCGCAGGCCGGCCCCGATCGCTCGATTGCTACGGCTACCGCCGCTCCACGGCATAGGGCTTCAGCACCCATCGAGCCGTTGCCCGCACACAGATCGAGCCAGCGACAGCCGGCAACGCGGCCCTGCCAAATATTGAATAGCGCCTCCCGTACGCGGCCGGTCGTCGGGCGCGTGGCCGAGCCGGGGAGGGTTTGCAAGCGGCGATTGCCGTAAATTCTCATGTCGGCAGGGGGCACTCGAGGCACGCGACCGGTAGCATATTTTAGCGCTGGCGCCTGCCTCGGGCTTTGGCTGGAGAGCAGTCGGTGCGTTGCCCGAACATCGCAAAAAACAAAACCCATGACCGACTGGCAAGCATTTGCAGACCGCGCCTTAGCTGGAGAATCGTTTTCTCAAGATGAGGCCCTAGCGGTGCTGCAGGCTCCCGATGCGGCCCTACTCGAGCAACTGGCAGCCGCCTATCGGGTGCGCCGCCACTACTGGGGCAATCGGGTGCGGCTGCATTTTCTGCTCAATGCTCAGAGCGGTCTGTGTCCGGAAGACTGCCACTACTGCTCGCAGTCGAAGATTTCTGCTGCCGCCATCGAAAAATACCCACTGCTGGCGCGGGAGCAGATCTTGGCGGCTGCCGATCGCGCCTGCCGGCTCAAAGCTGGCACCTTTTGCCTGGTGACTTCGGGGCGCGCACCCACCGATACCATCCTCGAGCGCGTCGCCGAAGCCGTCCGCGAAATTAAGTCGCGCTACGACCTGAAGATCTGTGCCTGCTTGGGTTTACTCGATGCCGCCCAGGCCAGTCGGCTAGCTGCAGCTGGCGTCGACCGGATCAATCACAATCTCAACACGGCCGAGAGCTATTACGAGAATATTTGCACCACTCATACTTTTGCCGACCGCGCGGCCACTGTCGGCGAGGTCAAAGCGGCTGGTATGACCACCTGCAGCGGTGGCATCATTGGCCTGGGAGAATCAGACGATCGAATTTACGAGCTGGCGCGATCGCTACGGGAGCTAGAGGTCACCAGCGTGCCGGTGAATTTTCTAATCCCCATCGCGGGCACGCCCTTGGGTGACCGTAACGATCTCGACCCGCGCAAGTGCCTGCGCGTGCTGTGCTTGTTCCGGTTTATGCTGCCTTCGCAAGAGATTCGCATTGCCGGAGGGCGCGAGGTACACCTGCGCTCGCTCCAACCCTTGGGGCTGTATGCAGCCAATTCAATTTTTGTCTCGGATTATTTGACGACACCGGGCCAGGCTGCCGAGGCCGATTGGCAGATGATTCGCGATGCGGGCTTTGTCCTCGAAGCAGCTGATGGCTCGCCGTTGGAGGCCATCGCAGCGGTGGGCGCGCCATAGGTACCGAGCCACAGCCAAATTCCGTAAGGTCCGCGCGGCAGTAGCCGCAGCATCTGCGATGGCAAGAGCACTACTTCAGTGGGGGAAGTTGGAGTTTTATTTTACTTCGAGTGCCTTACTCAAATTCCAGGCCGCGCTGATTAACGAGAGATGGGTAAAGGCTTGCTAGAAATTGCCGGGCGCTTCGCCACTCGTACCGGTTTCTTCCGAATACAGTCCCATAGCAAATTTAGAGTCGGTCGAGATAGTTGCCTGAATGCGTCATCGACAGCAGCTCTGGAACCAAAAATCTCTCTACCCACGCTTCGATCCGATTTATAACACCAACCGTATCCAGAGGTTTTTTCGTGCCCCGCCTAGTCGTTATCGGTCTCGATTGTGCCGAACCCTCCCTCGTCTTCAGTCGCTTCCGGGACGATCTGCCCGTCTTGTCTCGCCTGAGGCAGCGAGGTAGCTATGGCCGCCTCGAGAGCTGCATTCCTGCAATTACGGTTCCGGCTTGGAGCTGCATGACGAGCGGGCGCGATCCTGGCGAGCTGGGGATTTATGGCTTTCGCAATCGACGCGACCGCAGCTACGACAAAATGGGCATCGCTGACGGTCGAGCCGTGCGGGTGCCGCGTCTCTGGAACTATCTCGGCGATGCCGGCTGGCGCGTGGCCGTACTGGGGGTGCCAGGAACCTATCCGCCCCAGCCGGTTAATGGTCTGCTGGCCTCGGGGTTTTTGACACCCAACCCAGATGTCGAATTCACCCATCCACCCAGCTTAGGCGCCCAGTTGCGAGCCTGGGTCGACCGCTACTTGTTTGATGTGCCGAACTTTCGCTCCTCAGAAAAAAGCCGCATCCTGCAGGATATTTACGATCTGTGCAATCAGACCTTCACCCTGGCGCTGCATCTTATCGAAGAGCGCGACCCCGATTTTTTGATGTTTGTCGAAATGGGAGTCGATCGCCTGCACCATGCCTTCTGGAAGCAGATGGACCCGCGCCACCCCCTGCACGTGCCAGATTCGCCCCAGGCTGAGGTCATCCGCGACTATTACAAGCACGTCGATCGTTGTATTGGCAAGTTATTAGAGCGCTGCGGCGACGAGACAGCAGTGCTGGTCGTTTCCGATCACGGCGCTCAGCCGCTGATGGGTGGCTTTTGCTTTAACGAGTGGCTCGTCGAGCGCGGCTACTTGGTCTTAAAAGAAACTCCCACCAAGCCTACACCGCTCGATCTCGTCGAGGTGGATTGGGGCCGTACCAAGTTCTGGGGTGCGGGTGGCTACTACGGCCGTCTGTTTGCCAACGTGGCCGGTCGCGAGCCCGAGGGCATCATTCCGCTGGAGCGCTACCAGCAAGAGCGAGAGGCACTGGTTACCGAACTCGAAGCGATCGTCGGCCCGGACGGTCGACCCCTGGGGGTCAGGGCCTACAAACCTCAAGATCTCTACCAGCGGGTGCGCGGCATCGCGCCAGATCTGGTGGTGTATTTTCAAAATCTTGCCTGGCGGGCGATCGGCAGTGTGGGCATGGGTTCGCTTTATTGCCAGGAGAACGACACCGGCCCCGACGATGCCAACCACGCCCAACAGGGGTTGTTTGTGTTTTGGGATCCGGCGCGCCCGCAACACGGGCGAGAAGTTGTCGGCGCGCAACTTTACGACATCCTGCCTACTCTGCTCGCACGCTACGGCTTAGAAACCCCCAAGAATTTGCGCGGTAAGATTCTCGAGATTTAAGTTCGGGAAATTTCTAGCTCTCGGTAGCCCGTCTCGGGGTCGAGTTCGCGCCTGAAGCAGGTGCCGGGCAAAACCCCCAGCACGATCTCGGCGGTAGTGTGGATGTAGCAGCCCTCGAGGACGTGACCGCCCACGACTCGGCCCTCGCCATCTGAGAGGGCAATATGCAGGTGCAGTCCGTGCTGGGAGAGCGTTCCCACCAGCGAGACAATCTCCAAAGGGCCAGCAATTGCCACACCATTGGGTTTGTCGGCGTAGCGCAGCACAGCGCGCTGCAAACTGCCCGCGCAAGTGAGAATACAAGCCGCGTCGATCTTGCGATTGCAGCAATGCTGCAGCAAGGCCTGCTTGAGATCGTCGCCAGGTTTGAGTCGCAGGGCAAGGGCATCCATAAAGGCGTCTATTCTGGGGTCTCGGGTGCGGGCAGAGAGGCGATCGCCTCATCGATATTGAGGCTCAAAAAGCGATCGACGGCCTGGTACGTCCAATAAAGTGACGATCTCGAATCCGAGCCAATTTTTTGAAATCCCAAAACCCGGACTAGATCCCCGTAGTTTGGATGGACGATCAGCGCGTACATATCCCACAAGTCAGGAAAATCCTTCCGCAGGCGCAAGAGCGTTTGGCAAACGTCTTTGAGAAAGAAGCCCAGCACGCGATTGTGGTAGTGGGAGCGGGCGATTGTAAAGCTCCGAACGAACACCGACCGGCAGGCTTTGCTCTCGGGCAAGGCCATTTCAAAGGGGTCAACTTCTGAGGGCCGACTCAGGTGCAAGCCGCGATCGGGAGGCGAAAAAAAATTGACCTCAGAAGCTTCTCGAACGGGATAGAGCGCGTAGAAGCCAACGGGATTTTGATTGTCCGAGCGACGTAAAATGCGCATGCCGACTGCATATTTACTCGCCCATTCCCGCAGAATATTAGCAATACGGTAGGGCACCGCCTCAGCATTGCGATCGAGCCAATCGTAGTTGCTAGCGAGCAGACTAGCCACAGGAATGGCATCGCAGCGCAGATCGAAATCGTCGAGTTCGAGGGCAATTTCGTCGGGTTTTGGCGACGACTCGCGTGCGGCCAGCTCCGGAAGGGGTTGAATTTTGATTTGGGTGCAGTTGCCGTCGAATTGCTTTTCAATGAGCCCCAGAGCAGCCAGCTTGTCGAGCATCATGCCAGCCGATCGCTCGCCCCCGCGGTCGCGATCGCTGTAGAACAGCTCGGCGGCCTCGCGGCAACTGCACTCGATCCACCTTACTGGTAGGGGTAGGGCTTTTAAGGGAGGCTCCGGCAGCGCTTGGCGCACCTGAGGATCTTTCAAGCAAGAGTACAGCCAGAGCCGCACGAAACAGTCCGCGCGCCGTCCGGTCACGCCAACTCGCTGCAGCAGAAGCGCGAGGTAGTGCTGCTGGAGGTCGGGAGTCAGCCACTGCTGCAAGGTTTCGAATGCGGGAGACTCTGGCACGATCGCGCTTCTCAATTCAAGACGGCTTCTCAGTCTATTGTCGAGCATAGCAAGCCCGCGCCCTCATGCCCTCGGGGGCACTTCAGCCTAGCTCGCGGCATATCCCCACTCAGAAAAAGATCGCTGCCAATCTCGGTTAATTTGCTCCTTAGTGGCGCGCCCTAAAGGTGGAAGTGTGTTTTTGCGGTAGTCTTGCCGGGCCTTGAGATAACCCCGTAGCTTTTGATATAAGCCCTCAGAGAAGGAGAATCCAAAAGCACGGTAGATTGCCTGCAGCTGTTGCATTGGGTCTCGCTCTAAATCTGTAAAGCGAACTTCACAGAACTGCTCTTTAGGAATGAGATTTTTTTGTGCGAAATAGGCTTCATAAAGGAGGCGGTAGCGCCGCAGAATGCCGCGATCGCACGCTTTCGGGTCGGGCTTTTGCAGGCATGTCAGCCAGCCTGCCGTTGCAAAGTAATGCCGCATTGACTGAAAGACGCGATAGGGGTGGCGGTGAATGTGGATGAATTTTGCTCGAGGGAACAATCTTAGCAAAATTGCGATGCGAGCGGTGTGAGGCGGTGACTTGAGGACGAGCTGGCGGCGGTGTTTGAAGGTTAATTTCTTCAGAAACCAGAGAAACACCTCCTGCCACTGCCTTAGCTCATTGGCAGATAAATCTTCAAGGGTAAGATATCGCTCGCAATATTCTTGAGCGCGTGGAAAAGACAGGGCCAAATAATAGGATTGCAGCGCGAGTAAAGAGAGCGCAAACTCATCTTCTTGGGGGGAGTTGAAATCAATCGGCATCGCATCCATCGGTCGGCGGGCGGGCACGAGCCCGGCCAGCCAGTGCCCCAAAAATTTCTCAGTCAGTAGAAACGTCTGCGGGCTCATCACCTGATAGGTGCTCGGGCCGGCAAAGCGCTCGGTATCGAGGGCAAGTAGCTCGTGCAGAAGAGTCGTGCCGCTGCGCCAGTGACCCAAAATAAAAACCGGGTCTTCGACAAGTTCTGTAGTAGCAATCTCGCCCTCGTAGCGCCAAGATTCTAGGGCCGCCAAAAGACTGGTAAAATAGCTGGCCAAAGCAATCGCCCCGGCACGGTACCAGTAGTCGGGGTCGATTGCGAACCGAGGGTGCCTCAAAAGAGCGTGCCAGCGATCGGCAGTAATGCCGAGCAAATAATTACCCTCGAGCCGCCAGCGATGGGGAGGAGATTTTAGGGCTGAGTGTGTCATTGATTGATGTTTGGAGAGTTACGGGGTTTTAAAATCCCAAGCGCCGGCATTTTTGATGCCGTAGATTTGACGCAGGTTCTCAAGCTCGCAGTCGAGCACCTCTTTGGGGTCGAGATAGGCATCGATGGCAGGGCGAATTTTTAAGCCCTGCTCGAGACCAAAAGTGTAGAAACGCCAGATATCTTGCGGGCGGTACTGCATGCGAGCGCGGCCAACCGTCCGGCCCCAAAGCGATCGCCAGAGCACTTCGACGAGGACGCTAATATTCTGGAGATAGTAAGTCAAAGGCCGCCGCCAGCTCAAAGCGGTCAGCAGAAATCCTACTAAGCGCATCTCATCATCGAGTGCCGTACTGTAGCCAGTGATGACATGCATGATGTCGTGGCGTTGGAGATCTTGCCAGGGAATTCGGACCCAGCCGAGTTGTAAGTCGCGGTCGCGAACAAAATCTGGATTGTTCTGGTAGTAAAGCTCCAGGCCTTCTCTAAGAGTTGGCATCTCAGCCTCCTTGAGAAAGGGTGACTTCTTGCGGGTCGGGTGCGTTTGCTGGTGCTGAGTTGGCGGTGGCGCGCAGCTCCAAATAGCGATGTAAGTATTCCGAAGTCAAACCATGCAGTAGGAGGTTGCGAGCGGCCCCGAAGGGACTATTGGGAGCCAGAGGATGGCGATTGGCGATTATGTGGTTCCAATCGTAATCGCCAGTAATTTTGCTGAAATATAGCCCGAAGCTCTCATCAAATTGTAACGAGAGCACCGCTCGCTCGAACTCTTGGCGGGTCGTGCAGAGAGAGTAGCAAATCTTGAATAGCTCCAGCGACGACTCGAGATCGAGAACTTGTAGCCAGCCTCGCTGGGTGGTGTCAACTGCAATTTCGAGGGGGCGGATGCCACTATAATCTAAGCCTCGCTCTCGGACTTGGGAGAGCCACGCCGGGTTTTTGGCCTGGGCGTGATGATAGTCGAGCACGAAGTTATAAAGCACCAAATCGTGCTCCATGAAGGCATTATTTGCTAAGTCTTCCACGGTACGGGGATAAATCCCCGAGCGAGCGATCGCCGGGTCGGGGCCATTATCGATGAGGAAGTTAACGATGTTCGAGCCGATGCCGAGGTGCCGAACGATCGCATAATTGGCTTCGGGTGTCGCAAAGGTCTTCAAAAACCAAACGGCTATCCCGTGCATGAGCTTGTAGGAGCGAAACTCGAAAGGCAGCAGGCGCTTGATAAGCATGACTATTGCCATGCCAGTATTAGCAACGAGCTTGATGGGCAAGAGCAAGTAGGTGCGAGACCAGCTTTGCAAGTCTTTTACCATATAGGCCTTAACCAGGGGGTCGATGGGGATAGCAGCATCGAAATATAGAGCATCCCAAACGCTGGGGTCTTGGCGATCGCGCGGGGCGGGCGTCCAGTTCATTAACCAATTTCCTCCAGTTGCAGGCGGTACAAACGAGCGGTGGTTTTGGCGGTCTTGACAATGCGATCGCCAATGGCCGGAGTTATCCAGTCGGCATTGAGTAAGGCATCGAGCTTATTGATGTGGGATTCATCGTTGGCGGCGTGATAGCTCAAGAAAGAAACTTGCTCTTTGGTTAGAGAAAGAGTCTCGCGAATCGTCTGCGCCCAGGGACCTGCAAGCCGATTGCCCAACCCTTCGATGACAAAGATACTGCCGAGGAGATCGACTGGGTTTTCTTGGGAGGCGCGATGGAAGATATAGGCCGAGAGCGCTTCAGAGCCGAGGTTTTGCTGGGCGCTGGCAATCTCGTCGAGGCTGCCGCCGACGGCTACATAATCTCGCTCTAGCATTTGAAAGTCGCGGTGCTCGTCGCGGGCATGGGAGATAAGCATCGATCGCAGCGAAAAATCCGTAGCGTGGGAAGCAGCTCGCGCGATCCAACGCGCGCCCTCGACGACCTGGGGGCGTAGGTTGCGCAGCAGGGCTTTGTAGTCTTCAAGGGTAAAGCGGCCTCCATTGAGCCGCTGCACGATGGGGACTGATTGCAACTGGCGCTGAAACTCGAGCCATACCAGCATCAGTTGGCGCAGCAGATCGCTGGTTGGAGCCGTAGGTGTGCTGGGTGGGGCAGTGGTTTTTGCCGGTGCGGCCGCGCGATCGCTATTACTAGCATTGCCGACGACCCGCAGCATGATGTAAGCCGTGGTGAAGCGACCGCTCTCGGGCACGAAGCAGAAGAGTTTTTGCCCGGGCTGCAATTTCCCAGAATGAAACAGCTCCTCGAGCATCAAATAAATGGAGGCGCAACCTGTATTACCGCGCGTGTAGAGGTTAGTAAACCACTTTTCTTGCGGAATGGTACAGCCTGCTTTATCGAGCAATTCGACAATTTGGCTGCGGAAGAAGTGCGACGAATAATGACACAGAAACCAATCGATCTCGGCTGGGCGAATGCGACCGGCCTCGATTAGGCGCAGCCAGCCTTCGACCCCCAGCCGCACGACCGTGTCGAGGAGGCGAATATTTTGTCGCAAGTCGAGGGCACCATCGCGGGCAGCATCGGCTTGGGAAGGATAATCCATCCAACTGACGAGATCTTCGGGTGTATCGACCCCGGCATACATGCACGTTGGGTAAGCATTGGCGTGCGAAACGAGTTCGATCCATTCGATTTCCAAGCTCAAGCCCTTAGCAGCCGGCCGATCGCTCAGCAGGCAAGCTCCAGCTCCATCCGAGAGCATCCACCGCAAAAATTCCGTATCGAAGGGAAGATTTTCACCATCATCGACATTGGTTTCAGTCTCGAATCGCGTGTGCTTGAACAAGCGCGAAGCTAGCTCTGAGGCCACGGCGATCGCTTGGCGTTTCTGCCCTAACTGAATTTGTGAGGCGGCATACTTGAGGGCAGCTACGCCCGCACAACAAACCCCCTGGTGGGAGGTGGCCTCTAGAGGGGGCAGCTCCGGTAATTCACCGTGGACCATGCTAGCAAATCCCGGTACGAGCAAGTCCGGCCAGGTCGTGCCGCAGGCGAGCAAATCGACTTCGCGCGCTGCGATCTCGGCTCTGCTGAGGGCATCGCGTGCGGCGGCGGCGGCCATTTGAGCGTTACCGATGGTTGTTTTTTGCTCGCGGTCGAGGGCGTAGTGGCGCTGTTGAATGCCATTGCTTTTTAAGATTCGCGATCGGACGCGGGAGGGGCGATTGTTGACCTTGCCGAGATAAGTTTCCATCTCGTCGTTTTCGATTGGCTCTCCTGGCAGGAATTTGCCAATTTCAGTGATGAAGACGCCGCTCTTGACGGCAGGCAGATCTAAGTTTGATGGGGCTGACTTTAAGGTTTGCATGGTTCGACTGCTGCTAAAACTTATTTTTTGGCCGCCTTTAACTGCGGTTGGGCTCATTTTCTTTGCTGGCTGCCTGTAACTGCAATGAGGAGACCGCAGCTAGCAGGAGCGGTAGTGCATTTTTCCAAGGCCCAGGCAGTCAGCCGAAGTTGTACGAAGTTAGTAGAAGGAGAACGAAGAATTACTGTCAGGCAAGCACGCCAACCCCTCGATCGATAGGCGAGTCGATCGCGCACCGCTCAACCGTGCCTGCCACAGAGCACACTAGCTCTCCGGACGACGGATCTGCGACTTCAACCTGTCGATGTCAGTGTTGTTTGATAGAAAATGCATGCCTAGAGGCCATGGCGCAGTTGGGCGAGCCGGGCTCGAGCTTCCGGGTCGAGAGAATCGAAGAGCGATCGCCCGCGCGGGCGTCGCGCGTCAGCCTGAACTTGACGGGTTTGGTGCTTGGCATGCTTGACCTCGGCGGCCAACTGTAGCGTAGATTGCCATTCGGCACCATACCCCGTAACGGTCAACTGCTGAGCGCGATCGGAGGTAGCGACCCGCAGGCGGCGACCGGCAACCTTGGGGAGTTGGGCGTAGTCAGCGCAAATTTTTTCGATATAGCTGTCTGCAGTTTGTGCGAAAGCCGTGTAGTGAGCGCTCAGCCAGCTCGTGCGCGGGTCTTTGTAAGACGGGCCGCGGCGCTCGTAGGCATCGAAGACAACCCACGTGTGAAGGTTGCAGGTGGCACTGTAGTCAACGAGCATCTCGATGAGCCGATCGCGGGCGTCGCCTAGCAAGTTGCGATCGCGCAGGGTGGCCAACTCCGGCCAGGCACCGATGACGTTGTAGCCGTCAACCAACAAGAGCGGAGAAGGAAGAGATTGGGAAGGCATAGTACACTTCAAGCAAATTAGCAGGCGACTTGCTTGAATTTTAAACTTTTTGTTACATGCGCGCGAACGCACGTTCCGCTCGATCTGGGCGCTGAGTAGGGGAACCTGAGGTTATGGCAGCCACTGAGGCTGGCGACCCTGGATGGGGATGGCCTCGAGATCGCCGGTTCGAGGCAGCCACAACCACAGCCAACTGGCCGCATCGGGCTCTAGAGTGGCAACTTCTGCAGGCAGGCGATCGAGCAAAACTGCTAAGCCATCGGGAGACAGGCTAAAGCTGACCTCCGGGGTTCCTGGCGGTAGCGCTATAGGCTCCACCGTGCCTGTTTCGGTGTCGATCTCGGCGAGGTACAGCTCCTCAGGGAAAGGTTGGGTTTTGGGGTCGATATCTGCGATTTCGGGGTCGGCAGTTTCGCCTGCGATTTCGTCAGCTGGAGTTTCGACGACCCGGGTAAGAGCACAGTAGAGCGTGGGTGTGGTCGGGGCGTACTCGCACCCCAAGATCGACCCTTCGGTATCGAGGAGAAGCTGTTGGCGGCCGTCGTTAGTAACGTGCACCAGGCTCTGTAGGAAACGGCGATCGGCATTTTCTACATTGAAATCTACCATTGCCGCCGCCCGGCCATCCGGTGCAAAGGCCAGCACGCGCCCGAATTCAGGCAAAAACTCCGGAGGATTGCTGTCGGCTGCCAGCGACACCAGAGCGATGCCTTCTCCTCGGGCAATCGCTGCGGCTTTGCCATCGGGCGTGACGCGAAACTCCCCCCCGTCCCGACCGCCTTCGATTTGGTGCGGGGGGGCTGCGGGCGCGTCGGTGCGCAGCAGCCACAACCCGACATCGCGCGCGTCGGTGCGGCTAGCGCGCTGGACGACAATCGCCTCACCCCCGTCGGCTAGGGAAAATTGCAAATTTTGATGGGTTTGCGTGTCGAGGACCAACTCGAGCTGGCCGGCAGGATCGGTGCCCAGACCCGTTGTCGTTTGGAAGAGTTGGGACGCAAGGTTAGCTGCCTGTGCTTGGCGAGTGTCGATGGCCCCAAAAAGAATGCGATCGCCTTCGGGATAGGGCTGAAAATCGGTGACCGCCAGACCGGGCGGTGTCAAAACTTGCTTCTCTTGGCGCGTTAAGTTGTAGGCCACGAGGCGGCCGCGCTCGTCGGCGACGGTGCCAATGTAGGCAAAGACCCGGTCGCGACTCTGAAACTCGACTGCAAAGGGCTGCATTTTTCGACCGAGTCGATCGCCGCCGCCGAACTGCTCGCGGGCATCGGTTAAATCTAACTGGTAGGTCGTGCCGTAGGGAATGGGTCCCTTTAGGGTATAAGCTGCCCGTCGCCCAACCCAGCTCCACTTGCCCGGCAAGGGAGGCTCGATGGTGAGGTTGGCTTCGACAGCATCCCGATCGACGGGGCGATTGAATGTGAGGACGAAGGCGCGATCGCGCGCGCCAACTTGTTGGTTTTGCCAGCTAAACTCGCGCACGCGGGGTCGCCCTCCGACCCAAGCTTGGGAGTCTCCCAGCCACCGATCGCCTGCCATCAGAGCTAAGATAAGCCCCGTCACGACGGCCGTCGCGCCAGTTACCGCGCGGTCGATGGGATCCATTCGAGTCCAGAAAAATCGGCTCATAACTCACTCTGCAAGGTTGGTCGCACCGCTAGCACGTCGCTAAATCGTCAATAACTGTACGGATCGGTCGGGGTCGGAATGGGAGTCATCGCCTCGGCCCGAACGATGGCTTGGCGCGGTCCATCATCAGTCAGCGTGCTGGCAGCCATCGTTCCGCGAACCTCAACCCAAGAATCAACCGGAAACTCAGATCCATCGATCCCGGGTGGTAAGGCGACGGGCAACGCTACGGGGTAAGCATCTACCGCGCAGCAGGAGACGATGAACCGAGCCAGCAGCACGACATCGGCGGGCAGATCGTCGAGGCGCATGACGAATCCTGCAATTTGCACGTCTTGGCCGCGGTAGGCATCGGGCTCGGGATAGGCGTTGAGGGTCCGGACCCAATCGACGAGCGATCGCTCGGAGGCATCGGCAGTAATTTGGAATGCTTGCGGTTGCAGGCGCGTGACGGGGAGCGCGCTCCCCAAACCCCGCTGGAGAGCCGCTTGGGAGCCGAGAGTGCCGGGTGGGATTGCCAAACCAGCGATCGCCGTTCCCACCAACAAACCGGTTGCGAGGCGCTTTGGTAATAGGTTGGCTGCAAGGCTGGTCATCGGGTCGCGCCCGGACCGGCTGCCGATCTGTTGCTGCAGGTAGGAAAGCCCCAGTAGTAGGAGCGCGCCACCGCTGGTTGCAACCAAGCCCGTGTAATTCGGATGGATCAGGCGCTGTAGCTGCCCGGAGAGCCAATACTTGAGCAGCAGCGCGCCCCAAAGCAGCGGTATGACATCGCCCCAGTACGGCCACATCTTCAGCAGTTTTCGTTTGGAATCTTTCCTCGGTCTCACCAGCACGACCTCAGCAACAGTGGCTTGGCAGACAGCAGCTCGGTAAGCAGTATTGCCATCTTTGTTCCAGAATGCCCGTACGGACGCCCATCTCCTGGCTGAGGTTTCAGTCGCGCTCTCGTAAAAATACGCGATCGCCCCAACCTAACTCTTTGCTCGCTTCGGTAGCCGGGATGCGCGTGTTGAGGCTGAGGCGATAGAAATGGTCGAACCAGCTCGGATCGACGCTCGCAGGCAAGCTTTGCTGGCGGCGCTCGACAAAAATCTTTTGAAACTGCGGGTAAGCAGCACCAGTGTCGGGATCGCGCGCGGGAACGGGGCAGCGCTGGCAGGGATTGACCCCTTCGACGCGCACCTCACCAATGCGGAAAGTTTTGCCACAGAGCCCGTCTTCCCAAAAGGGCGGGGCATCGTCGAACTCGAGATTGACCCGGAAGCGACGACGAACGCTCTCGAGATCGAGATCTGGGAACCAGGCTGCCACGGCCTCGAGGGAGGCTGTGGCAATTGCCGTCGGCCCAAAGGCGCTCGTATCGTCCGGAAAACCACCGGTCGCATTTTCGATGATGGCAACGGACCGGCCGAAGTAGGCTCCGAGCCAAGTTGCCAGTTCGGCACGCTCGCTTAGCAGACAAAAGGTGCGAGCACGCTCCCAGGAGTCGGAGCGCTTCCGCAGGGAAACGGTCTCGGCCGCCAAGTCATACCGGGCCTGCAGACCGTGAATTGCCGGAAAGCGCTTGGCATTTACAAATTTGCCGCCTTCGTCAACGATTGCCCAGCGGCGATCTCCAGCAAGCGCGCCGCCAGCCGCAACCGTCGCGGTGCCAACTTCGACACCGTCGAGAGACTTGATGGGGTAAATTGCAATGCGCGTCAGGCGGGCCATGGCTTGGGTGCAAGTTGGCGCTAGTGCAGGCCCAACCAAGCCAAAAGGCCCTTGCCCGTAAGTAGCTCGATCGCCACCGCCAGGGTAAAGCCGAGCATGGCCGCGCGACCGTTGAGCCGCTCGGCATAGGTATTGAAGCCGAATTTTGGATCTGTCGCCTTGGGAAGGGTACTGGGTTGCGGGAGTTCGGGGATATCAGCCATAACCTTCATAACCTTTCGCGACCGGGATTCGCCGCGCTACTGTGCTCTGGTGCTCCCCCATTCTAGTGAGTCTGGTGCGGTTGGCTCTAACTAGCCGGGTCGGCAGCAGCGGCTTCTAGTTCCTCCGATCTCAGGTGAACCTGAAAGCGCGGTGCGATACGCACCACGATGGGAAAGTTAGCGCTAATCGGCTTGTCTTGCCACCGATTGGCAAATCCGACGATTTCTCCCTCGAGACCCTGGATATCGAAGGGTTGCTTCTTGTGTTCTGGGTGGTGGTAGACCACAACGGACTCTGCTACGCGCACGCGATCGCCAATATTCATAGGAGACACCTCACCTTTTCCTGAGTTAATTAACAAGCCAAAGTTGCCGATCTTAAATCCGCCCTCCGAGCGTTCTGCAGAAGCGATCGTTAACGATCATTGCTGGCCCAAAATCGTGCCCAAAGTGCAAGCGCGATCGAGGGTCGCTCCAACCAGACTCGCACCCTCGAGTTCCGCACACAAGAGATTTGCCTCGGTCAAGTTAGCCCCAGACAAATTTGCTCCCCGCAGATTGGTCTCTTCCAGGCAGGCTCCAGAGAGCAGCGCCCCCTGCAAAAATGCCTGAGCGAGGTCGGCACCGCGCAAATTGGCCCCGACAAGATTGGCACCGCGCAAGTCGGCACCGCGCAAGTCAACACCTTGGAGGCTCACCCCATTGAGATTGGCACCACTTAAAAACGCCCCGCTGAGATTTGTCTGCCGGAGGATCGCCCCCATCAGATTTGCCCCCCGCAGGTTTGCTCCGCGCAGATCGGCCGCGCTCAGGTCGGCTTGCATGAGATTGGCGCCAACCAAAGAGGCCCGCAAGTCCGCCGCGCCCAGGCGCGCTCCCAAGAGATTGGCCCCGTCGAGGGTGGCTGCTTGGAAATTGGCGTAGTGGCAATCGGCTCCGGCCAGGTTCGCTCCCGCCAAGTTGACGCGCTCGAGCTGAGAGTGGGTTAAATCCGCATCTTCTAGGTCCGCGCCCGGTAGCGCCCTTAGCTCTCCGGCCCGGAGTGCGACGAGAGTATCGCTCATTATTACTGCTGTCCTAGTGGTTTTCTGAGAAAATTTTTGGGCCGTCACTCATATTAGGCGATCGCAGCGAGCCCTGTCTGCGGTTGCCAGAGCCGGAGTGGGCTCCCCCGACCCTCTACAATTGTTGCAAATATTGCAAACAAATATGGCGAGGCGCTCATGTTCGACGAAACAGCCAAAAAAACTCTCCTGCGCAAAATCCCCCACGGTCTCTATATCTGCGGCGTCAAAGACGGTGACGAATCCAATGGATTCACCGCAAGCTGGGTCATGCAGTCATCCTTCGAGCCTCCCCAGCTGGTCGTCTGCGTCAATGCCCGCTCTGGATCCCATGCCATGCTCGAAAAAAGTGGCGTTTTTGCTCTGAGCGTGCTCGACAGCAGCCAGAAAGACATTGCCGCTCAGTTTTTTAAGCCCCAAAGCCGAGTCGGAGACAAGCTCGCGAGCGTAGCATCTGCCTTGGGCGAAGCAACGGGCTGCCCGATTCTGACCGATTGCCTCGGATATCTCGAATGTCGAGTGGTTGGCTCGGTAGCGACGGGCGACCATACGGTTTTTGTAGGAGAGGTCATCGGCGCGCAACTCGTTCGCGATGGCGATCCGCTCCTGCTCGAGGCGACGGGCTGGAACTACGGTGGCTGAGTTGCAAAAATAGCAACGAGCGAACAAATTTAGCCGAGGAAGTTCCCCATGCCGTCGATCAAAGTCCAGACATCTGCCGATGCAGTCGATCGCGAGCGCGCCGAAGCATTGCTCGCGACCTTATCCCAGAAGTTGGCTACCCATTTGGGCAAGCCCGAATCCTACGTGATGGCGGCATTCGAGCCTGGAGTGGCCATGATCTTCGCAGGCAGCACGGCACCCGCTTGCTATGTCGAGATTAAAAGCGTGGGCACCATGGGGGCCGATCGCACCCAGGCGATGAGCCAAGATTTCTGCCAGGAGATCGCCGCGAGCCTCGGCATCGACCCCGGACGAACCTACATCGTGTTTGCCGATGTTCCCGGTGCTATGTGGGGCTGGAGTGGCCGGACGTTCTAAAGCCGCTTGGCAGCCCCGCTAAGCTCGAATTTCCAGAAAACTTAATGTTAATCATTGCAAAGTTTTTAGAAGTTCCGCGCGCAGTAAGGCAGCAAGCCGCCCGTTGTAGTATGCATGCGTTGTGCGCGCGCTCCTGTTTTCGAGCGATCGGGGCAATATTCTCGGCCCGGAGCTTTAGCTTTTATTAAAGAACGCTACGGAACGCTAAAGACAAACGGCCCTTTCCAAACGGAAAAGGCCGCAAACTTCCCACCAGCTGTGGCTTTGAGGGGTAATTTACAGATCGCCCGGACGATCGCGACGGCTAGCGGAACTTGCTAGCGCAACCTTGCTTGCGAGCGCAAAGCGAAACGCTAGGATGAGCTTGCACATTTTTATCCCCAAGCGATCGCTCCTGCGGTCGCTTTTTTCTTTGCCCGGGCTTTGCTTGGCGATTGCCCCTGAGGCTCCATAGTCTAAACGATGGTGGTATTGCTGAGATCGTGACTCGGACGAGGATTCATAATTCTCAGTATGTTTGCAGCAAGTAGGTATAAGAGCATACCGTCCGCAGCCCCGATTCAGGCGATCGGAACGCAGATGGGTGGAGATCTCTGACTGCAATTCCCACGAGCAACGGACCAAATCCGACTGACGCCACAGCAGGGCCATCCTACACTTTGAGGCGACGGGCACAGCAATAGCCTGCCCTGCGTGAGTTTTAAGGCTTCCGAGCATTCTCTTATGAATCCAAGATCTAGACCCCCCAGCACTCTTTACCCCCCGGTAAAGTTGCGATGGTCGCGCTCGCCCATTCGCATCCAACCTAGGAGAGAAACCCTTCGGCTCGCGTCGATTTGGCCTGGTCCCGCCTCAGGCAACCCAGTAGAATTGGCGTACGCTTTTTTTCGATCGCACTCCTGTGGGCCACGCCAACGCCATCGAGCGCTACCCAGCCAAAGAACCCACCTGCCTACCGCGCCACCTCAACAGAGGGATAATACTGCTTGCCCATGACTGCCCAATTGATGCTATCTCTGCCCCCCGACCTCAATCCGGAGCGCCTGCCACGTCATGTTGCGACGATCATGGATGGCAACGGTCGCTGGGCAACGCAGCGGGGTCTCCCTCGCATTGAAGGTCATCGTCGCGGTGTTAGAGCCCTCAAGGAAATGCTGCGGACCTGCAAGGACTGGGGCATCGAATTTCTAACGGTTTATGCCTTCTCCACCGAAAATTGGCGGCGGCCCGATCGCGAAGTGCGCTTCCTGATGAGTTTGTTCGAGCGCCTGCTCCAGCAGGAGCTCGCCGAGCTGCAGCAAGAGGGTGTCTGCATTCAATTCCTCGGCGAGCTTGCCGAGCTGCCCCCCTCTCTGCGCGAGCAAATGCGGCACTCGATGGAGGCGACGGCCAATAACCGCGAGGTTTGCTTCAACATTGCCCTCAACTACGGCAGCCAGCGCGAGATCGTACGGGCCTGCCGCCACCTAGCAGAGCAAGCCCGCCAAGGGCATCTCGATCCTGACAGTATCGATGAGAGAACCTTCTCGCGCGCCCTCTACACTGCCGGACATCCAGATCCGGACCTCTTGATTCGCACCAGCGGTGAAATGCGACTGAGCAATTTCTTGCTGTGGCAGCTTGCCTACACCGAAATCTATGTCACCGAAACCCTTTGGCCGGACTTCGATCGCGCTGCGTTCTACCGGGCTCTGCGGGCCTATCAAGACCGCAACCGCCGTTTCGGTCGATTGCAGGAGACGCCTCAAGCCTGACCCAGGAAATACCTGCTAAACTAAAACACGGTCTGGGGCTGTAGCTCAGCAGGATAGAGCGAGCGCCTCCTGAAATAGAATCGGGCAGCATGGGGGAAACGCCATGACTGAATGCGATCAAATTCAAGGGAGCCTAAGTCTCGAGAGGGATACGGTAATCTTGAGCCAAGCTCCGAGGGTGGGGTCTTCCAGCTTTGGAGAAGGTGCAGAGACTGGTTGTAGGTCGCACGTTGAAGATGGACTTTGATGTCTCATCGAAAGTAGAGCGACGCGGCATTATAGCGGGAATGTTGCTGGGATCTGGGCGCAAGCGAGGCCCAAACTTTTGCGTTCGGCATTCCATTCGGCTCGAAGCTTACGCGCGCTTTCAGCAAGCGTTGCTTGAGAGCATTACCCGCAAGCCCGTCAGCCTCCGGGAAACTCTCCGCCGCAAAGGCGGCCGACGTTTCCTAGTCCTCACGCCCAAACTAGTCCCGCTGACTCGCGTTATGGTCGAGCGGCGCTATCGGGGCGATTCTGGATGGGTCGCGCGCCCATTCCTCGATTACCTGACCCGCCAGGGTTTGGCAATTTGGTTTCTAGACTGCGGTTCCCAGCGCGTGCGCTGGGGTCCAGGCGGGCAAGCCCGAGCTTTCGAGCTCGCGCTCGACGCCCGGGTCTCGCAGGCAGAAAACAACCGGATTGCTGAATATTTTCGGGAGGTGTGGGGATTTAACTGGGGGCTAGCGCGGTCGGGAGAGCGCACCTGGTTGCGCCTGGGAACTCGGGAAGGCAAGCGTTTTTTGCAGTTTCTCGGGCCTTGCTTCCACGACACGCTGCTGCTTTATAAGGGCCACACCACCTACGACAGGAACGGTCGCCACCTACCGATTGCAGCGGCGAACCCGCACCCGCAATCCACGGTGAAGGAATAGTCCAGAGAGCGAGGAAACTCGCACCAATCTGAAGCGCTAGGTCGCCAGTTCGAATCTGGCCAGCCCCGTTTGCATCCGCAGCCGCTATCTATTTTCTGGGTAGCGGCGCGACGCAAAACCTGCTCTGCCTACCGATAAATTTCCCTAGCAACGATACCGCTATCGCGCCGCCTTCAAAATCCCGTTCGTGCTTGCAGCGATGGCTGGCGAAGTCTCTGCACCCGAGGTTCCGGTACTGCTCGATTTTGTCCGCGCCCGCTTCGGTAATCTCAGGCGAGATCGCAGGCATGCTGGCGCAGCGGGATTGGTTGGCGCGCTTGGTGGTAAGCCGAGCGTTGCCAACGCCCAAGATACGCACGCGCCTCAGAAATCACCTGGGGGATATTACCCAGTCGTAGTCCCGTAGAGCTGGAGATTTCGGCTTTGTATCTCAGCTCTGACTCAGCGTAGATTCTGGTTTTTTGAGGTACCCCCTCGGTGGTACTTCATTCGGTATGCTTACTATCATGTTCATTGCATAAGTACCCGGGCTTGGAACCGAAAGCGATGGCACAAATCCAGTCGATTACGGACCGCGCAATCGTTAGTGTCGACGATGACGAAACGATCCTCGACGCGCTGTTGAATGCAGACATTCCTCACAGTGCCGTCTGTGGCGGGCAGGCTCGGTGCTCTACCTGCCGCGTTATCGTCGTCAGGGGCATCCAAAACTGCAGCCAGCCAACCAAGGTCGAGCGCAATCTAGCCGAGCGCCTGCATTTTCCCGTGCACGTTCGTCTGGCCTGTCAGACGCGAGTAGTTGGCGATGTGGACGTGCGCCGCTTGGTCATCGATAGCGAAGATCTCGACCTCGTTGATAGTCAATTCGAATCTGATGGTGTCGGTGCCGAGCAGCCCGTTGCGATCGTAGTCATTGCAGTCCGCGGTGCGACAAATTTTGACGAGGTTAATTTTCCCTACGACATCCTTTACATCATGGGCCGCTACTTTCGCGCGGCCCATCGCATCATTACCAGCAACGGTGGCTCGGTAGATAGTGTCATGGGCGGTCGTATGGTGGTGACCTTTCGTTCGGGAACGCCGCAAGAAAGCGTCGAGCGCGCGGTTTGGACGGGCCTAGAAATGCTTGAGGCCGTTCGAGACCTCAATGAGTCTCTCGAGAAACTCGCCTATCAACCCCTGGAAATCGGCATGGGCATTCATTATGGCAGCGCGATCATGGTGCCGGTTACCAGCGATGATTCCCCCAAAGTCGTGCCCCTAGGCGGGGTGCTCAGCGTCGCAAGCAGAGTTCAAGATGCCAGCAAACGTCTCGAGACCCAGCTGCTACTCTCCGAGCCAGCCTATAGAGCTGTAGAAGCCAAAGCCCAAACTGGTTGCACCACTACAGTCGATCGTCCGGATAAGCAAGATGTCATGATGGTCTACGAGGTTACCGGCATGGCAGGAGAAGCCCCCGAGAAAGTTGCTCCTGTCGCCGCAAAACCCACCGCGGTTTCCCTCAGCGAGCGTTTGCAATCATTCATGCAGCGCCTCGGCTTGGGGGGATGATGGCCGTGCTTGCCTGCTGCCCATTTGGCGCGCGCAGCAACATGGCACGAGAGGGTTTCTAAATAGAAGATTCCGGCGCGATCGCCCGGATTTGGGAGCGAATTTCTAGAAAGCTTCGTCCTTGCAAGGCGATAGTGCATTCGTACGCCGCGTGGAAATTGCTAACATCCTCAAGCAGCAACAAGTTTTTCAGCAGCAGATTCTATATCTGAGCGCGCGTCCGGTGTCTGAGAGCCGCTTGCTCGCGCTGCGGTGCAATCTTCAGCAAGCAAGTCAAAGTATCGAGTCGCTCTGTCGTACGGCTCGAGCGACTCCAGCCGACCTCAAGACGCCTTCGCGGCGGGCCTATGCCTGGATGAAGTTTTTAGCCGTACCTCCTTACCTGGCCGAGCATCTCCGCGCAGTTCGCCACCTACGTCAAGAAATTGAGGCTGTCGCACCTCAAGGCCGAGTCTACGTCGAGCTTACAAACATGCGCGGCCTCTATCGGGGTCGCATTCACCCTCATGCGATTTCACTCAAGCTCCACGAGGGCTTCTTGGCTGCCAGCGACGAGCTACTGACTGCGGCAATCGCCCGCATTACCGGCCGAGAGAATACTGCGGTGGCCCTGCGACAATTTGCCACAAGCAGCTCCTATGTGGCCATCGTGCGGAAGCTCGACTGCTATGCCAGCGGCGAAACCGACAATGCCAGCGGCGGGCACCACAACCTACAGACATTGTTCCTGCAGGTCAACCAGCAATATTTCCACGGCAAACTCAGCGAGCCCCGCCTAAGCTGGGGAGCCCGCCGTACCCATCGCAAACTCGGCCATTACGAGCGCGCGCGCGACCGAATTGTCGTCAGCCCCATCCTCGACGATCCGCGCGTCCCTTCTCTAGCGATTGAATTCGTTCTCTATCACGAACTCCTGCACCGACAGATCGGCTGTCGGTGGCAAGGGGGCAAAGCCCGCGTCCACACGCCAGAATTTCGCCGGCGCGAGCGAGAGTTTCACGGCTACCAACAGGCTCAAGAATGGCTGAGCTGGATCGCCAGCCACATCTAGCGCACTGGCCGCGCCCGTGCCACCAACCGAAAGGATGCACCGCAGTCGCAGTGCTCTCGCTCGGTGCCACCGACAGCTTCGAACCGAAATGCACCCCCAATAAGGTCTTCGGCATAGTCGATTGTCAGGTTCGCCCCTGCCAATCGCGCGAAGCTCTCTGGATCGACGGCAATTGTCAGCCCACAGCTGGCGATGGCGCGATCCTGAGGCATCGCTTCTGTCTCGAACCCGAGCGCGTAAGCAAACTCATGACATCCGCCCGGCCCAACAGACAGGCGCAGGCAAGCTGGGACAGCTCCTTCCTCAGAGCCCCGACTGACGCGCCAGAGGCGTCGGATTTCCCGTTCCGCTGACGGGCTCAGGGCAACGCTTGCCATGCAGTTACTTTTTGGTTTGGCGGGAGTAATCGTCCTGGAAGCGGATGATGTCGTCCTCTCCGAGGTACTCACCGTTCTGCACCTCGATGAGCACGAGATCGATCACGCCAGGGTTTTCCAAACGGTGGGCCGTGCACTGAGGAACGTAGGTGGACTGGTTGCTCCCCAGCATCAGCTCGCGCTCGCCGCAGGTCACCTTTGCCGTGCCCGAAACAACGATCCAGTGCTCGCTGCGATGGTGGTGCATCTGCAGGCTCAAGCGGTGGCCGGGCTTCACTTGGATTCGTTTGATTTTGTATCCTGGACCCTCCTCCAAGACCGTAAACGAGCCCCAAGGACGCAGTTCCGTTGCAGCAACGGGCTGGTCGGAAGCTGCCAAGTTGACTTCAGACAAACCGATTTCCTTCGACTGAACCACGATCCTGCCTCCTTAACGATACCTTTCAACTAGATACAAGGAACGACATCTAACACAAAGCGACCCACAGATCCGCGCTCGTATCGGCCGCCCCCACTCACAACTAAAGGCTATTGTAGGCAGATCCGCGTGAGTTTGCGATCTAGATCGCTTTTCCTGCGGATTCAGTGGCCTGCAGGAAAAGCTAGGGATATCACAGCAGGGGAAGGTAATGGCGGGATCTCTGCCCGGGCCCCATCTCAGAAACTAAAGAAATTTTTCCAAAGTATTGGCAAGAGTCGTCTTGGGAACGGCACCAACAACCATATCAACGCGCTGGCCGTCCTTGAAGATCATCAACGTCGGGATGCTGCGGATCCCGTACTGACTGGCAATGTTGGGGTTCTCATCAGTATTTACCTTGACGACCTTGATCTTGCCGTCATATTGCTCTGCGATCTCGTCGACAACCGGGGCTACCATCCGGCAGGGCCCGCACCAGGGCGCCCAAAAATCAACTAGAACCGGCAAGGGACTTTCTAAGACATCTTCCTTAAAGCTTGCGTCGGTCACTTCTGCGGTCGCTGCCATGCCTAAGAATCCTTATTAAATTACGGACATCTCCATTCGGACACAGCAGATCCTAGCACAGCCAGTCGATCTCACCCTTTGGTTTGGAGAAATGTTGGTTTGGGAAAAATGTGAGAAATGCCCGGGCGGGGTGCATTACGCAGGTTTGCCACGGACTGCTACAGTAATAGGTATCTCAGACAATCCATTAAGAAACCGCCCAGAGCCGAACGATCTGGGCGGAGTGTGGTGTGAGGAGTGAACGGAAACGATAGTCTCCGCCACTTACCATTGTAGGCGACTCCGGAATTGTTTCAGCTACCTTAAGATATAGGTTGAAATTTAACAAAGCGTTTTCAGTAGCATTGTGTCTCCGACGGATGAGGTACGGATCTGGCAAGAGTTGCGTCAACGATCGCTAGTGCTGGCGATCGCGATCTTTTTTGGCGCGACGCTGATTTTGATCCTGCACCGTCATTTCACATTTTATTCAGATTACGACCAAGGAATCTTCAACCAAGTCTTTTGGAACGGCCTGCACGGACATTTCTTTCAAAGCTCGCTTTCTTCTCAGCTCTCGACCAATGTCATTCATGCAGGCGAGGTTCCGGCCGTGGATTACCACCGGCTCGGCCAGCATTTCACGCCCGCCCTGCTGCTCTGGCTGCCTGTTTATGCCTTGTTTCCCCACTCGGCAACCCTTGCCGTGCTGCAGGTTTGTTTGATAACGGCCGCAGGAGTCGTGGCATACTTTCTGGCTCGGGAGTATCTAGAGCCCCCGTTGGCCGCGCGCATCACCCTGAGCTTCTATGGGGCCAATGCCATCTTGGGGCCGACACTGGCAAATTTTCATGACGTGTCGCAAGTTCCCCTCTATGCCTTCAGCCTGCTGCTGGCAATGGAGCGGCGCTGCTGGTGGTTATTTTGGGTGATGGCGGCAGCGCTGTTGGCCGTTCGCGAAGACAGTGGGGTCACGCTTTTTGGGATCGGTGCGTATTTAGTTGCCAGTCGGCGCTACCCGAAAATCGGCCTGGTAACGTGCGCTCTGAGTTTCGGGTATGTGCTACTGCTGACCAATGTGGTGATGCCCTTGTTTTCTGAGGATGTCGCGCGGCGCTTTACGCTGGAGCGTTTCGGCCAGTATGTCGATGGCGAAGAGGCATCGACGCTAGATGTGCTCTGGGGCATGTTGAGTCAGCCGACATTGTTGCTGTCGGAGCTGGTAAGGCCGGTCGATCGCACGCTCGGCTATTTGGCCGGTCAGCTGCTGCCTTGGGGGTTCGTGCCTGTTTTGTCGCCTGCGTCTTGGGCGATTTCTGGGCCGCCGTTGCTCAAGTTGTTGCTCGGGAGCGGTCGGGGGGTGCTCTCGATTAATATTCGCTATGCCATCAGTGTGGTGCCGGGGCTCTGCTACGGCGCGATTCTGTGGTGGGGAGGGCGCGGGCCGCTGCGGTTTTGGCAGCCAGCAGCTCGGGTAGAGCCCCGGTCGCCAAAGCGGAGCCTGCAGCGTTTTTTGACGACCTGCTTGTGTCTGTCTGTTGTTGGGACTTTGGCCGGGAGCCCCAACCGTACCCTGTATTTTGCCGTTCCCGACTCCTACCAGCCTTGGGTACATGTTTCGCTGGTAGAGCAATGGCAGCGCCTACCAGGAATGCGAGCACTGCTCGGGCAGATTCCTCCCGATGCGAGTGTTGCGGCCACCAAATATTTCATCCCGCACTTGTCCGGCAGGCGCGAGATCGTGCGTTTCCCGACGATCGAAGTTCGTAACGATGGAGGCCAGGTCGAACGGGTTGAGTACGTTTTGCTCGATCTGTGGCGTCTGGAAAAGTATGGGGTTGCCTTCGATCGCGATCTCGAATCCTTAAAAGCGTTCGTCCCCCAAATTGAGGAAATGCTCGCTAGCCGAGAATACGCGGTGGTGGGGTTTGAGAAGGGCTCTATTTTGCTGCAGCGGAACGGCGCTGCCAAACCCGAAGCAGCTATTGCTTGGCAGGTCTACCGCGACCGGCTCGTGTCTGACTGGCGGATTGGTTACGTACCGAGTTAGTTGCCTGTAGGTTCTCTAAGCTGCGGGCTTGCGGAAGATCGTGAAGTGCTGCTGGGGCAGGAATTCTCGCGACTCAACCCAGGCAAGGCCTGCTGCTTGCAGTTCTTTGCGGGCTTGGGCGACGCTCATTTTGTGCAGCGTTTTGATAGGAATTAGAGGATTCTCCAGGCGGTATTCTACGAGAACGACGCGACCTCCGGGCTTGAGAGCCGCGACGATGCCTGCCATCATTTCATGGGGGTAGGCAAACTCGTGATAGGCGTCTACTGCGATCGCCACGTCGATCGCCTCGGGCGGCAAATTGGGGGAGGTTTCGCTGGCTTGCACCACCTCGACGTTGGGGATGTTTTCGTCTTCGCAGAGGAACCTCACCACATCGAGCATCTCGGGTTGCACGTCGGCAGCATAGACTTTGCCCTGGGGTACTGCTGGGGCGAGTTGAAAGGTGAGGTACCCCGTCCCCGCACCAATGTCAGCGACAACGCTGTCTGGTTGGAGTTCGAGGGCGGCGATGATTGCTGAGGTGTGCTCCTCTGCTTCTCGCGAAGGCCGCTCTAACCACAGCGCCCCTTGATAGCCCATTACTTGGGCGATTTCTCGACCGAGGTAAAATTTGCCAATGCCATCGCGGGAGTGAGGCGAGTGAAATTCATAGGCTAATTCGCGATCGGTGCTGGCAAGCGACGCAGTTGATGTAAAGTCCAAGCCGCTCAGCCAGAATCCAACTAGCAGAAGCGCGGCCAACGCACCAGCAATTCCCAATCGTTTGCTCGGGCCCATCGGGCGTCCTCCTGATTTTTTAGCCAATGGCCGCTGCCACGAATCGCGCGCCACTCTCATTTAGACTAAAGTCGATTTGAGGGAGTTTTCAAGATCGATTTGCCACTGTCTATGACAAATCTACAAGACAATATTGTTCTGGTGACCGGTGCGAGCAGCGGCATCGGTCGTGCCTGCGCGCGCGAGTTTGCCCGAGTCGGCGCGCGGCTCGTGCTGGCGGCCCGCCGCCAGGAGCGCCTGCAGGCGCTAGCGGCCGAGCTTGACGTTCCGACCCATTGCATTGCCCTCGACGTTCGCGATCGCGCGGCTGTCGAGACAGCCGTTACCGGCTTGCCTGCAGAATGGCAAGCCATCGACGTACTCGTCAACAATGCTGGGCTCAGTCGCGGCCTCGACAAACTGCACGAGGGCTCGGTCCAGGATTGGGAAGAGATGATTGACACCAACATTAAGGGGCTGCTTTATATCACGCGGCAAATCGTGCCGAGAATGGTCGCTCGCGATCGCGGCCACATCATTAATATCGGCTCGATTGCCGGGCACGAGACCTATCCCAATGGGAATGTCTATTGCGCCACCAAGGCCGCCGTCATGGCCCTGACCGAAGGCTTAAAGCTCGATCTTCTCGGCACGCCCATCCGCGTCAGCGCCGTCGATCCGGGCTTAGTCGAAACGGAATTTAGCGACGTGCGCTTTCGGGGCGATCGAAATCGAGCCAAGGCCGTCTATGCCAATACGGTTCCTCTGACGCCCGACGATATTGCCGAGATTGTGGTTTTCTGCGCTACGCGCCCGCTCCACGTCAATATCAGCGATATTTTGGTCGTTCCCACCGACCAAGCTTCAGCGACCCGCGTCTACCGCCGCGAAGTGTGACGGCGAGGGCCAATTGAGTAACTGGTTGCCGGGCCGACCGCTGCACTTGTAAAGCCGCCAGTATGGTTGAAAACAGTTGAGAAAAAGCAACGGGTGCCCTGGCGATGTCTCAAGCTACGAGTCGTGCAATCCTGGTTGAATTTATCGAGACCGCCCGTGCCAAAGGAGCTACTGACGGCAAGATTTTGCCTTTGCTTCTGAGTCGCGGCTGGCCCAAACAGAGTGTGGAGGCTGCCTTTCTGGCCGCTGACGAGCGCGCCATTGGCCTGGCGGTACCGGAGCCTGGCGATCGCGGCGGGGGCTCGGCTCGAGATTTATTTTTGTATTTACTCTCATTTGTTTCTTTGAGTGTTTGGGCTCAAGCCCTCGGACAAGTTGGGTTTATCGCGATCGACCGCTTCTTTGATGACCCGCTCGAGCGCTCGAGAGTTATTTCGTATACTTTGGCTTCTAGTTTGGCTCGGCTCATTATCGTTTATCCGGTTTACGTTCTTTTAATGCGCCTGCTGCTGGCAGACCTGGCAGCCAATCCAACTAAGTACCAATCCGGCCTCCGTAAGTGGCTCACTTACCTAGCCCTCTTCATTGCCGCACTAATTGCCATTGGCAATTTAATTGTTTTTCTCACCGAGTTCCTTCGAGGCTCGCTGACATTTGTCTTTACCCTCAAATTTGCCGTCGTGCTTGCGATCTCTGGCGGCACTCTTTGGTACTACCTCACTTGGTTGCAGCGGCAACCAAAGACTTCATGAGCGCTAAAACCATAAATTCTTCCGATCGCGTCGCCCTTGTCGCTGCCACAGTGGCTGTCGTTGCTGCAAGCATTGCTGGGTTCCTCGTACTCGGATCGCCGAGCAGGCAACGACAGCTCCAATCCGACCGCGCGCGCGTCCGCGATTTCCGCAGAATTTCTCGCGACCTCGGCAGACGCTGGCGAGCGTCGCAAGAGGCAGGCGAGTCGCCGGTCTTGCCCGAAACCTTGCGCGGCGACTGGCGCGACCCTCTCACGGGCGATCCCTATGAGTACCAACGTCTCGACGACACACACTACGAACTGTGCGCGGACTTTGCCCTCCAGAGCCCGGAGCCTACCAACGCTCTCGATCGCAATTGGCAGCATCCTGCCGGTCGTCATTGCTTCAAATTTGTGGTGACGGAGAATTCTCCTTTGCCGTAGGCGCAAGCTTATTGCGGGGCGCTTAGGAAAACCGTTGGATTTTGTTGATGGCCTTCTCGGCAGGCAGAGGTGGGAGTAGGCGTTCGGCTTCTTGCTGGCGGGCTGCTAGCTGCTCTTGAATCCATGTTTCAGATTCCGAGCAATTGCCCCGCTCGCCATTGCGATAATCATTCTGCTCGCGGATCATGCGCGCGCGCACTTTCGTATCCCAAAGCGCCCGGCACTCGCCTTCTAGGGCGAAGTATTTTTTGCTGAGGGGAACTCGCGGAAAATACCAGGGCATCCCCAAGCCATCGCGGTCGGTGCCGCACTCGGGATGGATGAGAATGCACTCGCCATTGGCAAAACTATTGATGCGATCGGCGCTAATTAAAGGCTCTCGGCTCACTTGCTGGTTGACGGCGCGGCTACTGCCACCGGTGCCCCCGAAGTTGCGCGAATCGCTGGTGTTTTGCACGATCGCCTCGCGATCTCCTATGAGCTTTGAGAGTTGCTCGGCTGTTTCGCCGTGGGACGGCCGAAAGAAAAAACCAATTTGCATGCCGGATTCAAAATATTGGAATTTTTCTGGGCCGAGAGATTCGCGCATCTGCGAGTTATTCTGATAGCCACTGACGATGACGAGCTTTTTCGAGCGGTGTAGGTTGGGCCAATTGGCCTGCTGCTCCATGATTAATGTACTGTTTTCGTCCAAGCAAAGCACGAACGGATCGGTGCGGTGTTTGCTGCAGTTGAGATTGGTCATCATCACCACAATCGAAGCTAGCAAGGGGTTGATGGCCTTCTCGCGAAAAATATCCGACTGAAAGACGAGCATTTCTTTATGCCCGAGATGAATCGGGCAGTTGGTCTTTCCCATCATCGAGAGGAGTAAATCCTGCTGAATAAAGTCAGAAAGACTGTTGAGCGCGCCGGCGACGATACCGCCAACCGTGCGCTCGACATCTGCGAGCTGGCCGGTTTGGGTGAAAGGGACGGCCAGCAATTGCGGAATGGTCTCGGTTTCGATGGCTTTGGCCAGGCGCTTGGCAAAATCTGGCAGTCTCAAAAAAGTGAAAGCCATCGCCATATCTGGATACCGCGAGAACTTTGCCAAACGAATTAAGCCTTCGACTAAGCGTTCTCCTGCCGGGCCAAAAAAGCCATCGGAATTACTGCTGGTCCCTTGAACGTTTTCGATTAGGGTTTTGGCTAGCGTGCGAGCAGTGGCCGCGTCGTTGGGGTCTCGGAGGAGGTCGATAGGATTAAAAGTACAAGAATAAGCGCGTCCGGGCGCGAAAACCCGCACGCGATAGCCATGTCTGAGGGCTAAGGGCACCAAAAAATCCATTTGGCCGCCTTTGCCGAGTTCGTCGGCTTTATACTCGTACAGGC
The DNA here is from genome assembly GCA_964435975.1 of uncultured bacterium. Taxonomy (GTDB): domain Bacteria; phylum Cyanobacteriota; class Cyanobacteriia; order Cyanobacteriales; family Rubidibacteraceae; genus CAYTBI01. The sequence goes on from CAYTBI010000007.1 coordinate 102,362, forward strand.
AAATGGGCATCCCTTGGGCGATCGCCGAGACCATTGCCGGGTCGATCGCCGAGGTCGTCTTACCAGAGCGGGCAGCCCCAACGACGCGCACGCTCAAATTAGCCAGGGGCAGCGGCACCACCGGTGGGTTGCCGTGCCAAAGAGTGTACAGCTCGGCCCAACAGCCTTTGAGATACCAAGACGGCAGCTCGCCAATCCAAAGGCAGACATCTTTAGCGTTGCGCCCCGCCCGCAGAATTTTTTTCGAGCTTTTGACAAGATTGAGCTTAGCCAAGCGACCGGCAAAGGCTGCTGTAATCCGCTGGCCGGGGCGATATCGCGTTTGGTAGAGCGTTTTATTTAGACCAGTCTTGCGGCGAGGCACGATTGCAAAATCTCCTTATAGTGTTGATTTGCCACTGGCAGGCAGCACTTCATGCCAGCGCTACTCCGTCTCGCCAGCGGCTTCGAGTCGGAGCAACTCAGCACCGGCCGCCTCGGCAGGCTCCTCGAGTTGTTGGCGTGCCCGGGCCTTCAGGCCGAGCTCGGCAAGAGAATTCAGAAAATCGAGGCTCAAGCCCATTCGCTCGGCGGCTGCTTCGACAGTAAGAGTGGAATCGTTGTGCAACAGCACGAGAAACTCTCGGACCTTGCGGACGACCGGATCGTCTGGGGCAGTCAGCCCCTGGGAGAGTGCCGCATCGAGTCCTGACTCGAAGGCAAATAAATTAGCATTGAAGCCCCGCGCGGTGCGAAAAACCTGCGGGGCGATCGCAGCCGAGTGCAAGCGCGCCGCTGCCGGCACGACCGCCAACGTACGGTGCGAAGACCGACCGAAATCGACAATGAGGGTGTAGAGACGCTTGCGCGAGTTGCCATCGGGCAGGGTTTCGCGGGTGACGACCTGCAGGCTCGGCTGACTAGTGTGGGTCGCGCCCGGAAAGCGAATCGGCTGAATTTGCAAGAGATTCAAGATCGTCGCGCATCCGGCATCTAGGGGAACTTCGGTGCGGTAGACATAACGCGAGCGATCGCCCGGAAAGATACTTTGGATGCACTGGTTGGTCGCGGAGAAATCTACCGCGAACGGATTGCCAGGGGAAAGAACGATCCGCAGGGGTTGCTCTAGGGCCCGCTCTTCGGGCACGGCGAGGCGCGCGGAGGCACGAACCGGAGGGGTAGCAGCCAGCAGCAACAAACCGGCGACTAGGGCAGAAAATTCACGCATCAGGTTGCCAGGATTTTTCTAGAGAGACCGTAACGGGCGTATTGGCAGGAACCAGGAAAATCGGATCGCGACGACCGAGATCGCGGGCGATATTTGCTTGGGCGCGCGCCAGAAGCGGCTCGCTCGCCCCAGTCAGCACGGCTGCGAGGGTATCGGTGTCGCCGTTGACCGTACTAATGGTGCTGCCGTTGATGTTGTTGCTGACGACCTGAGACTCGGGGCGATTGGCAACTCGACCGACCTCACGAATGGCTCCCAAGAGCACTAGCCCCAGAGTTTTCGTGAAACCACCACCGGCAGAACTCACCGATTTAGCAATGAGTTGGCCCTTATCGGAGGGCGCACCAATAACTGCGACGGTTTCGGGCGGAATCTCGATTAGCTCGCGGGTGCCCTCGGCGCGAGTCACAATTGCCTGGGTCGCCCACTGCTTGACCAAGGCACGCTTGGGGCTCAGCTCGGCCACGCTAGCAACCTCAACCACGAGTTGGGTCCCTTCTGGCAAGACCTCTTGCCCCGCATCGTCGAGCAAGGGCTCGGTTAGGGCGACTAACGACAAGCTATAAGCACTCCGGGTCGAGGCATTGTAAATGACAGGTTGGGTTTGAACGGCGCGAATGGCGGTGCCGGGCAGGATAATCGCGGGCGGAGGGGGCTCGACGACAGCAACTGGCTCTGGCGGCACCCGTCCGGTCAGAATGCCTTGGGTGCCGGGGCTGAGGTCTGGAGCTAGTGGTGGAGGTGCGGTCTTTTCGGCAGCGGGTGGTAGTGTTGGTGGGGCTGCTGCGGGCTTCTCAGTAGAAGAGGCAACGGAAGAAGTAACCCCAGCAGCAGCGAGTTGCTGCCAGCGCTGGTGCGGATCGATTTCCACGGTAGTTTTCGCGGTAGCAGCAGCAGGCGATCGCACCGGAGCAGGAGGCTGCGATACCGGCGATCGGGCAGGAGCGCGAGTAGGCGTTCTCGGAATCGGGACGGGCGTGCTGGCAACGGGAATGGGAGCAGGCGGGACGGCAGGGGCAGCCTCTGGAGTCGTTGCTTCACCCGTGCCGGCAGGTGCTGCTGTTGCTGCTGGAACGAGCTTGGGCACCGATTGCTGCTGAATGGCCAGGCGTGCCTTAGCCCGGTTGGCTTCTAGCTCGGCGCGGTCGCGATCTGCCTGCAAGCGCTCTAGCTCGGAAACCTCTTCTGTTGGGGTTGCGGCTCGCTCTCTGGGGCCAAAGATGCTCGCCATTGAGGAGAGTAAAAATAGTGAAATCAAAGCAATGATGAGGCCAATGCTCCCGCCAATGAGCCACTTGGCACCGAGCTTCCAAGCCGATTTGCGGGCACCATCGGTGGGTTGGGGGGGATGGATGATGTCTTCTGGGTCGATGAGGGCGTTGTATTCCCTCGGGTCTGAGTGAAGGGGCTCGTCGGGTACCGAGCCACGCCCGAGGCGTTCGAGGTCTTCGGGGTGAATGGGAGAGACAGACATAAGATTCAGAGCTTGAGGGGTTCGATAGAGGTGATGGCCAGGCCAGTTTCGCGTAGCTCGGCGATCGCGCGGCGCAGTTTGCTAGGGTCGTTTTCTCCTAGGGGGCTGACATTGGGAACGACGGGATGCAGTGTCAGCGATAGGTTAACGGGAGTTTCTTGAACTTCTTGGCGGCCGTTAATGTCTGCGACCGTCGAAATAATTTCTACGGTCCAGCCGTCTTTAGGGTTACCACCAGGAATCAAGTAGGCATCCCAAATTCGGACGATAGAGGTACGAGCGCCACTCTTGAAGAAGTCTTTAGTAGCAAACTGAGTGGCAAACTCTTGCAAGAAGGCCGTTCGAAACACGGACGGCAGCAGATACGACGCGTGATAAGTCGGCGTCGGCACTCGCAGATCGCTCTTTTTAGAGAACCTAATACCGGGATCTTTTTGGCCATTTGGCAAGAGAGTACTTCTGCCATAAGTTAGCTCGAACCACATTTTTGCAGTTGCGAGAATGACTTCGGGCTCGCGGTGTCCTGCCTCTTTGGTTTCTGCCAAGGTGGCATCACCATCTTGTAGCTGGACGAGGGTAACCCTACGTTTGGCGAGAGTGGCGTTGTTGCCAATCTGCCAGATCAAACCAAAAGTCAATAAGAGATTGAGCCCGAGAGACGCGAGCAAAATAAGCCCGATGCGGCCATTGATGTAGAGCGATCTGCTGTTTTTTGAGCTGACATTCTCCGCCTGAGAAGATGCTAGAGCCATAAAAATATATTTGAGAGCGATCGGATGGAGCCTCTCACCAATCGGTGAAGTATCCAAATCTTAGACAAATAAAGATAGCCGCCTTTTAAAACTCACTCTATAGAGTGAATCTCCCAAACCGCAGCGCGATCTGGAAGACTCGTGAGGAAGTATGTTTTTTGAGTTGCAAAAAGTAAGCGAATGGAGATGATTGCGAAAGGCTTGTCTGAGATTTAGCGATCGAGCTTACTCATCGATCGGTGCAAAAAGTGTGAAGAACTTCACAGCCACGCCCTCCGCGGTCGTGACAGTCCTTAAGAGCAAAATATTCAGCTTTGGCCCTATAGGTATTACGCGCTGCAGCGAGATAGCCATCACTGTCTCTTGCGAGAGAGGCGCAACTATTCGTAATAGTGTAAACCGGGATACAATCGCCTGCATTGGAGCGAGCTTCGCAAGCCTGCACAGCGCCTCGCTCTGCATTGTACTGGTCCAGAAAATTCGTACTCCGCCCCCACACTCCTGTTGAGCGCGAATAAGCAAAGGAGCCATAGTAATCGTAGGTGGGAATCGGAACTAGCACGGGAACCTGCGCATGTAGAGATCGTGCATTTGTCAATCCGATAAACACAGATACAAGCAAATAAGATGAAGCGGCCGAGAATTGTGCGCAAAAGAGAGTTGTCTTCATAATCGTATACTTTGCGAGCCAAATTATTGTCCAGATATGACATGAGGTGGCAGTGGCTTCTTTATGTCTCCTCTTGACTCATATCTCCC
>CAYTBI010000008.1:0-105507 GCA_964435975.1 uncultured bacterium
TTAGAGTTCTTCTTCTGGCGTCGCATTTTGGCCGAGCAGCGGTGAGAGGTAGGCGACCAAGGCACCCCCAACAAAACCCAACACATTGCGTAGCAGCGGCACCCAGTCAGTCGTCCGGGTCACGACCGGCCCGATGCCAAAAGCGACGAACAAAATGCCCCACAGCGGCGAGAAGATGAGGGCCCACTGCCAAGCAAACACCTGGTCTGGCTTGCGGGGCGTTGCCGCGAAGCCAAAAATAATGCCACCCGCAATAGACGTGACTAGTGTCAAGATCCACTGCTCGCGGGGGATGCCCGGCACCACATTGCAGCCCCCCTGGCGCAGGCAGCTCTCCACAACACCCAGAGCAGCGGCGATCGCGGCATTGCGACCGTTGTCGCGGACGTAGTACAGGTTGCCAAACCGAGACTGCAGCTCGATCCAGAAGGTGCGCGGAATCAACTCGTAGACGTCATCAGCCACCGCGAAGCTCAAGAGATTGCCCCCTCGCGTATCGGCCACCATGACGACGTAGCTTCGATCTAGGCCCCAGAAGGGAATGACAGCTCGGCCGGGGGTGCGGTCGTACTGGGTCAGCACCCGCAAGCGCCAGCCCGTCTCCGCCTCAAATTTCCCAATCCGATCTATCAGCGCGTTTTCTTGGCCGCTTGGCAGCAGGTCTGCAAGATCGACAATGGGGGTCTGCTCGTCTGGGAGCAACGACGGATCGTCGAATGCCAGAGCCCTGTCGCTACCTGGAGCGAGCCATACTACCAACGCCAGAGCGATCGCCGCCCAGATCCGTCCCATCGAGTTCAACTTCATGTCGGTGACTGCCAGAAAATTCTCAATCCCTACTGTCGCGGGGAAGTAAATAAAAATTTACAATTCATTACTTCATATTAAGGTTATACACTCGATGTCAAAAGCCCGTCAAAAGTCGAAATCTCTGCAAAGGCCGGCCCGCAAGGAGTTAGCGCGGCTTATCGCTTTTCTGAGAAGTGGCCTGCAGAAGGGCTAGAATCGAGAGCTGAAGGGCCGCTCTGGGCGAAAGCAGAACTCCCGAGTAGGAGCGGATTTTGAGGAAAAAGTAACGCGTGCCCCAGGTTGCTCCCTACGGAAGCTGGCGATCGCCTATCTCGCCGCAACTGCCGAGCGCGGGGGCCCTGCGGTTGGGCGCGGCGACCTGGGCGCGGGGAAATCGAGCGATTTGGCTCGAAGGCCGCCCTCAGGAGCGCGGTCGGGGCACGCTGATGGCGCGGCAGCCCAACGGAGAAATCATCGAGTTAACCCCCGCACCGGCGAGCGTGCGCAGTCGGGTCCATGAGTATGGGGGCGGAGCCTTCTGCTGTGTGGGGGAGACGATCTATTTTTCGGAAGGGGCGGACAATCGCATCTACCGGCAAGTGCCTGGTACCTTGCCACAGATGCTGACGCCGTCGGGCTCGGAATGTCGCTACGCAGACTTGACAGCAGACCCCGCGCGCGATCGCCTGCTGTGCGTGCGCGAGACTCATATGGTGCCCGGTGCTACCGAGCCCCTTAACGAGCTGGTTAGCATCGATTTGCAAACGGGGCAGGCAAGAGTCTTAGCGACCGGCAGCGATTTTTATTCCTCGCCCCGCCCGAGCCCGGATGGAAGGCACCTAGCCTGGCTCGATTGGCACCACCCCAATTTGCCTTGGGATGGGACTCAACTTTGGGTAGCTGAGGTAGCCGCCGACGGCTCGCTGCCGGGAGCAATTTGCGTTGCCGGCGGCCCAACCGAGTCGATCCACCAGCCGCGCTGGTCGCCTGCAGGTGAGTTGTATTTTGCCAGCGATCGCTCGGACTGGTGGAATTTGTACTGCTGGGACGGCCAAAGCATCGCGGCGGTGTTGCCTATGGCTGCAGAGTTTGCCTACCCCCATTGGGTTTTTGGCCTCTCGACCTATGATTTTTGGGGTCCGGACCGCCTGGTGTGTGCTTACTCGCAAAATGGCGGCTGGCACCTGGGGGCGATCGACGACCTGCAGGCCGCCGCCCGCCAGCTCGCGCCCATCGAGCTGCCCTACACCAATATTGAGTCTCTCCACGTCAGCGGCGATGCGGCGATTTTTATTGCCAGCTCGCCCCAGGAAGCGGCAGCCGTCGTCCGGCTCGACCTAAGAACGCTGCAGCCAGAGGTTTTGCGCGCGTCCACAGCATTGAGTCTCGACGCGGGGTATCTCTCCGAGCCCCAGGCGATCGCGTTTCCCACCACGGGCGATCGCCAGGCTTACGGGTGGTACTACCCACCGAAAAACGCAAATTACATCGGGCCTGCTGGCGAAAAACCGCCCGCAATTGTGAAGTGCCACAGCGGACCGACGGCGATGGCCTCGACGGGGCTGAGCCTTAAGATTCAGTTTTGGACGAGTCGCGGCTTTGGATTTCTGGATGTCAACTACGGCGGCAGCATCGGCTACGGTCGGGCCTACCGCGAGCGCTTGGATGGCAACTGGGGCATCGTAGATGTCGATGACTGCGTCGCTGCAGCGCGCTACGCCGTCGAGCGCGGCTGGGTCGATGGCAATCGCCTGGCAATGACCGGTAGTAGTGCTGGGGGCTACACGACTCTGGCTGCCCTGACGTTCCGGGATATTTTTAGAGCGGGGGCAAGTTACTACGGCATCGGCGATCTCGAGGCGATGGTGGCTGAGACCCACAAGTTTGAGGCGTACTACTTCGACCGGCTCGTGGGCAAATATCCAGAAGAAAAAGCAACCTACAGGGCGCGATCGCCCATCCATCACGTCGATCGGCTCGATTGCCCGACGATTTTTTTTCAGGGGCTCAAGGATGAAGTCGTGCCCCCCGCCCAGGCCCAGAAGATGGTCGCGGCCCTCAAGGCTAAAGGCATTCCGGTGACGTATCTCGAGTTTCCCGAAGAGGGGCACGGCTTCCGGCAAGCAGAGACGCTGCAGCGGGCGATCGCAGCGGAGTTGGCGTTTTATCGGGAAGTTTTCGGGATTCCTGGCGACCTTTAACTGGAATAAGAGCTGCCCAGATCGCTATGCCTTGGTATGGATTTTCTTGAGACATCTGCCCTAAGGGGGATGCCAAACTGCTACCTCCGGAGGGTTGGTTTTGGAATGGATGTTTGTATTCTGGTAAAGGAATTATCAGTCGGACGGGGACGGGATCCTCGCCGCTCGATACTCTTTTTAGCTTGCCCGGCCGTGCGGATCTCGGCGTAGCTGCCTTCAGCGCGTGAGGTGGTCGCGACTTGCATGGTGGGGGTAGTTCTGGCGAGCCTGGGGCAGATGTCGCCCTGCGAACGCTCGCCCGTTGAATTTGCAGGAGATGCAATATGAAGAAGAATTTGACTCTATCGATTGTTACTGCTGGATTTCTGGCGGCCTCTGGCTTCTCGATGCCGGCTTTCGCTCAGCGCGTAGCTGATGTCGACCCGGCACTCGAGAGTGAAGGTGTGACTCCAGATAGCTCGATTTCCGGGCTGTTCGAGGCCACGGCTGGAGAGAGCGTCGACCCGAGCACGGTCCGGATCTTCGTAAACGATGCGGAGGTCACAAGCCAGAGCACGATTACCGCCAGCTTTTTTAGTTACAAGCCCGCGCAGCCTCTGCCGCCAGGCGAGAACTCGGTGCGCCTGTCTTATCAAGGCGGCGACGGACAGACCCGCACGGTCAGCTGGAGCTTTGATGTAGCGCAGCCGCGTCAGGCACTCGAGATTGGGTCCGTCAACCACAACGCTGCTAGCGAGGCTCTCGGTGCTGGGGCGACGTTCTTGGCAACGATTAACGGTACGGCAGGTGCCAATGCTTCGGTACTGCTGGTCGCCGGTTCCCAGGTCCGCGAGGTTCCCGCACAGGAGGTGTCTCCTGGTGTTTACGTAGCGACTCTTGCTGTAGGCCAGGGAGACAACTTCGATCGCGGTGCCGTTCTGGGGCGCCTCGAGAGCGGTGGCGATGTGCTTAACTTCGCCGCACCTCAACCCGTGCGTTTCAGTGGAGCCACCGCTGCGGCTGCCGGGCCTGAGGTACAGCAGGATGCCGCTCGAAACTCGGCCGAGCAGCCGGAGTCTGTCGAGGCAGGTGAGGCCCTGCCGCTGCGTCCGTCCTTTATCAGCCACAACGGCGGCGATGCCGTCACGGGGAACTTCAAGCTGATCGGGCAGACCCAGCCCAACGCCACAGTCGAGATCGACGCTAGTGCTAGCCGGTCCGCCTTGGGTGGCTTCATCAGCGTCGGCGATGATAGCCTTGTCGATACCCTGGTCCGGGCCGACGACATGGGACGCTTCGAGGTACAGATCCCCGGTGCAGCCACTGGCTCGGGCACGCGCTACTCGATCCGCGCGGTTGCCGAGAAGGATGGCACTCGTAGTGAAGCCACGCAGATAACCCTGGTAGCCCAGTAATTAGCTCCAATCGCCTGCAGCCCCCAACCACCGACCTGTCTCGGAGGTTGGGGGCTGCAGCGTGTCAGGTGTCGCTTGGGGCAATCCCTCGTTTTTACAGGTACGGTAGAGACTGCCGTCGAGGCAAAAGATTGAGAGTGCCGAATCACCAGAGATGCCCGACGCGGTCGATCGCCAAAACCTCGCGACCTACAAAGCTCCCGATATCGTGGGGTACTACGCCCAGCTGCGGTTACTCCAGCCTGCCGAGGCTGCAATTCGGGAGCGCCTGCGCGCGGCACTCCCCCAGATGAAGATGCTCGACCTTGGCATTGGCGGCGGCCGCACCACCACGCACTTTGCCCCCCTAGTCAGGGAATATGTCGGCCTCGACTACTCCACCGAAATGATTGCAGCCTGCCGGAGGCGCTTCGCTGGGTCGGCTTATGATTTGCAGCTCACCGTTGGCGACGCCCGCGACCTCAGCCGCTTCAGCGACAACTCCTTCGACTTTATTCTCTTCAGCTTCAACGGCCTCGACTACGTCACCCACTCCGATCGCCTACAGATCCTGAAAGAAATCCGGCGCGTCGGCAAACCAGGAGGCCACTTTTGTTTCTCCAGCCACAACCTCCGAGGCATCGCTCGCGAATTCGACTTCAGAGCGCAAATGAGCTGGAACCCCCTCAAGACCTACACCAACCTCGTAATGACCGGGCTACTGCGCCTCTTCAACCCGGACATAACTCGCGATCGCCTCATCCACGAGCCTCACTTACTCATCCGCGACGAACCCCACAACTTTCGCCTCTGGAACTACTACATCCGCCCCGAAACCCAGCTCGCCCAGCTCGAAGCAGGCTTCGATGAGATTGAGGTCTATTCCTGGCGAGAAAAAACACCCCTAAATGCCAGCGAACTCATCACAAATACCGACTTGTGGCTCTACTACTTCTGCAAAATCTGCTAAGAAAAACCGCCTCTAGAAATCTCCGCCACGCCACACCAATGAGCCGAAGGTTGTGCCGAACGAGGCGCAACCCAAACCCGCCATAGCGAAGAGCGCGATCGCGCTTGGAGCACCTCTCGAGTCTGGCTTTTACAAGGGAAAAAAGCTACAAAATCTGCGCTAAAAACTGCTGAGTGCGCTCCTGTCTCGGACGATTAAAAAACTCATCTGGGGTCGCCTCTTCGAGAGTAACCCCATCATCCATCAGCACAATCCGATCTGCCACCTCGCGCGCAAACCCCACCTCGTGCGTCACCACCACCATCGTCATACCCGAACGCGCCAACTCCCGCATCACATCTAACACCTCCCGCACCATCTCCGGATCGAGCGCCGAAGTCGGCTCATCAAAAAGCATCACCTGAGGCTGCATCGCCAGCGCCCGCGCGATCGCCACCCGCTGCTGCTGCCCCCCTGACAATTGGGCCGGATACTTGCGAGCCTGGTCGAGCATGCCCACGCGCTCGAGTAACTGGAGCGCGCGATCCGCGGCCTCTTTTTTGGGCAATCGGCGCACCCACTGCGGCGCGAGCGCAATATTCTCAAGCGCGCTCAAATGGGGAAATAAATTGAACTGTTGGAAAACCATCCCCACCTCCTGGCGAATGGTTTCAACGTTTTTAAGATCTTGCGAGACCTCAACCCCCGAAATTGTAATGCAGCCTTTTTGATAGGGCTCGAGGGCATTAAACGTCCGAATGAAAGTTGATTTGCCCGAACCACTCGGCCCCATCAGCACCACCACCTCACCGCGCCAAACCTGCAGGTTGGCACCCCGCAGTACGTGAAACTGGTTGTCGTACCACTTCTCGACATCTACTGCCACGATCGTGGGTCGATCTTCTCCGCCCATGCCCTCTCCTTAATATTCTTAAATAGATGCAATCTTAACTAGCTAGGCCCGGCGGTCCCTGGCCGTCTGCTTTTCTAGGTATTGACTGATAATCGACATCCCCGAGCAAATCGCCCAATAAATCGCACCAATGAAGACATAAACCTCAGCATAGCGGCCCAAATACGCGGGGTTAGCCAGCACCGAGCGCGCGATGCCCACCAACTCAACCAGCCCCACCACCGAGAGCAAAGCCGTATTCTTCAGCAGCCCAATAAACTGATTTGTAATCGGCGGCAGGGCCACGCGCAATGCCTGAGGCAGCACGATAAGAAGCGCAATTGCCGGAGCCTTGAGCCCCAGTGCCCGCGCCGCTTCAACCTGGCCGCGGGGCACCGACTGCAGGCCCCCACGCACATTTTCGGCTAGGTAAGCCGCACTAAAGAGCGTCAAACCCGCAATAGCCCGCACCAGACGATCGAGGCGCATCCCTGCCGGCAAAAACAACGGCAGCATCACCTGAGCCAGAAATAGCACCCCCACCAGCGGCAGCCCCCGCACGATCTCGATGTAGCCCGCACTCAGCCAGCGGACGGCAGGCAACTCGCTGCGCCGCCCCAACGCCAGTAACAATCCCAGCGGAAAACTCAAAACAATGCTCGTCACCGCCGCCAGCATCGTCAACACCAAGCCCGTAAGCTGGCTCGAGGCCACTGCCTCGAGGCCCAAGCCACCAGCCACCAGCCACATCAGTACCGGAAAAGCCGCCAGCCACAGCCCCATGACCATTTGCCCGGGCAGTCGCCGCCCGATTTCGCTCGCGCCCCACAGCAATCCCCAAGTTCCTGCCACCGCCCACAGCCCGGCACCAATTGCCAGCGGTGCCCCCCCTTGAAATCCTCTCCAGGCCGCAATTAGCCCCGCAGCAGCAAAAGCAGCCAGCGGCCAGCGGCGCCAGCGCCCTGCCCCCCAAGTCATGCCAGCAAGCACTGCAATGACCGCAGCAGCAACCGACAAACGCCAAAGCTGAGCGTCGGGGTAGCGACCGACGAGCAAAAGCTGCCAATTGGCAGCTATCACCTCCCAACGAGCGCTCTCTGTGGCCCAGATCCAAACCCACCTCAAAACCAGCCCAACGCCACCACACAGCGCGATCGTAATTGCTGTGTCCAAAGGGCTCCCCAGTAAGTTTTTTCTCGCCCAGCGCCAGACGGAGACTTTATCCATCAGTAGAAATCAGCAAAAACGGGGAACCCATACCAAAGACGGATAACACAATAACATCTGAGAATATACTGTTGGTATCGTCTGTAAGCCCGGAGAGAATTGGAATACCGTTCGGATCGCGCGCCGTCTCAAGTGTGTGAATCTCGTCCTGAGAGACCGCGCCTTCACACAACTCAGAGTCACATCGAACTGGAATCCAGCTCTTTGATGGGGGCTCGACCGAACGCCCGCGCCAGGAATGCCGTCCGCTGAGTATCTACCGCTGGGTTACATGACTTCCTCCGATCCCTGTCAGCGCTTTTTTAATCGGCTCGAAACCTATCATCAAACTGGGTTCACCGGACGCCTGCGACTGGCTAATTCCCGAGGGAGCTGGAGCATCTACTATAAGCTTGGCAATTTTACTTGGGCGAGCGGTGGCATCCATCCGCTGCGGCGCTGGCGGCGTCAATTCATGCTCTGTTGCGATCGCTTGCCGGAGCTATCTTTGGCTCGGTCGGTGGATGAATCTTTAGAGTGCTGGGATTACAACGTCCTCAACCAGCTCCTGCAACAGCAGCAACTCAGCGAACAGCAACACCGCAGCATTGTTTGTGGCACGATTCTTGAGGTGCTCTTCGACCTGGTGTTGGCAATTGCCAGCGGAGAAGGTTCCTTGAAAGTTCGAGAGCGGGCTGGCGTTCGACCCATAGACGGCGGCTCGATCGTTCCCTGCTGGGATTGGCCCCAGGCACAAGCGCGCGATCGCGTGCGAGAGCTTTGGCAAGAATGGTCGGCCTCGAACCTCGAGCATGTCTGCCCCGACCGCGCCCTCTGGATTCGCAAGCCTGCCGATCTCAAAGCCCGCACTTCGGCGAATCTTTACGAATATCTCGAGCAGCTTGCCGACGGGCGCCACACCCTGCGCGACCTCGCTGCTCGCACGCGCGAGAACTTTATGGAACTGACCCGCTTGCTCGCTCCCTACCTGCGCAGGCGGCTCATCGATATGGTAGATGTGCTAGATCTCTCAGCCGGCGATACCCCAATCTCAAAGCACGAAGAATTTACATCGGGCATTCTCGAAGACCTTGAGGTCGCCCCACAATCTCTCGGCCAAAGTTTTCCCCGCAATGCTATGGAGCAGCTCGTGCGCGAGGAAGTCCAAACTCAACTGCGCAAACTTCCCCCCGAGGCCACGGTCAACCTCAAATCAATCGACACTTTCACCTACGCCCTCAATCGCCTGCCCCCGCTGTACGCATCGACCCAGCGGGGTCTACAAATTCAACTCTCCCGCGGCAAGCGAGAGTTTGGCGATCGCATCGCCGAAAATGTCCGGCTGGCGATTCTGACCCTTCACAATCGACCTCGCTCCCGCGATGTGGCTGCTTCGAGCGAAGATCTAGCCATCGCCGAGCCGAGCGGTCCTCTAGATCTTGGGGCCGAGACAACCCCAACACCGCTTTTGTAAATCTCTACTTTGAGGGTACGCGGCGCTCCCTCAAGCAAGACGCCCAGGGCTCGTGGTAGGAGAGAGCAAGCGCGCCCCCTGCCAGTCGAGTGGAATGGCAAAGGCCGAAGCGGCAACCCCAGCTTCTCGCCAGGCAGCGATCGCCGCAGCTGACATGCGGTTGGCAACCGTGCGATCGGCTTTAGTGAGGGCTAGAAGCGTCGGTCCAGCCCCACTGATTGCCACGCCATAGGCCCCTTCTTGCCGGAGCGCTGCAAGGACGGCCTCGGCACCCCGAATCAGAGGAAAACGGTAAGGCTGGTGCAGGCGATCTTCCATGCCCGGCGCGATCCAGTCGCTGCGGCCGCAGGCAAGGCCCTGCAGCAGCAACCCCAAGCGCGCCGCATTAAAGACCGCATCCGCGCGCTCGACGCGATCGGGTAGCACGGCCCGCGCCTCGCGAGTGGAGAGCTGGAAATCGGGAATGACGATGACCGGTAGAACGGACTCGTGCCAGGTGACAGGACAGATTTCCCAGCTATCGTCACAGGGCGCGGCCAAGCGGGCTCCCCCCAAAAAGGCGGGCACGACGTTATCGGGGTGCCCCTCAAAGGCAATAGCAAGCTCGAGCAGGCGATCGCGACTCAGCGGCGATTCGGCCAACGCATTCGCCGCCAGCAAGCCAGCGACAATGGCCGTCGCCGAGCTGCCTAAGCCGCGCCCTGGCGGGTAGCCAATGGCAATTTCGATACTGACAGCTGGTGTCGGGCGATCGATATGTTGATAGAGGGCACTAAACGCCCGATAGGCCAAATTGTCGCGATCGCAGCGGATGGTCTCAGCATCGGGGCCGACAGCTCGAATTTGCACCGTGCCAGCAGGCGCATCGGGAAGCTGGAAGCAAAATTCGTTGTGCAGTTGTAGGGCCACCCCCAAGCAATCAAACCCGGGGCCGAGATTGGCTGTCGTAGCTGGGACGCTAACGGTCGCCCCAATGGTGAGGATGCTCATGAGACTTATCAGCTGTATCGAGACTTTTGCCAGCAGGCTGCTTGGGCTGGAAATTAGCGTAGGACATTATGTAAAGTCATTGAGGCAACTGCCATGGCAAATTCCGAAGCGTCGCACGCGCCACCCGCGCCCCAGACGTCACCACAGCATCAGAACTGGGGCATCGGCCAGGGCATCGGACCGAGCAGAAAAATAGCATGTAGGATAGGAAGTGGCAGGATCTAGCACCCAGATTCATTAAAATCAGCCACAGATGCAGAAGTTATGAGGAGTTAGTTCGAATATGCAAGAACTCGCCATTAGCCCGGAGCTAGACTACAGCAGCGAAACCTACAAAGACGCTTACAGCCGCATCAACGCGATCGTAATCGAAGGCGAGCAGGAAGCTAAGGATAACTACACTTACTTGGCTGGATTACTCCCTGCCGATAAAGACGAGCTTCTGCGTCTGGCTAAGATGGAGTTTCGCCACATGAAGGGTTTCCAGTCCTGCGGCAAGAATCTCGACGTTACCCCTGACATGGAGTTTGCACGCGAGTTCTTCGCCAAGCTCCACAGCAATTTCCAGGCAGCGCTGGCCGAAGGGAAAGTCGTCACCTGCCTCTTAATTCAGTCGCTCATCATCGAGTGCTTCGCCATTTCTGCTTACAACATCTACATTCCCGTTGCCGACCCCTTCGCTCGCAAGATCACCGAAGGCGTTGTCAAAGACGAGTACATGCATCTCAACTTTGGCGAAGAATGGCTCAAGGCTAATTTCGAGGCCGTCAAAGACGAACTCGAAGCCGCCAATCGCGACAATCTGCCCGTCGTTTGGCAGATGCTCAACGAAGTAGCCGACGATGCCGGCGTGCTGGGCATGGAGAAAGAAGCCCTCGTCGAAGATTTCATGATTGCCTACGGCGAGGCCCTGGCCAACATCGGCTTTAGCACCCGCGACATCATGCGCATGTCCAGCTACGGTTTGCGCGGCGCCTAGAGTTTCTCGCCATCTCTGGCGCGAGCGAAATCGATATTCTGCCGCCCCTCGCGGGGCGGCGCTTTTGTGTAGTATTATCAATGACCGTTCGACTCAGTCCCAATGCGGGCTGTTGAGAATACACATGTTCGGACTCATCGGTCATCTGACGGATTTGCAGCAAGCCCAGAGCGTCGCGCGCGACATGGGCTACCCCGATCTAGCCGACCGGGGACTTGATTTTTGGTGTGCGGCTCCCCCCCAAACGATTGACAGCATTGGCATTTCTAGCCTCACCGGCCAGCGGATTGAAGGGCTGTACGTCGAGTCGTTCTTCTTGCCCGAGATGCTCGTGCAGCGCCGCATCAAGTCTGCCATTCGCAAGATCCTCAACGCCATGGCCCACGCTCAGAAAAATGGCGCGCGCATCACCGCATTAGGCGGGTTTTCGTCGATTATTTTCGAGAACTTTAATCTCAAGGACAATCCCCAGGTTCGCAACGTCACCCTGGATTTCCAGCGCTTCACGACAGGCAATACCCACACGGCCTACATCATCTGCCGCCAAATCGAGCAGATGGCCCCCAAGATCGGCATCGATCTCGCCCGCGCCACGGTGGCTGTTTGCGGGGCCACTGGAGATATTGGCTCGGCCGTCTGTCGCTGGCTGAATGCCAAAACGGAGGTTGCCGAACTACTTTTGGTCGCGCGCAACCGCGGGCGCCTAGACGACCTGCAAGCCGAACTCGGTCGTGGCAAAATTTTGCCCTTGGAAGAGGCCCTGCCCCAAGCCGACATCACCGTCTGGGTTGCTAGCATGCCAAAGGGCTTGCAAATCGATCCGGAGACCCTCAAGAAACCCTGTCTCCTCATTGATGGCGGCTATCCCAAGAATCTCGACGCCATGCTCTCCCATTCGGATATTTGCGTGCTCAAAGGGGGTATCGTCGAGCATTCTCTCGATATTGACTGGCGCATCATGCGGGCGGTCAACATGGAACTGCCGGGTCGCCAGCTATTTGCGTGCTTCGCCGAGTCTATGCTGCTGGAGTTCGAGCAGTGGCACACCAATTTCTCTTGGGGGCGCAACCAGATTACGGTGGAGAAAATGGAGAAAATCGGCGATGCCTCGGTCAAGCATGGGTTCCAACCCCTGCTGGCTTGATGCCCGCGCGTACACCCTCAGAGTACTCAGATTATGAGCGATCGCCGCGTTTTTCTGCTGGAGTTTGAGAAGCCCCTCCACGAGCTAGAGTCCCGCATCGAGCAGATTCGCGAGCTGGCTGCAGAAAAGCGCCTAGATGTCAGCGCCGAGATTCAAGATCTCGAACGCAAGGCCAGCCAGCTGCGAGCAGAGATTTACAGCAACCTAACACCAGCGCAGCAGTTGCAGCTCGCCCGCCACCCCAAGCGGCCCAGCACCCTAGACTACATTCAGGCAATTGCCGATGAGTGGGTCGAGTTGCACGGCGACCGCTGCGGGGGCGACGACCGCGCCCTCGTCGGTGGTGTTGCTCGCTTCCAAGGTCGGCCCATTGTGGCGATCGGCCACCAAAAGGGCCGAGACACCAAAGACAATGTCGCCCGTAACTTTGGCATGGCCTCGCCCTGCGGCTACCGCAAAGCTATGCGCTTGATGGAACATGCCGATAAGTTCGATCTGCCGATTCTGACTTTTGTCGATACGCCGGGAGCGTGGGCGGGCGTCGAGGCGGAGCGCCTCGGCCAGGGAGAGGCCATTGCCTACAACCTGCGCGAGATGTTTGGACTGAGCGTCCCGATTGTTTGTACGGTCATCGGCGAAGGCGGCTCTGGGGGGGCCCTGGGAATCGGCGTCTGCGACCGCCTGTTGATGTTCGAGCACGCGGTTTACACCGTGGCGACCCCGGAAGCCTGTGCGGCGATTCTCTGGAAAGACGCGGCCAAGGCCGACCGAGCGGCCGTCGCCCTTAAGATCACTGCCCGCGACCTCGCGCATCTAGGCATCGTCGATCGCATCGTGCCCGAACCCGAGCGGGGCGCCCATGCCGAGCCTTTAGGGGCAGCTGCCGAACTGAGCGAGGCCCTAGCAGAGTGCTTGAGCGAGCTGGAGGCCCTCCCGCTCGAGCGACGGCGGGATCTGCGCTACCAAAAGTTTCGCAACATCGGCCGATTCGTAGAGCGATAAGTCGACAGCGGCGGTCTGGCGCAGGGAAATTCAAGCGCGGTGCTAGAATAGTCGCGGCTTACAATTTTTTAAGATTTCCCCAGCCGCAGGAAACTGCTTGCGGCCGGGGCTGAGAGAGCGGTGATGGAGAACGTAGCCTCGCGGCGAGCATTGGTGACGGGGGCCAGCAGTGGCATCGGTCGGGAGATTGCTCTGGCATTCGCTCGCGCTGGTGTCGAGGTTGCCCTAGTCGGCCGCTCGCGAGCAAAACTCGAGGGCGTGACTGAGGCGATTGCCCAACAGGGCGGCCGCAGCAAGGCTTACTGCCTCGATCTAGCAGAGGTTGCTACCGTGCGAGCGCGAGTTGAGGCGATCGCGACCGATTTTGGCGGTATCGACATTCTCATCAACAATGCCGGTATGGGCTACACCAATACCCTGGAGGCCACCTCTCTAGAAGATTGGCAGCAAGTTTTTGCGCTCAATCTCACCAGCGTGCTGCAGTGCATTCAGGCCGTGCTGCCCGCAATGCGCGCCGGTGGCACTGGCACGATTGTCAACATTGCCTCGATCGCGGCCGCCAATCCTTTCCCGGGTTGGGGGGCTTACAGCGCCAGTAAAGCCGCATTGGTTTCGCTGACGAAGACCTTGGCTGCCGAAGAGCGAGACCGAGGGATTCGGGCGATCGCCATTAGCCCGGGTGCTGTAAATACTCCCCTGTGGGATACCGATACGGTCAGCGCGGACCTCAACCGCGCGGCCATGCTCGACCCCAAGGTAGTTGCCGAAGCAGTCGTGCGGGCGGCACTATTGCCTCTGGGGGCGACGATTGAAGAGATGACCATCTCGCCCAGTGCGGGCGCGCTTTGAGTATCATGGCTGCGGCCGAGCAACACACGATCCGAATTTTGCAAGAAACACTATGACAACTCCTGCTTCTACAGGTTTCACCAATGGCTCCGGACGCTCCAACGGTCTCGGCCCGGGTGCGTCCTACCCCCGAACGACAACGCCCCAAAATGGGGCAAGTGCCAACGGCGGAGGCAACGAGCAAACTGCCCTGTCCGCCAAGCAGACCCTCCGAGACGAACAGACAGTCGACCGGGAAGCAATGGCAGCAGCCGTGCGCACCTTGCTGCAGGGCATTGGCGAAGATCCGGAGCGGGAAGGATTGCTCAAGACTCCCCAGCGCGTGGCAGAGGCACTGCTATTTCTGACTCAGGGCTACAGCCAATCGCTGGAGTCGTTGGTCAACGGCGCGATCTTTGATGAAGGCCACAACGAGATGGTCCTCGTCCGGGATATCGACCTGTTTAGCATGTGCGAGCACCACATGCTGCCTTTCTTGGGTAAGGCGCACGTGGCTTACATTCCGCGCCAAAAGGTTGTCGGTCTCTCCAAGCTCGCTCGCATTGTTGAGATGTACGCCCGCCGCCTGCAAGTGCAAGAGCGCCTCACGCGTCAGGTTGCTGAAGCCATTCAAACCATCCTCGAGCCCCAAGGCGTTGCCGTGGTCGTCGAAGCGTCCCACATGTGCATGTGCATGCGCGGCGTCCAGAAGCCTGGTTCCTGGACCGTGACTAGTGCCATGCTGGGCGTCTTCCAAGACGACCAGCGCACCCGCGAGGAATTCCTCAGCCTCATTCGCCACCAGCCGAGCTTCCGCTAGCTAGCGCCACGCGGCGATCGCGGTAAATAGCGCCACCGCACGTGCGAGGTCTTTGTCCCCCGGCGATCGCTCGATCCCGCTTGAGAGATCGATGCCGCTGGGGGCAAGTCTTGCCAGGGCCGCCCCGATATTCTCGGGGGTCAGGCCGCCAGCCAAAAACCAGGGCAGTGGCGGGCAAAAATCTTCCAAGTCATGCCAGCGAAGCGTATGACCGGTGCCGCCGAGTTGGTGGGGGTCGAAGGCATCGAGCAAGATGGCATCGACGCAGTTTTGGTAGCGCGCCGCTTCTGCTAGGGTTTGGCGATCTCGCACTCGCAGCGCTTTAACAATTTCTCTTGTGGGTAAAGCTTGCCGCAGTTGCCAGCAGAAGTCAGGAGGCTCGCTGCCGTGGAGCTGCACGCCTGTCAAGCCTGCCGTCTCAACAACAGCTACAATTTCGGCCAAGCTCGCGCTGGCAAAGACACCCAGGCGAGCCACCGTCAGCGGCAGGCGCTCGCCAATGGCCCGGATGAGCTCGGGGCCAACGTAGCGAGGCGAGCGGTCCACACAGATGAAGCCAAGGGCATCGGCACCTAAGGCTGCGATCTCGCGGCCTTGCACCGGGTCGACAATCCCGCAGATCTTAACTTTTAGGTTAGTGGCGTTTTTGTCGCAAAGCTTCACTATCACTGTTAATTCTTAAGACAACTTGATGACTCGTGAGGTTGCTCGCTCATAGGATCGCAATCGGGTCTGCAAAACAACACCATGCCACCGCAAACTTCATAAATTTTTTTGGAGGAAATAATTTTGCCACTCTTGTCATTCCCGTCGTTTCTGGCCGTTACTACCCCCCAATGGGGCCCGAATGTGGCCCTGGTTATGATCCTATGCAATTTAGTTGCCTTCGGACTGGGCCGCTTCGCAATCAAAAATCCGGGCCAGGGGCCGGGGCTACCGGGGGGCAGCCCCGCAATCTTGGCTAAATTTGGCTTGCCTGAGCTGCTCGCGACAGCAAGCTTCGGCCACATTCTAGGAGCGGGAGTCATTCTGGGTCTGGCTAATTCTGGCGCGCTCTAGCTAAATCGCGCTGACCTAATCTAGCTCGCCCGCCTTTTCTCGTAGGTTTTCTCGTACGGAGGCGGGCTGCTTACATGGCGCATCGAGCCATTATGACCTGGTGCTGCACGCTAAAGAGGTTTGCGAGCACCAGAGTCGGGCACATTCGGGCGCGGCGCTTGCTTGGCAGTCGACCCCCGCTCGCCATACACTGAGGAAGCTGGCGGGACAACATATCTATCATTAGATGATTACGCTGACTTTACTTCATCCCTTGCAATCGGTTGCGGTCCAAACCTGGACCTTCGAGCCCACCGCACCCATTCGCATCGGTCGCTCCAGAAACAACGAAGTGACGCTCTACAGTGCTGTTGTGTCCCGCCATCACGTCGAGCTGCGTCCCTTAAATGAATCCGATTGGGAGCTGATTAACCTGGGCTCTAACGGCACCTTCGCCCAGGGGAAGCGGGTCAGCCGCACCACTGTAATCAACGGCATGATTATCCGTTTGGCCGCCTCGGGGCCGCAAATTCAGATTTGGACCGAACCTCCCGTAGATGAGAACGGCCAGCCCGTATCGCTAGCGGGCAAGCGCATTGCCACCCCGCGCAAGAAGATTTCCAAAGACGACCTCGACCAAGCCAAAGAAACCAAGATGGACTGAGGCGAAGCCCTAGGTTTCGACGCCGGGACGGCTCAGGGACTCCACGGCCGCCCTGTCGAGGGCGCCAATCTCCTCAAGGCCGGGAGGGCTGCTAGGAGGGCTCCCTTGCGGTACTGCAGACATCCACAGCAAGTACTCGATGTTACCTGCCGGGCCGGTCAGCGGCGACCAGGTTAGGCCGCGGTAGTACCAGCGACAACTTGCCCCGGCTGCTCGGATTATCGCGGCGATCGCACTGGCTCGATCTTGCGGATCGCGCACGACGCCCTTTTTACCGACGCGACCGCGCCCGACCTCGAATTGAGGTTTCACCAAAAACACGACCTCCCGCGGCGGCGCTAGAAGCTGCCACAGGGGGACTAAGACTTTGCTCAGCGAAATAAATGACAGATCCGCGCAGGCAAAGGTCGGGATAGGGTCGCCCTCGCAGTAGAGATCCTGAGGCTGCAGGTGGCGCAGGTTCGTGCGCTCGCGCAGAATAACGCGGGCATCTTGGCGCAGCTTCCAAGCCACTTGGCCGTAGCCAACATCGATGCCATACACCCGCCGTGCCCCGGCCTGGAGGAGGCAATCGGTAAACCCCCCTGTAGAGATGCCGGCATCGAGGCAGTCGCGGTCGCGCACGTCTAGATCGAATGCTGTAAAAGCTTTGACGAGCTTCTCACCCCCACGGGAGACGAAGCGATCGGGCTGGCGAGCTTCGATTTTGGCATCGGTGGGGACTTCCGTTCCTGGCTTGTCGATGCGAGCGTCAGCCACCAAGACTGAGCCCGCCCGAATGGCCCGCTGGGCCTGCTGGCGAGTGGCATAAAATCCTCGTTCTACCAGCAGGAGGTCGAGGCGTTGCTTGCCCAAAGAGAAAACCCGCAATCTACTCCTCCACAATACGTGGCAAGATTGCGGGCTTGCAATAATATCACTGAAGCAAATTGAGCTTAGAAGAGGCCGAGCGTCAGCGATTCGTCAATGGGGAACGTCGCGCCGATACCCAGCCACAGGGTAACGACAGTACCGAATAAAAAGACGGCCGTCGCGACGGGGCGGCGGAACGGGTTCTGGAACTTGTTAACGTTCTCGATGAAGGGAACCAACATCAAGCCGAGGGGAATGCCAGCCATGCAGGCGATACCCAGTAGCTTGTTGGGAACGACCCGCAGAATCTGGAAAACCGGGTAGAAATACCACTCGGGCAGAATCTCTAGCGGCGTCGCAAAGGGGTTAGCCGGCTCGCCGAGCATGGCGGGGTCGAGAACGGCCAAGCCCACGCAGAGGCCGATGGTTCCCATGATGCAAACGGGAAAAACGTAGAGTAGGTCGTTGGGCCAGGCCGGTTCGCCGTAGTAGTTGTGGCCCATGCCCTGGGCCAATTTGGCACGCAGAGCCGGATCGTTGAGATCGGGTTTTTTCAGGACGGACATAGCTTTATCTCCTCTTGCCGTTGCTGCTGGCACCAGGCCCGTCAGGGCCATTAGCCAGCAGCACTTGTAATCTTTGCCGAAAGTTAGTGGAGCACTCGGAATGACCGAATTATAAGGGACCAGAGATCCCTTGCTTGCGAATCATCAGGAAGTGCAGCAGCATGAAGACTGCGATCGACCAAGGCAGCACGAAGGTGTGCAAGCTGTAGAAGCGGGTCAGGGTTGCCTGGCCGACACTGGGGCTACCTCGCATCAGCTCGACGATGGTAGAGCCGACCACGGGAATGGCTTCGGGAACGCCCGAGACAATCTTGACCGCCCAGTAGCCGACTTGGTCCCAGGGAAGAGAGTAACCCGTTACCCCAAAGGAAACGGTAATGACGGCCAGAACGACCCCCGTCACCCAGGTCAGCTCGCGAGGCTTCTTGAAGCCACCGGTCAAGTAGACACGGAAGACATGCAGGATCATCATCAAGACCATCATGCTGGCAGACCAGCGGTGGATGGAACGAATCAGCCAGCCGAAGTTGACCTCTGTCATCAGGTACTGCACGGAGGAGAAAGCTTCCGTCACCGTGGGCTTGTAATAGAAGGTCATGGCAAACCCCGTTGCAAACTGGATCAGAAAGCAAGTTAGGGTAATGCCGCCCAGGCAGTAGAAAATGTTGACGTGGGGTGGGACGTACTTAGAGGTGATGTCATCAGAGATCGCCTGCACCTCCAGGCGCTCGTCGAACCACTTGTAAACGCTTGAGTCAGTTACTTGTTTGGAAAACATGAAGTCCAGAGTTCCTACTAAATGTCAGGATCGACCTACTGAGGTAGGTGCCGGAGATTCGATCGATTCTGGGGAGATCGAGTAACCTTGCCATAAATGGGGCTCGGCAACCGCCCGGCACCTCCACGCCTCCGTATGAGGAGCCCGACGTTAATCTCTTTTATTTTTACTGTATGGACTGTAACACAGGCTTTAGTAAAGATAGGGGTGCCAATCACGAGAACTTAATGGTTTGCTAGCTAAGATGAATTAAGGTGCAAAAGGTCTTGCTGAGGGTCTTTTTGGGTCTTGTGTCTGGCGGTTTTTGCGCTCGGTCTCTTGCGAGGGATTCTGAGAGTGAGGATAGCTTCTGTTTCAAAACTTAACTTTTGGCAATGTTTCAATCACTTCTCGATCGCTTTTTGCAAAGAATTTTAATTTTTGTTATCGTCTTGAGCTTGTCAGCAGTCGGGTGGTCGGTGCCCAGCGCGCGGGCCCATCAAGACGAAGAGCAGCATCTGGTTTTGCAGGCTTGGCGGATCGTCAATCAAGCCTACTTAGATGAAACATTCAACCACCAAAATTGGTGGTTCGTGCGCCGGCAGCTCTTGCGAGAGCCCCTCCAGGATCGAGAAGCAACCTACAAAGCAATCGAGGAGATGCTAGCCGGCCTAGAAGATCCCTTCACGCGACTGCTGCCCCCCGACCGCTACCGCAGCTTGCAGGTCAATACTTCCGGAGAACTCTCGGGTATTGGCGTCCAAATTGACTACGAGCCCAAGGCCCAGGCCGTGGAAGTTATCGCGCCGATTGCCGGCTCCCCTGCCGAAGCAGCCGGTATCGAGCCCCTCGATTTGATCCTGGCCATTGATGGCGTGGAAACAGCAACCCTCGATCTCGAAGAGGCTGCCGCTCGCCTGCGGGGGGACGCTGGGACATCCGTACGACTGCTCGTGCAGCCCCGGGGGCAAACTCGCCAAGAGGCTCGGCTGCTAGAGGTTCACCGCGATCGCATTGCTCTGAGCTCGGTTTACGCCAGGCTCGACACCCGCAACCCTGAGATACCCCTCGGTTATATCCGACTGGCGCAATTTAGCGCGAGTGCGGCCCCAGAAGTGAGCGCAGCCATTGCCAATCTCGAGCGTGAAGGGGCACGAGGCTTCATTCTCGATCTGCGCAATAACCCTGGCGGCCTGCTACAAGCTGGGGTAGAAATTGCCCGGTTGTGGCTGGATTCAGGGGCGATCGTGTACACGGTCAACCGTCAGGGAACCCTGGGCAGTTACGATGCAAACGGTACGGCCGCGACGCAGTCACCATTAGCGGTTTTGGTCAACGAGGGCACGGCCAGTGCTAGCGAGATTCTCGCTGGCGCGCTGCAAGATAACGGGCGGGCTGTTTTGGTCGGCGAGACGACCTTTGGCAAAGGTCTCATCCAGTCTCTCTTTGAGTTAGACGACGGGGCGGGCATGGCCGTAACAGTGGCAAAATACGAGACCCCCAACCACACCGACATCAATAAAGTTGGTATCCATCCCGATTATGAAATCGACCAAGACGATATCCTGAGGCTCGACCGCATCGGTGGCGAGACCGACTGCCAGTATCGTCAAGCGGTGGAAGTGCTAACATCCAACCTAGCCTCGGACGGCACGATCGCCATCCGTGCAGGCAATTAATGTCGAATGGCCCAACAGGATAGCGAGTCATGAAATTTCCAGGTCGGCGACCGGAGAACTTAGGGGTCGAAGCTGGCAAGCTTGCTGCTTGCCCCGATAGCCCCAATTGCGTCTCCAGTCAGGCTCCTGCAAGTGACGCGGAGCATTTTATCGGCGCGCTGCCCCTCGTCGATATCGAGCGCCTTCGCGCGGCGATTGAAACGATGGAGCGGGTGCAGATCGTCGAGGCGACGCAGACCTACCTCTACGCAGAGTTTACCAGCCGCTGGTTGGGGTTCGTCGACGATGTCGAGTTTTATGCCGATTCGGCAGCCGGGGTCGTGCACGTACGCTCGGCATCGCGGCTCGGTCGTTCCGATCTGGGTGTTAACCGCGAGCGCGTCGAGGCCATTCGCGCGCTTTTGACTTAGGTCACCAGAGAACTCTAAAGAAAAATAAAGCCATGCGAGCGGGAACGTCTCGACTGCAGTTGCTTCTAGCTTAAGGTTTGAGAAGAACGATTGCAGCCCGGACGAGCAAAGCGATGGGGACCATAGAAGTCGAGCACCTAGAAAAGATTTATGGAGCCGCCGTGGCGGTTCGAGATGTGACCTTCCGCGTCGAGGCGGGCGAAATTCTGGGCTTCCTGGGGCCTAATGGTGCCGGGAAAACCACAACGATGCGGATTTTGACGGGATATCTCCCGGCAACTCGCGGCACGGCTTGTGTGGCGGGGTTTGACGTTCACGAACGTCCCCTAGCGGTCAAAAAGCGCATTGGTTATTTGCCGGAGAACCCTCCTGTCTATCCTGATATGACCGTGGCGAGCTACCTCGATTTTGTGGCGCGCGTCAAGGGGGTAGCCGCAGGAGACCGGGCGGCAAAGGTGCGAGCGGCACTCGCTCGCTGCGGCTTGAGCGACCGCGCCAGCAGTGCCATTCGCAAGCTCTCCAAAGGCTACCGCCAGCGCGTGGGCATCGCCCAGGCCCTCGTCCACGATCCGCCGGTCATCATTTTGGACGAGCCCACTGTCGGCCTCGATCCCCGCCAGATTATTGAAGTGCGCAACCTCATCAAAAGCCTGGCCGGAGAGCGGACTATCGTGCTCTCGACCCACATTCTGCCGGAGGTGAGCATGACTTGCGATCGCGTGGCAATTATTGTCGCCGGGCAAGTGGTGGCCACCGATACACCCGAAAATCTCCAGGTGCAGCTTGCCGCCCGCAATGGCTACCTGCTCGATCTCGAAGGCGACTGGGCTACTGTAGAACCCTTGTTGCGGTCGGTTCCGGGAGTCCTCGACGTCACCCAAACTGGCGACGCGGCAGGGCCGCGCCACAGCTTGCAAGCCAGCATTGCGCCCGAGAGCGAGCCCGGCTCTGCAATTGCCGCTGCCTTGGTTGCCGGGGGAGTCAAGCTGCACGAGATGCGGCGATCGCGCCCCACACTAGAAGATGTCTTCTTGGAGCTAACAACCCAAGAGGAATCGCCGATCGTCGAAGAGGGGGTAGCCCCATGAGCGTTCCGGGCAATTTATTGGCAATTGCGCGCAAGGAGTCAATTGGTTACTTTGCCTCGCCATTTTCCTATGTGGTGGCCGCTATTTTTTGGTTGCTGGCGGGTTTATTTTTAGAGGCCATGCTGCTCGGGCCCGACGGGGCCATTCAGAGCATCGCTCAACTCGAGCGCCAGGGGGTCGCACTGCCCCCCATCGATGCCGCCTACGAGTTCATTCGGCTTTATTTGAGCGCGGTGGGATCTTTGGTGCTGTTTGTGTCGCCGGTGCTCTCGATGGGCCTGTACGTCGAAGAGCGCAAGCGCGGCACGATGGAGTTGCTGGCAACCTCTCCTCTGAGTAACTGGGTTATCGCCGCCGGCAAGTTATTGGGAGTAACGCTCTTTTTTGGTGTCTTGACGCTGCCCTTGCTAGGATACGAGGCCTTTGCCCTGGGAGCGGCCGATCCTCCCGTCGCCCCGACGCTGCCGCTGCTAGCTCACGGGGGGTTGCTCCTGTTGGCGGCATCGATACTATCGCTGGGGATGTTCGTATCTTCGCTGACCGATAGCACGTTGCTGGCGGCCATCGGTTCGTTTGCGCTGGCCATTTTGTTGTGGACGACCGACCTGATTGGCGATCGCATCGGCGGCCCCGTCGGTGAGGTGTTGGCCCATCTCTCGCTGCTGAGGCATTACAACCTCCTCGTTCGCGGGACCCTCGATACGGCTAGTCTAGTGTTGTTCGGCAGCTACATTCTTTTGGGCATTTTCTTAACGGCCCTGTCGGTGGAAGCCTTTCGCTTCATCCGACGCTAACGCTACTGGAGATACATCAAGGGGGAAACGTGCTGCGGCTGTTGGCTCTATTTGCTTTGGCGCTCTGCGCTGCTGGCTTGGTAGCAGGCTTGGTGGCCGATACCTGGACGATTTTGCCCGTGAGTTTGCTCGCCCTCGGTGGTGGGTTGCTGCTTGTTGCTTTGGGCTTGATGTTGCGTCGGGGACTGCTGGGAGCGCGGGCCTCCCAGGCAGGCATGAATGCTGTTGTCGCCCTCGTCTCGATGGTGGCAATTTTTGGAATCGGGAATTATTGGGCGGCGCGGGATGCCGTCCGCCTCGATCTGACTGAAAATAAGCTCCTGACGCTGACCGAGTCGACCCAAGCCTTGCTGGCCAGCCTCGATCGCCCTCTGAAAGTTTGGGTGTTTGATGCGCCTGCAGCCCCCCAAGACGAACAACTACTCGGTGAATACCAGCGTCGCAAACCAGATTTTAGGTTTGAATTTGTCAATCCCGACCGTCGCATCGATCTGGTACGGCGCTTCGACGTCCAGGCTCAGGGCGAAGTGTACGTCGAATCGGGCGATCGCCAGCAATTGGTGCAAATTACGAGTGAGAGCGCGCCGCTCTCTGAGGTGCAGTTGAGTAACGCCATCGTCAAGCTGCTGCGGGAGCGCATCCCGACGCTGTATTTTCTCCAGGGCCATGGTGAAGCTCCGCTCGAGCCCGGTGAGGGGGGGTTGGCTCAGGCCACCATTGCCCTGCAGGAGCGAGGCTACCGCGTCGAGACACTCAATCTAGTCGAGCGATCGCAGGTGCCGAATGACGCCGATGCGATCGCGATTTTTGGCCCCCAGCGACCGCTGCTCCCTGGAGAAGTCGAGGTGTTGCGGCGCTATCTCGATGCCGGGGGGAGCCTCCTGGCAGCAGTGCCTCCCGAGGTCGAAGTGGGCCTAGACGATCTCTTCGGTGACTGGGGAGTCGAACTTGACGAGCGCCTGGTCGTCGATGTGTCGCGTCGAGGCGACCCCATCGGGCTCGGCCCGCTGGTGCCACTGGTCTCGCGCTACGGCAATCACCCGATTGTGGCCACCTTTGGTGAGGGACTCACTTTTTATCCGTTGTCGCGGGCCGTGTCGGTAACCGAGGATGCTGAGGATGTCATGGCAGAGCCGTTGGCCTTTACCCACGAAGAGACTTGGGCTGAGAGCGACCTGACCTCAGAAGAGCTGAGCTTCGATCCCGCCAGCGACCGCAACGGGCCACTGCCCCTGGGCTACGCCCTGAGCAGATTGCCGACATCTAGCCAGGATGCGATCGCCCCCGAAGAATCGGGCGATCCCGCCAGCGACGCAACAGCAACACCGCAGCAGCAGGCCCAAGAACAGCAACAGCCGGAGCGCGCGAATGCGCCCGCACCGCCATCGCAGGAATCTCGATTGGTGGTATTTGGCAATGCTGGGTTCGCAACCAATGGCTGGTTCGAGCAGCAGCTCAACGGTGACATGTTTTTGAATGCCATCGACTGGCTGACTCAAGCCGACGCGCAGGAGCAACCCTTCCTCGTTCGTCCTCGCGAGCAGACCAATCGCCGGATCGTATTAACTCCCCTGCAGACCAATGTCCTCTCGCTGGTGGCTTTGGCCATCGTGCCCTTACTGGGCCTCACTGCAGCAGCGCTAACTTGGTTTTGGCGTCGCTGATGGAGAAGAACGCTGATGAAATTGCAAAAGAACACCATTATTTTATTTTTGTTGGCCTTCGGGCTCGGATCCTACGTCCTGGTAACCGAAGAGCGCGCTACTGCCCCGGTAGACTCGGCAACTGAGGCATCAGAACCCCTGCGGACGACCATTTTTTCAGCCCCCAATACCGAGCTTGCCGAGTTAGAAATCGAGCGCCCGGGGCAGCAGACGCCCGTGCGTATCGTCAGAATCGACGAGGACCGGGCGGAGTCTGCCTGGAAAATGGTAGCCCCCGAAACCGGAACCGTTGCTGCCAGCGCGATCGCGTTTTTGACCGAGGTATTACTCGTAGAGGTGTCTGAGGGCTTGCGCGCCTTTGCCGTCGAGCCCGACTTGCTCGACGAGTATGGCCTTGAGGAACCTCTGGCCACCCTAACTCTGACCTGGACGGGCGATCGCCAGCAGCAGCTGGCTCTGGGCAATCCCAGCTTCGACGGTCGGCACCTCTACGCGCAGCTCGACCCAGCTCGGGAGCAGACACCGGGAGAAGAAAACGTAGAAATACTCCTAGTCGATCTCGACTTGCAATACGCTGTCGAGCGCCCTCTAGATGAGTGGTTGGCTCCTCCCCCCGAGCAGGAGACTGAAGACCCCTCCGAGGCAGAAAGTGGGGAATCCCAGGCAGTCGGTAGCGATGCTAGTGAGGGGGTGGGGCCATCGGGCGATACCTCCCAGTAGAGATAGGAAGGGAGCTAGAACCCCAAAAATTTAGTTCTCTGCTGCGCTGCTCGCTAAAGCCTGCAGCTTCTCTTGCTGGTCTAGGGCAATGCACCCCTGGATGGGATCTTCTAGCCCCCCCTCCAGGAACCCGGTGAGGTTAAAGTTCTGTCCCAGGCGATGGTCGGTCACCCGGTTGTCTTTGTAGTTGTAGGTTCTGATTTTTTCCGAGCGAGAGCCCGTGCCTACCTGCGATCGCCGTAAGGAGCCCACCGACTCCTGCTGCTCTTGCAGCTTTATGTCGTAGAGCTTGGCCCGCAAGATCTCCATGGCGCGCTCTCTATTCTGGAGCTGAGAGCGCTCCTGGGTACAAAAGATCCGAATGCCGGTGGGCTTGTGAAACAGATCGACGGCCGTCTCGACCTTGTTGACGTTTTGCCCGCCCGCACCACCGGAACGGGCAGTCGAGAGTTCGATGTCTTTGGCGTCGATCTCGACTTCGACCTCGCCAACCTCGGGCATGATTGCCACGGTAGCAGTAGACGTGTGGACGCGTCCCCCCGACTCAGTTGCTGGCACGCGCTGGACGCGGTGGACGCCAGCCTCGAACTTCAGCTTGCTGTAGACGCTGTCGCCTTTTACCTGTAGGATGGCTTCTTTGTAGCCACCCAAGTCTGCCTCAGATTCGCTGACTAGGCCTACAGCCCAGCCCTGAGACTCGGCATAGCGGGTATACATGCGGACGAGATCGCGCACCCACAAGCTGGCCTCATCACCACCCGCACCCGCGCGCAGCTCCAGCATGATGTTTTTATCGTCGTTGGGGTCTCTTGGCAAGAGTAGGATGCGGAGCCTGACCTCTACCTCGGAAATTGCCTTCTGCAAGTCCTTGACCTCAGCCGCCGCAATCTCGCGCAGTTCCGGCTCCCCGGCAGATTCTTGGAAAACCTGGCGGGCCTCCTCAAGCTCCTGCTGGAGAGCGGTCCAGCGGTCGTAGGTTGCAACCGTATCCTCAAGAGAAGCACGCAACTTAGAGACGCGCTGTAGCTCGGCGGGATCGGACGCCACGTCAGGATCGGCAAGCTGCATTGTCAGCTCGTCGAAAGTCCGCTTGACCGAATCGAGTTTTGTCTGGAGAAAACTATCTCCCATAGGTGCAAACCCAAGCATGCAAGAGTGTCAGGCCAAAATCGGAGCGAACGCCACGCCGCCGCCCGTCGGCTATCTAGCTTTCCTCGCTCTCGTCACCGTCGAGCATGCCATATTTGCGCAGGAAGCGGTCCACACGACCCTCGGTGTCAACAATCTTCTGAGTGCCCGTGAAGAAAGGATGGTTTCCG
The DNA here is from genome assembly GCA_964435975.1 of uncultured bacterium. GTDB lineage: Bacteria > Cyanobacteriota > Cyanobacteriia > Cyanobacteriales > Rubidibacteraceae > CAYTBI01. The sequence goes on from CAYTBI010000008.1 coordinate 26,199, forward strand.
GACCAGACATCCACAACAATTTCGGGTTGGGTCGCACCGACGGTCATCACGACCTCGCCGTTGCAGATAATTTTTGCCTCCGGATACCACTCGGGGTGAATTCCAGCTTTGGGCATTTGAGAGTGACTCCTTGAGTAGGATAGAAATTAATCTTAAAACCAGTACGGTACTGTCGCTTCGAGAATATCGCTTCGAGAATATCGCTTCGAGAATTATCGCTTCGAGAATTGGGGCGCCTTACGGGCTTTATGCAGGCCATACTTCTTACGCTCCTTCACGCGCGGATCCCGCGTCAGCAATCCTGCTGCTTTCAAAGGCGTACGATTGTCAGGGTTGAGTTCGCAGAGAGCGCGCGCGATGCCCAAGGAAATCGCACCGGCTTGGCCGGAGAGACCGCCACCATCGACGCGAGCCCAAATGTCATAATCTCCGACGAGGTCGAGCATCTCAAGGGGGGTCTTGATCGTAATGAGAAACCGCTGGTTTCCACCAAAATACTCTTCTGCAGAGCGATCGCGCTTCCCAGATGTAGCTAGCGTAACTCTCCCGCTGCCCGGCGTGAGGCGCACTCGCGCGACCGATGCCTTGCGTCTACCCGTTCCCGTATGCATTGAACTACCCTTTTTTATCTCTACTAAATTAACAAAACTCGGCCGAGCCCGAACGACCCAATGTAGCCAGCTACAGGTCCAGCGTCACCGGCTTTTGAGCGGCGTGTGGATGGGACGGGCCCGAGTAAACCTTCAACTTGCTAAATAACTTGCGGCCGAGGGCATTTTTGGGGAGCATGCCGCGTACGGCCTTTTCGACGATTCGAGCGGGAATGCGCTTCTGCAGCTGAGTGAAGGTTTCTACCTTCATGCCACCGGGACGGCCGGAATGACGCTTGTAGAGCTTCTGCTCTGCCTTCAGCCCAGTCACTACAACGCTTTCTGCATTGATAACGACGACAAAATCACCCGTGTCGAGGTGGGGTGTGAAGTAGGCCTTGTTTTTACCCCTCACAACCTTGGCAATCTCCGAGGCAAGCCTCCCCAAGCGCTTGCCACTCGCATCGACCAAGTACCAGTCGCGAACTATGGGAACGTCTTTCCCAACTAACGGCGTACTATTCCTCATCTCACATCGAACCTCTCAAAGATATTCCCTCAACGCGCCCAGAAAAGCGCCCGACACTCTCGAGCGCGCCACCCCATCGGGGCGAGCGCGCCTAAAAACTACAGGGCCAACCAGATCGACGTGTCGAGAGCCGACCGGGACCTGTAAAACCCGCTCACGCGCGAGTCTCCATATCCAACCCCGGACAAGTAGAGACCGCACGCTGGTGCGGCATGGCGGACGCAATCTCTACGGCCGCTAAAGACTATATCGAGGAACTCATCCAAGCTTCGAGTCCCTTCACCAACCTGCATCAGGAGGCCCACTAAGAGCCTTACCATTCCATACAGGAAGCCGTCTGCCTGAATTTCAAATATAACAAACGATCCATTGGAGAAGCAACTAATATCTTGTACGTTTACCCAAGAATCCAAACGACTAGAGCCAGATCGATGCAGCGCCCTCAAAGAGTGACGACCCAAAATCGCAGATAATGCCCGACGCATCGTGCCTAGATCGAGAGCATTCACGCGGCGACGCCAGCAATATTGAGAGATAGCGCTATCAAATTGCTCTCCGACGCGAACGATGTATCGATACCTCCGCCACAGCGCGCAGAAGCGTGCGTGCCAACTAGAGTCTACGCTGGCAGATGCCAGAACAAAGACATCGTTCGGGAGTCGAGAATTGAGGACGTGGGGCCAGCGCGGAGCTGGTATCGGACTGCAGACATCGAAGTGAGCGACCTGAAAGGATGCGTGCACGCCGGTATCGGTTCTCCCCGCGCAGTGGACCCGAGTCGGAGTACCGACAATTGAGGCAATCGCACGCTCGACTTCGCCCTGTACGGTTCTCATACCTGGCTGAACTTGCCATCCACAGTAGTCAGACCCACAGTACTGCAGCAGGAGCGCAATTCTGGTGGAATCTCCTGGCTGAGAAGAAGTCGTCATCCGCACTTACTCCAGCAGCCGGGTCGAAACTCTGTCAAACCAGCTCGATTGCGACCATCTCGGCACCATCACCCCGGCGCTTGATGGTGTGAACCGTACGGGTGTAGCCGCCAGACCGATCGGCATAGCGCTCGCTCACCTTTTCGAAAAGCAGGCGCACCAGTTCTCGGTCGTAAAGGTAGCTGACTACGCGGCGGCGGGAGGCCAAAGAGCCCTCTTTTGCAAGCGTAATAATCCGCTCGGTCTCCGCCCTTACGGCACGGGCACGGGCTTTGGTGACAACCACTCGTCCGTGCCGGACCAGGCTCGTCGTCATCGATCTGAGGAGGGCCTTACGCTGGTCGGCAGGTCTTCCTAGCTTATTGATGCTGTTTCGGTGTCTCATAACGGGCTCCTCGCTAAAAAGAAGGTCACGGGCAAATACTAACTACTAAATAAATCGAACTCTACTGCAATCTCTCTTGGGGCAGGCTTATCCCGAGGCGTTGTTTGAGGGCCTCAATGACCTCTTCGGCAGATTTTTGACCGAAGTTCTTAATCTCTAAAAGATCTTCGTGGCTGTAGTCCAAAAGATCGGAAACGGAGTTGATTTGGGCGCGCTTCAGACAGTTGTAGGCCCGAACGGATAGCTGCAGCTCCTCGATAGGAATCTGACCGGCAGGATCGACATCTTCAGAATGACTCTCTCGCTCTTCAATCAGCGTCAAATCCTTGAGAGGGGAGAAGGTATCAACCAAAACACTAGCTGCTTGCGAGAGAGCCTCTTCGGGCTTCAAACTACCGTTCGTAACGATGTCGATCACCAGGCGGTCTCGGGCGACGGAGCCCTCACTACGGATATCTTCAACCGAGTAAGTCACCGTGGTAACCGGCATAAACACGGTATCCACCTGAAGAAAGTCTAAAGAGGTCGACTCATCCTTATTGCGCTCGACCGGCTTGTAACCGGTTCCCGTTTCGAGCTGAAATTCGACCTCCAGGCGCGCCCCCTCGGCCAGAGTCGCGATGTAGTGGCCCGGGTTAACCACTTCAACATCTGGAGAGAGTTCGAACATCGAGGCAGTAACGATTGAGGGCCCCGTGGCAACCAACCTGCCCATTTGAGGTCCTTGAATGTGTGACTTGAAGATGGCACCCCTCAAGTTCAGCAGGAGTTCGAGCACATCTTCACGAACCCCAGGGACCGTAGCAAACTCGTGGCTGACCCCCCCAATTCTGACAGCAGTAATCGCAGTGCCCACCAGATTCGATAGCAGAACCCTTCGCAAGGCATTACCTACCGTGATGCCTTGACCCTGGTCTAGAGGCTCCATGACGAACCTGCTGTAAAGGCCGTAGTCGCCATGAACCTTACTGAAAATGCATTCGATATGAAAATTCGTCACTTGCCGATGCTCTACTCAACTAATCGCGGACAAGAATGCGTCGCTCAGAAGAAGCCAGATTCACCACTCCAGACTGGAGAGCAAAAGCCCAAGAGATCTACAAAAACAGCCCCCAGTCCACACCCGCTCCACAAGGGGTGACAGAAGAGACCTGTAACGAACTCGAGCCCCTCGTCTCCCGAACCTCACACGCGCCGACGCTTCGGAGGGCGGCAGCCGTTGTGCGGAATTGGCGTCACATCCCGGATCAGAGTTATCTCAAGCCCGGCGGCTTGCAGGGCTCTTATGGCTGTCTCCCGACCAGAGCCGGGGCCGCTGACCATGACCTCAACCTGGCGCATACCACACTCAATCGCCTTGCGAGCGGCCACATCCGAGGCCATCTGAGCGGCGAAGGGCGTTCCCTTCTTTGCCCCTTTGAAGCCACTCGAGCCCGAGGAAGACCAAGACACTACATTACCACCGCTGTCTGCGATCGTGACGAGGGTATTGTTGAATGTCGAGTAGATGTTCACAATCCCGTTGGGCACGTGACGCTTCTGCTTTTTGCTGCCGCCTTTTCTTGCAACCATAACGATCCTCTAAAACCTACTACTTCTTCTTACCTGGAACGGCGACTCGCTTTCCGCGGCGCGTCCGGCTGTTCGTTCTCGTCCGCTGGCCCCGCACGGGCAAACCCATGCGGTGGCGGCGACCGCGGTACGACCCAATGTCGATCAGACGCTTGACATTGAGACCTTCCCACCGGCGCAAGTCGCCCTCTAATTGGTAACCGCTCTCTTCAACTGCCGCGCGCAGCCGGGAAACCTGCTCGTCACTCATCTCGCGCACGCGCAGATCGGGATCGAGCTTAGCTGCTGCAAGGATTGTCTTCGAACGGTGCAATCCAATGCCATAAACGTATGTCAGCGCAACCTCAACGCGCTTTTCTCGGGGAAGGTCAACCCCTAAAACTCTTGCCATACCTGGAATCCTCTCAGTCTTACTCGAACTTAGTGTAAAAAGATTGCATAGTTTGCAAGCTAGCCCTGCCTCTGCTTGTGCTTTGGATTCTTGCAAATAACCATCACGCGACCGTGGCGGCGAATTACCCGACACTTATCGCACATTCTACGAACGGACGGACGAACCTTCACTTTTCAGACTACCTCTCTGCTTGATGAAAACTTAACCCAGACCCAATGCTTGCGGCAGGCGCTTGGCTTCTGCCCTCAATCGATCCTACCCACTCAACCGAACCTTGCCTACCGCTTGCGCAACCTGTAGGTTATCCTGCCTTTCGTCAAATCGTAGGGGGTCAGCTCGACTTTTACTCTGTCGCCGGGCAATATTTTGATGTAATTTCTTCTTATCTTACCCGAAATATGTGCTAGGACATTGAACCCGTTCTCCAGCTCTACTCGGAACATGGCATTGGGTAGTGACTCGGTCACAACACCTTCCATCTCTATTAAGTCTTGCTTGGACATACACTTAAATAACCCCGCTCTGTTCTCAGATGTATGCAGTACTGCCAACAAGGAATACCTAGAGCGAAAGACGGCTCTGGAGGCACTCCTTTAGATCGCTTGCAACCTCTTCTAGCTGGCGATCCCCATCGATTTTGACAAGCTTACCCTCACTGTCATAAAACTCCAGAACGGGGAGCGTTTGGCTCTCGTAAACATCCAGACGCTTGCGGACTGTGGCCTCCGTGTCGTCTTTGCGACCCTCGATTTGAGAGCGATGCAGCAGTCGACTGACTGCTGTTTGCCTGGGTACGTCCAGAAATATGACCGCACTCAATGGCTGATTTATTTCGACGAGCGCCGGGCCCAGAAATCTCGCCTGCGCGATGGTTCTGGGGAATCCATCCAATATCCAACCTGCAGAGCCAGCACTGGTAAGGCGCTCCTTGACCATGGAGATCAAAAGATCGTCCGGTACCAAAGCACCACTCTCAACATAAGACTTGGCGCGCTCTCCGAGCTCGGTCGACTCCGATATTTCCTTGCGCAGAACTTCTCCTGTGGAGATGTGCGGGACACTCAACCATTCTGCGAGCATTCCTGCTTGCGTTCCTTTGCCAGCCCCGGGCGGGCCAAACATAATCAATCTCGGCGACTCATTCATTTAGTAATAGCCTTCTGGTGAAAGCCCCTCGCAATTCAATAAAGATAGTGCCTGCAAGTTTCCTACTGAACCATGCTCTCACTGAACCATGCTCTCGTAGCGCTGAGAAATAACGTTGCTCTGCACTTGGCGGGCAGTCTCAATCGCGACACCAACCAGGATCAGCAGTGAGGTTGCCCCCAAACCCTGAAATGTCGTCACGCCGGTGATGCTCTCAATGCCGGTGGGAACGATCGCGACGACGCCCAGGAAAGCAGCACCTAAGAGGGTCAGTCGACCGGTGACCTTAGAGAGATAGTCGCTAGTCGCTTTTCCAGGTCTCACCCCGGGGATACTCGAGCCCATTTTCTTCAGGTTCCTCGACACATCGACCGGATTCAATGCAAGCGAGGTGTAGAAATAGCTGAAGAATAAAATCAGCGCCAGGTAAACGGCCACGTAAAGAATGGGGGCGGGCCCGCCAGGGCTGATGTAGAGCGCGACGGAGCCAATGGCTTCGTACAGGCCTCCAAGGAAACCGCCTTGCACGTCGCTGTTGGCCGCAAATTGCGACAGGGAGGCTGGCAAAATCAGCACGGTAGAGGCAAAAATAACCGGCAAGACACCTCCCTGATTGAGCTTGAGGGGCAAGTAGGTCGTCCGCTCGCGATAGAGCTTCTTGCCGACCTGGCGCCGTGCGGAAACGACGGGGATCCGGCGCGCGGCCTCCTGCACGAAGACAATACCGACAATCATGACCAGGAAGACCAGCATCAACACGACTACGCGGAAAACCGTATCTCTGCCTCCAGACTGGGCGAAGTCGAGAGTGCTGCCTAAGGTTCTTGGCAGCACCGAGACGATGTTGACGAAGATGAGCAAAGAGGCACCGTTACCAATGCCCCGTTCGGTGATGACTTCTGAAATCCACATCACGAACATCGCACCTGCTGACAAGGCAACGACAATCTCTGCAATGAAGAGCGCGCTCGGATCGTCTGCAAATTGCCTTACGAAGAAAGCCAAGCCTAGGCTATTGGCAACGGCCGACCCTAGGGCAACATAACGGGTTATCTGCGATAGCTTGCGGCGTCCGGCCTCCCCTTCGTTCTTCTGCAAGTTCTCAAGGGAAGGTATAGCTGCAGTCAAAAGCTGCAAGATGATCGAAGCATTGATGTAAGGTAATATCCCTAGGGCAAAGATCCCTAGAGCCGATAGGCCGCCACCGCTGAGGAAGTTAAAAAATCCTAGAGGGCTATCCTGAAGCGACTGAGAAAATGCCGCTCTATCTATGCCAGGGACGGGGATTCTTGTCCCCAGACGGACGAAGATTATCAGTCCGAAGGTAATTAAGATCCTAGAGCGCAGACTCGCAGCCCTAGCCATCTGAAAAAAGACTTCCCTTGCATCCGGCGCGCTACCTTTTGCTACCATCCCGCTTGCTAACCCTCCTACTGTGGTACTCCTGTGACCCCAAACACTAGATAGATGCCCTGTTGAGTGCTAAACCTCAATACAAGTGCCACCAGCAGCCTCAATCTTCTCCCGGGCGCTGCGCGAAAAAGCCGGCGCAGAAACGCTCAGTGCAATAGAGATATCCCCGTTACCCAGAACTTTCAGCCCGCGCGTATTTCCCAGCGAGTAGCCGGCCGCCTCGAGGGATTGTCGGTCTACCGTGTCTCCGGCCTTGAAGACGCGTTCGAGGTCGGAGACGTTGAGAACGAAGTAATCGCCCTTGTGGGCGATCGTGCTGAAATGCTTCAGCTTCGGGACGCGCCTGTAGAGGGGGATTTGGCCGCCTTCAAAGCCCGACCGTACGCCCGGCCCGGAGCGAGACTTCTGGCCGCGCATGCCTTTGCCACAACTGGCACCTTGCCCGGCGGAGATGCCGCGACCCAGTCGCTTGCGCTTGCGCTTCGAGCGATCTGCAGGCCCAACTGTTGTCAATCGCATGATTCAAATTCCCCCTGTTCTGCAATCTGTTTCTTCGTCAAACGTAGAAGTGGTCTACCGGGAGATCTCGTTCGCGGGAGACTTGGACGATAGTCCGCAGCGAGGCAAGGGCATCGACTGTAGCCCGCGCGTTGTTCAGCGGGTTGCTCGAGCCCAATTGCTTGGCAAGAACGTTCTTCACGCCGGCAAGCTCGAGCACGGTCCGAACTGCCCCGCCAGCAATTACACCAGTACCCGGAGACGCCGGGCGCAGCATGACATTGGCACCGCCCGAAAACCCGTTTACCTTGTGGACGACGGAATTTCCCTTGGTGAGGGAAACTTGGACGGTGTTCTTTTTGCCATCAGCAACACCTTTCTGGACGGCACCGATGACGTCGCTAGCTTTGCCAACACCGACGCCAACTTTGCCGCGCTCGTCGCCAACAATGACAACGGCCCGAAAGCTCAATTTTTTACCGCCTTTGACGACTTTGCTAACTCGCCTAATTTGGATGACGCGCTCCTGTAAGCCCGTTTCCGACTCGTTAGCACTAGACCGCTCGCGCTTTGCCACTTTCTCTTGTTACCCTCTAATCTCGACAACTAAAACCTGCCGGCAACTCGCATCTCTCCAACGAGCCCCTATTTTCACCGCAACCATTACAACTCGAGCCCGGCACTGCGGGCAGAGTCAGCCAGGGCTTTAACCCTTCCATGGTACAAATTTCCACCTCGGTCGAAAACCACCTTGACAATGCCCGACTCCAGGGCGCGACGAGCCAGAACTTGGCCGACTGCGGCAGAGGCCTCGCAGGTATGGCCCGCTGCGACCATCTGGGTGACTTCTTCTTCGAGAGTCGAAGCAGACACCAACGTGTGATGGATCTCATCGTTGACGATCTGAGCGTACATGTGCTGGTTGGACCTAAAGACACAGAGCCTCGGCCGCTCGGCCGTGCCGGAGATCCGCTTGCGGATTCTCAGGTGTCGCCTTCTTGTGATGCTTTTTCTATTTCTTTTCATAATTTATTGGATCCCCGATCACTTCTTGCCTGACTTGCCAGCCTTGCGTCTGATCTGCTCGCCAGCGTAGCGGATACCCTTGCCCTTGTAGGGCTCGGGCGGTCTTACAGAGCGTATTTTTGCAGCCAGGTTGCCAATCGCTTCTTTGTCGAAGCCGGAGATGGTCACCGAGGTATTCTTCTCCACTGCAACTTGAATGCCCTCAGGAGGAACGATCTCGACGGGATGGCTGTAGCCCATGCTGAGGACGAGGTTGCGGCCCTGCACCTGAGCGCGGTAACCCACGCCCGTAATTTCCAATTTGGACTCAAAGCCTTTGGAAACTCCTTCGATCATATTCGCGATCAAAGTTCGGCTCAGGCCATGACGCTCTCGGGCCATGCGAGACTCGTCAGCCCGCTCGACGCAAACCTCAGACTCGTTGAGAGAAACGCTCACCATCTCAGGCAGCTGGCGCTCTAGCTTGCCCTTGGGTCCCTTGACCGTGACGAAGCGGCCCTCGGCAACTTTTACCTCCACTCCTTTTGGAACGGGGATCGGACGCTTACCAATACGCGACACGGAACTATGCTCCCTTCAAAAACAACTTCGACGACCTGACAACGCTTACATCCGGACTCGACTCTGACTTACCAGACGTAGCAGAGCACTTCGCCCCCAATTCCCTTCTTGCGAGCTTCGCGATCGGTCATGATCCCGCTGGAGGTTGAGACGATCGCCACGCCAATGCCGCCGAGGACTCTTGGCATGTCCTTGTGCTTGCTGTAGACCCTGAGTCCCGGCTTGCTAACCCTGACAAGCTTCTTAATGATAGGCAATTTATTTTTGCCCTTATACTTCAGAGAAACAACGAGACGTCGCTGAACGCCATCGGCTTCCTCGCGGTAGCCATCGATAAAGCCTTCCTCTTGGAGTACTCGCGCAATATTCCGAATCAGCTTGGTTGAAGGTATCACGGTGGTTTCGTGATTGACCAGACAAGCGTTTCGAATTCTCGTCAGCATGTCCGAAACGGCATCATTTGCTGGCATTGCCTCTACCTTTCCTCCGTCTGCATGTCAAATAGCAATCTCACCTCAAATCTCTCAGCTCTTGCGAAACGGCATACCCATCAGTTTCAGGAGCGCTCTTGCTTCTTCATCAGTCCGTGCGGTCGTCACGACCGACACGTCCATGCCCCTGATTTTGTCGATAGAATCGTATTCTATCTCTGGAAAGATTAACTGCTCTCGGACTCCCAAGCAGTAATTGCCGCGTCCGTCAAAGCTATTGGGACTAATGCCGCGGAAGTCGCGGATGCGAGGCAGCGCTACGTTGATGAGCCGGTCTAGAAACGCATACATGCGCTCGGAGCGCAGGGTGACCATCACGCCAACTGGCATTCCCTCCCGAATCTTGAAGCCCGCGATCGCCTTCTTGGCACGGGTAATGACCGGCTTTTGTCCGGTGATAATAGCAAGCTCTTTAAGGGAAGATTCAATGGCCTTCGCGTTTTGCGAGGCTTCTCCCAAACCACGGTTCACGACAACTTTTTCAAGCTTCGGGACCATGTGGATATTGGGAAAGCCAAACTGCTCTTTGAGCGCGCCTTTTATACTTTCCTCGTACAATACCTTCAGTCTTTGAGTCATAACAAAACCTTCAAGCGATACGGTTGGAAGCAACTGACGAAAAACACGATCTCGCCTGCTTTCTTCTCACGCGCAGAATCTAATCCAGTATTTCTCCAGTCTTCTTCAGAATCCTGACCTTCACCCCTTGCTCGTTATAGGTGTGGCCCACTCGGCTGGTGCAGGCCTCCTTCGTCGAATAGAGCATGACATTAGAAGAGTGAATCGGAGCTTCAACGGTCACGATCCGGCCCTCTTCTCCTTCCTGCCTGGGCTTGATATGCTTGGTGACCATGTTGGCCCCCTCAACAATGACATAGCCCCTGGTGGGGAGAACTTCTTTAACCTTCCCGATAACCCCTTTACTTTTGCCGGAGATGACCCGGACGTTATCGCCCTTCTTGACATGGATCTTGAACTTTTCGGGGGTAGCGGCTGCCTTTCGCCTTGCAGATGCCATCTCTCAAATCACCTCCGGTGCGAGGGAAATTATTTTCGTGAAGTTTTTGTCTCGAAGCTCCCGAGCCACCGGGCCGAAGACGCGAGTTCCTTTTGGATTGCCATCAGCATTGATGATGACAGCAGCGTTATCGTCGAAGCGAATGGACATCCCACTCGAGCGGCGCTGCGGATAGCGCGTCCGGACGACTACTGCTCTGACAACATCAGATTTCTTAACAGCAGCATTAGGAGCGGCATCCTTGACAACTGCTACGATTTGGTCGCCAATTCTGGCATAGGGGCAGTTTCCGGAGCGCATGACGCGAAGACAAAGAATCTTGCGCGCGCCGCTGTTATCTGCAACGTTTAGGATAGTTTCCTGCTGAATCATTTATAAAACCCACCACATTGGGACTAAAAATTAGAATCTGGGCCAGTTACCTACTCGAGCACCTCAATGACTCTCCAGCGTTTGGTTTTGCTAAGGGGGCGAGTCTCCTCGACCCGGACTCGCGAGCCAACCTTGCAATTCTCATCTTCGCTGTGAGCCTTCAGGCGCTTAGTCTTAATCACGAACTTCCCGTATTTCGGGCTCGGAATCCGATCTTCGACCGCGACCACGACGGTCTTCTGCATCTTGTCACTCACTACAACCCCAACGCGCTGCTTGATTGCCATAACTTATGAGTCCTTAGTCTGGTGTGTTGTCGAGCTTTTCTTTCTCGGTTTTTACAGTCATCAACTGAGCGAGCTTTCTCTTGAGATCCTTGAACCTGTGGGGTTTTTCGAGAGAGCCCAGCTTCTTTTTGACTCTTAGCTCGAGGAGTTCGCGCTTGACGGAGAAAATTTGCTTCTCAATGTCGTCGCCATCCAAGGCGCGTACGTCTGCAATCTTTGATAAAGCCATCTCTACAACCTATCCGCTCCACGCACGATGAACTTAGATTTGACCGGGAGCTTCTGCGCTCCCAAGCGCATTGCCTCTCGGGCGACCGACTCCTCTACGCCTCCGATCTCAAATAAGATGCGGCCGGGCTTGACTACGGCGACCCAAAACTCAGGGTTGCCCTTGCCCGAACCCATGCGGGTTTCTGCAGGGCGCATGGTAATCGACTTGTCTGGAAAAATCCGAATCCAAATTCTGCCTCCCCGCTTGAGGTAGCGATTCATCGCTCGTCGGGCTGCCTCAATCTGTCTTGAGGTGATCCAGCAGGGCTCGATCGACTGCAGGGCAAAATCGCCGAAGTCGATCTGGTTGCCTCGGTGGGCCATCCCCTTCATGCGACCCCGCTGCTGCTTGCGGAATTTCGTGCGCTTTGGACTTAACATCTAAAAATTCAGATCCCCCATAACCTCGTTTGAAGTAGCAATCCCACGCGACTGCCTTGCTCTGCCCAACATTTCTCTAATTACTCGCCAGAGCGGTCTTCGAAGTTTTGCTTGCGGCGCTGGCGGCGAGGCGCTCTGGGGGCAGCAGGCATCGCATCGGCAGTTTCTTCACCGGGGATGATTTCACCTTTGAAGATCCAAACCTTGATGCCCAGGATGCCGTAGGTAGTCGAGGCCGTGCAGTAGGCATAGTCCACATCTGCTCGGAGCGTGTGCAGGGGTACCCGACCTTCGCGCACCCACTCGGTTCGGGCGATTTCCGCACCGTTGAGGCGGCCACTGACTTGGATTTTGATGCCCTGGACTTCCGCTCGCTGGGCGCGCTGCAGGGCTTGGCGGACGACGCGACGGAAAGAAACCCGGCGCTCGAGTTGCTGGGCAATGTACTCGGCAACTAAGACAGCATCGGCATCGACCTTGGCGACCTCGGTGACGTTGACCCGAATCTGGCGGCTCTTGCCAAGCAGCTCCTGCAAGCCCGTTCGTAGCTGCTCGATGCCCGCACCACCGCGGCCGACGACTACGCCCGGGCGTGCCGTGTGAATCTCAAGATCGACTTGCTCGGCTTTGCGCTCGATACGAATTTTGGAGACGCCCGCACCCTCGAGCTTCCCGGTCAGGTAGTTGCGAATGGTGAAGTCTTCTCGAACCAAGCTCGGGTAGCGCTTGGGCTCGGCATACCAGCACGAGAGGTGCTCCTTTGTCGTTCCCAGGCGGAAACCGGTTGGATGAATTTTCTGTCCCACTTGCTTTGAACCTCTTTGGTTAGTCTCTTCGAAGATGGCCGGGTGCCGAGGCTACTGGGCCTGGGCGACTGCCACGGTGATGTGGCAAGTCGGCTTGCGAATCTGGTACGCGCGCCCCTGCGCGCGCGGCCTAAACCGCTTCAGGGTCGGCCCGCCGTCGGCGTAGGCCGTGCTGACAACGAGCTGTGCGGGGTTCAAGCCATTATTGTGCTCGGCATTAGAAACAGCAGAACGCAACACCTTGAGTACGGGCTCGCACGCCCGATAGGGCATAAATTCCAATACGATTAGGGCTTCTTGATAGGACTTCCCTCTAATTTGGTCGAGGACCCTCCGAACCTTGAAAGGAGACATGCGGATGTACTTCGCATGCGCCTTGACCTCGGGCGAGAGTAATTGTTTTGCAGCCGATCGCGATGTCATATGGGTCCCCCTTACCTCCGAGATTTCTTATCGTCTTTGCCGTGACCGCGGTAGGTGCGGGTGGGTGCAAATTCACCCAACTTGTGACCGACCATTTGGTCGTTCACGAAGACCGGCACGTGCTCTTTGCCGTTGTGGACGGCGATCGTGTGGCCGACCATTTGCGGAATGATCGTCGAAGCGCGCGACCAAGTTTTGATGACCTGCTTCTCGTTTTTGCTGTTGAGCTTCTCAACTTTTTTGAGCAGCTTGGCCTCGATGAAGGGCCCTTTTTTTAAAGAACGTCCCATAGTCTAAAACTCCCTCCTATCCTTGGTTGCGGCGGCGAACGATTAGGGCATTGCTAGGCTTGCGCTTCTTGCGGGTCTTGGCGCCCAGCGCTGGCTTACCCCAAGGGGTTACCGGACCGCTGCGACCGATAGGCGCGCGACCCTCACCGCCGCCGTGGGGGTGATCGCAGGGATTCATGACACTGCCTCGCACCTGCGGCCGCTTACCCCGGTGCCGAGAGCGACCGGCCTTACCCAACTTGATGTTGCGATGCTCGATATTGCCGACTCTGCCGAGGGTGGCGTAGCACTCCTGACGCACCATACGGACCTCTTTGGAGGGCAACCTCAGGGTGACATAACCCTTCTCGCGAGCGATGACTTGGGCAGCCGTGCCGGCAGCGCGCACCATCTGGCCGCCATGGCCCGCGATAAGCTCGACGTTGTGGACTTCCGAGCCCAGGGGAACTTTAGCCAGAGGCATGGCATTGCCCTCCTCGAAGGGGGCCTCCTCGCTGGCAATAACGGTCTTGCCGGGGCGCAGGCCAGCCGGGCAGAGAATGTAGCGCTTTTCGCCGTCCTCGTACTCGAGTAGGGCGATGCGAGCGTTACGGTTGGGGTCGTACTCGACGGATTCCACAACGGCGGCCATGTCTCGCTTGCTTCTGTGGAAGTCGATGATGCGGTAGAGCCGCTTGTGGCCGCCACCGCGACGGCGACTGGTGATGACGCCCCGATTATTGCGGCCTTTGGCACGGTGGACATACTTGGTCAGAGATTTCTCGGGCTTGCTACGAGTAATCTCAGAAAAGTCAGCAACGACAGCCTGCCGGGTGCCTGGGGTAAGCGGTCTAAAAGAGCGAGTGCCCATCTCAACAATTCTCCTCTATCTTCTAATGCCCTAGAGTCCCGGGAAAAGCTCTATCTTGTCGCCCGGTGCGAGGGTGACGATTGCTCGCTTGTAGCTTGGCTTGTAGCCAATGAAGCGCCCAACGCGACGCTTCTTGTGGGGGCGATTGGATGTATTGATGTCAATGACTTTCACTTCGAAGAAAGCCTCGATCGCCTGCTTGATTCGGTCTTTGGTCGCCCGTCTATCGACATCAAATACGTACTTATTCTGTTCCATCAGCAATGCGGCCTTCTCGGTCACAATCGGGCTGACGATTAGATCGAACGAACTCGCATCAGTTAGCTGCATTGTCATAAACCTCCGAGATCGTACCCATTGCAGATGAGGAAACGACAATCTTGTCAGCTGCCAATAGGTCGTAAACGTTTAAGTTATTCGCTCTTAGGATCTTAAGATTGGGAATATTGCGAGCCGATAGGTACAGAGCTTCTGAAATTTCATCCAGAATTGCAATTGCCTTCATGTCTGAGGTGATGCCCCAGCGCACCAGCGCCGAAAACAATTCCTTGGTCTTGGGCTGCTGCAGCTTGTCGAGGAACGAATCGACCACTACAGTATCCTCGTGGCGGCCCATGAAGGCCGTACGAATGGCCAAGCGCCGCTCTTTACGATTCATCTTGAGGTCGAACTCGCGGGGCTTGGGGCCAAAAATCGTGCCGCCACCCGGCTTCAGGGGCGATCGCGAGGAACCTTGGCGAGCGCGACCGGTGCCTTTTTGCTTGAAGGGCTTTTTACCGCCACCGCGCACTTCGGCCCGCGTTTTAGTGCAGGCGTTGCCCTGGCGCGCGTTGGTTCTCTGCCTGACTAGGGCGCGGTGGACGATGTGAGACGCATTCTCCTCGCGGGCGACACTCATCTCCAGGTCGATAGTGCCTGCTGCCTCTCCCTGCCAATCTTTAATCTCATAACTGGCCACGAACGGTAACCCCCTCATCTCCGGATGTGTAACTAAAATCCGCTCAAGCGTTTTGGCCGACAATGGTGGCCGCTGCGATGCTCACCAGGCCGCCGGGCTTGCCCGGAACCGAGCCTTTCACCAACAGCAGGCCGCGCTCTGCATCAACGCGAACGACCCTCAACTTGCGAACCGTGACCGTGGCATCGCCCATGTGGCCGGCCATGCGGCGGCCGGGATAGACTCGGCCGGGTGTCGTGCCAGGGCCGATGGATCCGGGCAGGCGGTGGTTCTTACAACCGTGGGTCATCAAGCCCCGCGAAAAGTTGTTGCGGCGCTGGTTGCCAGCGAAACCCTTACCGATACTCCTGCCACGAACGTCAACGAGTTCTCCTTCGGCAAAGATGTCAGCAGTAACGCGATCGCCGGGCTTGTATTCGCCCACGTCGCCGACCTTGAACTCCTTAAGGTGCCGCAAGGCGGTGCCCCCGGACTTAGAGAGGTGGCCCAACTCGGGTCTGGTGAGAAGCTTTTGCTTGACTTCTTTGTAGCCGAGCTGGATGGCGTTGTAGCCATCAGTCTCCTCACTCTTGACCTGGGTGACCGTGCAAGGACCGGCCTGCAAGACCGTTACGGGAATCGCAATTCCCTCTTCCCTGTCAAATATCTGGGTCATTCCGATCTTATGACCTATCAGTCCGACTTTTGCCATGACCTGCTCGCCTCAATCGCTCGAAAACTAAACCGCTTTAAACGTCGCCAGACTCAAAAGATCCGGCCCCATATCCCGCTCGACGAGAATCGGTGCCGGGCAGAAGACTCAAAAGCTTGAGCCCGCCAATACGCAATAGCTGCTCTCAAAAAGCAGCATCGGGCGCGAATCGCAGCCATGCAATTCGCAGCCGAACGAAACAATATTGATAATCCTGCAGCAGCGCTCGGACCAGAAATCGGGTTACAGACTTAGAGCTGACAGGCCTCACTTGCTTGAGCTAGCAAGTAACCGTTGCTCCAGTATCCGCAGGTCTCGAAAAGATGCGCGTATGGCAGCTGCCAAAACAACCTGCCCGCGCGTGCCTTCCGCCCAACCGGCCATCAACTATGTTAGCACACCCAAATTAGTCTTGCAAAAAGTAATCGCTCTGTCGCCTCAATAGTCGCCTCAATAACCGGGCGCTGCCGGCAATTTTTTAACGATGAGTGCCTATTTCATAGCCGAATTTGTTGGCATCAACATCGGCAAGATTGATATCCTCGAAGCCGTACTCGGCCCAGCGGCGGCTGACTGTTGCTGCTGTTTCGGGATCTGGCCTGAGTTCTTCGCTCCAAGGGCGATCGGTCTCGGGATAGACCTTGGTGGTGGCATCGATACCCATGCGAGAGCCGAGGCCGGGTTTTTCAGTGGCAAAATCAAGCCGGTCGAACGGGTTCTCGGGCAAAATGAATGCGTCGCGGGCCGGATCGACTTTCGAGGTTACAGCCCAGGTCACCTGGCGGGGGTCGCGAATATTAATCTCGCGGTCGACAACGATGACAAATTTGGTATAGGTAAATTGCGGCAGCGCCGTCCAAAAAGCCAGGGCCGCTCGCCGGGCATGGCCTGGATAAGCTTTGTCGATAGAAATAATGGCAGCTTTATAGCTAAGCGTTTCCATCGGCAAGAAGAAATCCACAATTTCTGGGACCTGCAGCCGCAAGATAGGCGTATAGATGCGATTGAGCGCCAGAGCCATCATGGCGTCTTCTTTGGGGGGGCGGCCGCTAAAAGAGGTCAGGTAA
Organism: uncultured bacterium; assembly: GCA_964435975.1. Lineage (GTDB taxonomy): Bacteria > Cyanobacteriota > Cyanobacteriia > Cyanobacteriales > Rubidibacteraceae > CAYTBI01. Next base: position 43,149 of record CAYTBI010000008.1, read on the forward strand.
ATAGGATTTTTGCGATGGGTCAGGCAGTGAAAGCGCAGTAAAGGGGCCTCTTCTCGGATGGGGCCGTAGTAGCCGATGTGGTCTCCGGCAGGGCCATCTATCGCAGTTTCGCCGGGGGTAATGGTGCCTTCGAGAACGATTTCTGAGGTAGCCGGAACTTCGAGATCGACGGTTTTGCACTTCGCTAAATTAACGCCTTTGCCACCGTAGAGTCCGGCAAACAGCCACTCCGAGAGGTCGATGGGCAGAGGCGTCGCCGCGGCCAAAATGAGCAAAGGGTCGACACCAATGGCGATCGCGACTTCGAGCTTTTCGCCGCGCTCGGCAGCTTTGCGTAGGTGGCGGCTGGGGCCGCGCACCGAGAGCCACTGCACGGTGGCCGTCTGCTCGGACTGCAGCTGCAGGCGATAGACCCCAACATTGGGTATCTTTGTCTCCGGGTCGCGGGTCACCATCAGGCCCAGGGTGATGACTTTGCCAGCATCCCCGGCGTATACCCGCAGCAGGGGCAAGCGCCTCAGATCGACCTCTTTGCCTTTGAGGACAACTTGCTGGCAAGGGGGAAATAAGTCGCGATCGGGTTTGGCTTTGACGACATCGAATAGAGCCTTGCCCATCTCCACGGCCTGGGAAAACTTTTTAGGCGGTCGGGGCTGATAGAGCAGTGCTAGCTTTTGGCCGATTGTTTCTAGTTCCTTGGGCGAGTCCATGCCAAACGCCCAGCAGGCGCGCTCGAGGGTGCCGAGCAAATTAACAGCTACAGGGATGTCCGAGTCCTTGACGCTCTCAAACAGGAGGGCCGGACCTCCAGCCTGCAGCATGCGGTTGGCAATTTCGGCAATTTCGAGATCCGGGTCCACCGGAACGGTAATGCGGCGCAGTTGCCCTTTGGCTTCGAGCCGTTCGATGAAGGTTCGGAGGTCTCTCATGGATTTTTTGCCGCGAGGGCTGTTGCGGTCGTCGTCGTTGGGCCGATCCTAACGTAGGGGCATGCGAGGGCGCAGAGGAAAATCGGCAGTCTCAGTGATGTTCCTGGCGAATATCGAAGCTGTCGCTTGCGATCGCAGCAGGGTTGTTTTGGCCGCCGTATTATCGAGATTTTCTAAGATTGGCAGTGCCGTGCAGTAACGGAACGCGATCTCCAATACAGCCCTTAGCGCGGCGACCGGGTGCGCCTAAATGGTAACGACAGGCATTCTCACCTATAAGACAGTCAACAAATTGATGAAAGGACTAGATTTCTTAGAGTTCGTGACTTAGAAGCTTGTGCCACAATTGTGGCCGGGCACTGTAGTGATGGACCACTTGCTAGATCGCAAAGTTACTGGGGTGATTGAGAAGGTAGGAGCATGAGTGCTGTATCAAACCCCATACTCTCCAGAACTCAATCCTTCGGCATATGGCGGCGACGCGAGCAGAACGCCGGGAAAATCGGCAGTAATTTATGAGCCGGGCATCGACTGGCCGATCTCAAGCAGCCAGTCGATGCCCGGCTCGTTCTAGTAGGCGAGATATCCCGCTTAAGTTTCGGGCGCTGCTGAATCACGCGCTGCGACGACGTCGTACATTGCTCTCTAGAGATTGTCGTTCAGGCCGCGCAAGTTGGCCCGGACGGCACTGCGGAATGCCCGGTCCTCGAGGCGCTCCTCGCTCAGGCGGCCTTGAGAAATCGCAGCTTCAATGACATCTTCGGCCCGAACCTGTCGTAGGGCCACGGCGCGCTTCAGCAGCGCGAAGCTGGGGATGCCTTCGAGGCGACCGTTGTAGGCAGCATGGACCAATGTGTGGGGCGTGTAAGCCGTGCGAGTGGCGGCACTCACCTGGGGAGCTGCTGCTGTGTAAAGGACCAAAGCCGTTGGGGCAACAGCAGACAGAGTGGCAAGAATGCCGAGGGTTTTTGATGTGATGGAGCGTTTCATACTTGGTGACCTCACAATACGCTGAATTTTCACTGCAGCCGGTGGCAGGAAGTCCCTAACTGCATTTGGCAATTTCAATGTTCGGCCCCAGGGGTGAGCGAGCGCCGAGTGTAGCCTGAAAAGATGCGGCCACCTACCTGAGAAAGCTGAAAGCACGCTTGCATAGCAGGGTTCTAAGCGCTTTCAGCTTTATGCAGAAGCCCCACAGATGGCCCAACCCGAGGTGGACCCAAATGTCATTGCCGTTTTACACGTTGCCCGGACGTGTATAGTAGACGGGGCGCTGGCCGCATGCACTCGGATTTTGGCATGCCACGTGAGGTTCAGCTGCCGGTTTTATCGCTCTTTAGAATCGGGCATGAATGCCAAGCAACTCCTCCGCTCCATGGGCCAATCTTCCTCACTCGCAAACATGGCGATCGCCCTCTTGCTTGCTAGCTGTGGCGGAACGAATATCGCCGTGCCGGAGGGCTCGACTGCAGATTCCACCCCTGCAGCAGCTCGGGCTCCCGCGTCGAATCTTGCCTCTGAGATCGGGGCTTATCCATCTCGCTTGCTGAGTGCGGATGAGTCGGAGATTGTTGAGTTCGATGTTGGTGCAGGCGAACTGGGGCCGGGCCGCAGCACGATCGCAGCGCAAAGTTTCGCGGTGACCGTACCCGAGTCTGGAGAGATATTCTTAATTGCAACTCGATCTGCTATCGAGGGGCCGAGCAAACTCCATCTGGACTGGAGGAGCCCCACCAGTGAGGGGGGGTATTTTGCAATGCCCGTCGATCCTGAAGTTGCAAGTTGGTCCTTTTTTGAGTTGAGAGCCGTTGCGTTTGGAGATTTCAATCGCGATGGTTTGGGACCGGATGTAATTACAATCGCGGAGTACGTAACGGGCATCGGTCCGACAGGCGCGCAACCCTTTCCGATCGTAACAGTTTACTTTTACGAAACCCTCTACTCTTACACCATAAATGCTGCCGTGCAGGACGCTCTTCGGGAAAAAGAGATCGAGACCATTGATGCTGCCAAGTCCGAGATCGACGTCTTTTTCGAGCGACAACCGGATGCATAATTACTTGCTGAGTGCCGCAACGGCCAGGATCGATAGGCCAAAGAGAACGAGGGCAGAACCGACACCCGTAAAAATCAATGGGAGCCCCCACACAGAAAAGAAGGTGTTTATTTTTGCCTTTCGGGGCGAGCCCTCTCGATAGAGGAGATCGATTTTCTGCCCTTCTTTGTACTGCGGGGGGCTACTCCCAACAGGAGAAACATGCCGAATGGTCTCTCCCGCTCTAGTCGTAAATTCTATAACAGGTCTTCTCATTCCACCGGGCGATCGCACGAGCTCCACAATCGTGCCTTTTACGGGAACTGCTTTTCCTAAGTAGTTCGACGTACTTCGATAAAGTAAGAATGCCGCAACCAGCATTCCAATACCCAGGATTGAGAAAATAGACGCCAATGCTATGGCCGCTTTCATAATCGATATTCTTCTAAGGCGCGCGGGGCTACGGCGCGACCGCCGGGAGCGGACCCATCACAGAGGCCGCGCCACCATAATGCCAATGGCACGATCGATATTGGCGACGTAGCGCTGTAAGTCGGGCGCAATGACAGTTTTCCCGGCCGGAGAGGCATGAATGAATCCGACTCGACCGTCTGGGTAGCGGTAAACGAGCCCCGAATGGGTCACGTCGAGGCCAGCAATGTCGGTGGCAACGGCGATAATATCTCCAGGCTCGAGTTCGGCATAGATATTGGCAATGGCTGCTGTTGGAATGTAATTGACCCTCAGATCTCGGGTCACTCGCGCCTCCATCGCTGCAATGCAGCGGAAATTGGCCTCGTTCTCGGCCAAATGCTTGTAAAGCTGGCGATGGCCGCTCATGAAGGTCAGCGGCTTGGCCTGTGCCCGCCCGCCGAGCGCCAGGGTGAGAGGCTGCAGGTTACCCCGGCGGGCATTGTCTGCGATCCACTCTGTAAAGTAGTGCAGGCGGCTGCAGTAGCCCTGCAGCTGGCCGTCGCGGTAGCGCCAGGATAGGACGCGGCGCGCGAAGTTGCCGTAGTCAGTGTCGCGGGCAATCGCCCCTTGTGCTAGCGCGACGACCGCCTCGACAAACAGAACGCAGTCAAACTCGTAGAGCGAGAGGGCCAACCGCTCGTCTGCGAAGCGATCGAGCAGACCGCCTTTGTATTGCGCCCCCAACAACCGCTCGGCAACGGCCTGAGACGCCTCCCCTAGGGGCCGCTCGTGCAGGTCTTCGGCCGCTGCTGCAGCCATCAGATTCAGGAAACGCAGGCGATCGCGCGGGCGATCGGTCCAAGTTGTCGGAGCGGCCTCGGTCTCGCGCAGCACGGTCGGTACCGGCGGTGACTCCTCTCGAGCCGCCACCGGTGCCGCCCAGCCAAGACCACCCATAACAAACGCCGCTACTACCAGCCCGCTCCCTCGCTGCATTTTTTCGTGTGGTACTCCCCAGAAAAGGTTGCCTCTGTTTTATGATGCCTTGCCCTGGCGAGTGGGATCTTAGAACTGTGGCAGCTCGATGGCAGCAAAGCTTTTGATTTTTTTAGAGGTACCCGCTGGCACGACAGAAACAAAGAGGTCCGCAGCAGTCGAGGTTGGGACCGTCGTGTCGGCAACTGTCTTGAGGTCAGCAATGGTGCCGATAATGTTGATATCATCGCTACCGGGATCTTCTGGGGGCTCGCTATCCCAAAGATCGTCGGCTGCAAAGGAAGCCGCAGAACTCGCAGCGCTGGGATCTCGGTCTGCCTCGTCGGTCTCCCGGATGCCAATGATGGGGGGCGGCCAAGCATTGCTGTGGTTGTTTTTGAGGGCGGCTTCCCGAAGATAGCGATCGAGCGCGGCCTGCACCTGCAGAGACTGCCGCCGGTGGCGCTCGAGGCCCTCGCGCAGAGATTGCATTTCGTGCTGGGCGCGGCTGGTCCGCTCGGCTTGCTCGTGGCAGGCCGCCTGCAGCGCCAGGCACTCACCCTCCAATTGCTGAGCGCGGTCTTGGGATACCTCCAGGCGCTCCGAAAGTGTGGCGATGGTGCGAAATTGCTCTTGGTTTAGGCTTTGACAAGCCTGCAGGGCATTACCGAGGGCCAATTTTTTTTCCGTTTCTAGCTCGGTGATGCTTGAGGACTTCACCCGCTCGATATCCAGGGTTTGCTGGGTTGCTTGGAGGGCCGTTTTTAGGGCCTCAACCCGCGCCACTAGCTTGCGATTATCTTGGTAGAGCCGATCGGCGATCGCGTGCCAATCAGCGTAGCCGGGCAGCTCTCCGAGCGGGCCGGGCGCCATATCCGCCTCGCGCGAGGCAGACATCGTCGTCGCCGTCGTCGGTTGCTCCACAGGGGTGGTATCGTTGTCAGTTTCGTGCATCGATGTCCTAGGGGCCGCAGCAGGTTTGCCTGGATTGAAAAACCCGGCATGGGACGCAAGACGTAAAAAAGAGGCTGGGGGGTTCTTGGCTGGCGCGCTAAAGATAAAATTCTTTGCAACGGGCGACGCGAGCGATTGTGAAGGCATGGCTAAGGTACTGATCGTCGACGGAGATTGCGAGCGCCGCCAGCAAATGCGCCGAGTCCTGGCTCGCCAGCGATCGGACCTGGAGCTGCTAGAAGCCGAAACGCTGGCTGCGGGGGCGGAGTTCCTGAGCTTGGCGGACCGTTCTGAGTTTGGCTGCGTTTTTTTGAGCGTACCCACGACCGATTGCAGGGACCCGCAAGCGGCGATCGCAACGTTCGATCCCGTACCGACCGTTGTTTTACTTGCCGGCGCGACGGATCGCCAGATGCTTTACCTCCTACAAGCGGGAGCCTGCGATTGCCTCTCGGTCTCCAGCCAGAGTGACGAGCGCATCGCCGTCGGGCTCTGGCGCGCGCTGAATTTGTACGGTGCCCGGGAGGCCGCTGCTACGGCCAATCAGCTCCTTTTGGAGCGTGAGGAAAGGGCGCGGCCCATCATTGAGGGGTTCGACCAGGGCATCTGGGATTTGGATCTCGGGCGCGGTGTCGTGTTTTGCAATGACTTCCTTTGCAAGCTCGCAGGCCTAGACGTAGACGACAGTTGGCTGAGCATTGCGCGCGTTCAGGGCTTCCTGCATCCCGACGATCGCCAACTCCTGCTGGCTGCTATAGAAGCCCACCTGCAGTGCCGCTTGCCTTTGGAGGTGGAGTTTCGCCTGCGAGCGGCCAGCGGCGAGTATCGCGATTGCATTCTGCGCGGTCAAGCTCGCAAGCAAGCGGATGGCATCGCTTCCCAGCGCGTCTCGGGGACGGTAATTGACGTAACCGAGCGGCGGCGCTCGGAGGAGCGATCGCGCTTTTTGGCCGCTGCCAGCCAGTGTCTCTCGGCATCTCTAGACCCCAAGACTTCCCTGGCAAATTTGGCCGAGTTGGCCGTGCCATTTTTGGCTGATTGGTGCGCGGCAGACCTAATCGACCGAGAAAGTCTCAAGTTGCAGCGGGTGGCAGCCACCCACGTCGATCCGCAGCGAACGGAGGCCATCTGGAAGCTACAGGATTACATCGACAGTCCGAGCTATGGGAGTGGTGCGGTCCTGCGTACCGGGCGCTCCGATTTGCGCTTTCAGCTCAACCCCGGCCAGCTTGGAACGCTCGCCCCCGAAGCCTGCCATCAAGAATTACTCGCCGTTGCGGGCTGTCGGGCCTATCTGTGCGTGCCCTTGCTGGTGCGCGACCTTCCCGTCGGGGCTCTGTGGCTGGCGCGAGCGACTTCGCCCCAGCCCTATACCTATCAGGACTTGGTTTTGGCCGAAGATTTGGCGCGTCGGGCGGCTTTGGCAATCGATAACGCGCGCCTCTACCAGGAGGCTCAGACAGCCAACGATAGCTTGCGACAGGCCATGCAAACGCTGAGCAGCCAGCAGCAGCAACTACGCGCCCTCCAGCAGCTCACCAATCGTCTCAACCAACGCCACGACCTGGCCGAGCTGCTGCAGGCGATCGCGGTCGCGACCTGCGAGGCAATCACGCGCGCGCAGGTCTGTGCGATCGCTTTGTGCGACGAGAACGGCGATGCCAAAACCCTAGAGTTGGCCGCGCTAGCAGGGACCCGTACCGACCGAATTCAGACTGACGCTTTGATTGTTGCCCTAAAAACCACCACTGCCGGTGGGGTTTGCCTGCAAGACCATGCCGAGCGGGGGTTGCCCGCTAACCTGTGGGTAGCAGCCATCGATTCGGCCCAGTCAGGGTACCTGGGCACCCTCGCAATTGGGCAGTGGGATGCGAGGCAAGACCCATTCTCAGATACCGATCGCCACCTCCTACAGGCCATTGCCGAGCAAGCGGCGATCGCCACTGATAACGCTCGCCTCCTGAGAGCCCTCGAAGAAAGAGAAGCCCGGCTAGAAACCCAAAATCGCATCCTGGCCACCCAGAATGCCGCCCTCGAGCGACAGCAGCGCAAAATTCACCACCAAAACCTCGAACTCATCCAAGCGGCACGGGTCAAGTCGCAATTTCTCACGACCATGTCCCACGAACTGCGCACGCCGATGAATGCCATCATCGGGTTCTCCCAGGTGCTGCAACGTCAGGCCAGCGAGCGCTTGGGCAAATCCCAACAGACCATGCTCGAGCGCATCCTCAGTAACGGCAAAATTCTTCTGCGCCTGATCGACGACATTCTCGACCTTTCTAAGATGGAGGCCGGTCGCATGCAGCTGCGACCGGAGCGCTTCGATCTGCCGACCCTCATCGAGTGCACCCTCGATGAATTGGGATCGTTGGCCGATGAAAAAAAACTCGCTCTTTCTTTTGAGAACCAGCTTACCGACCCCGAGGTCATCAACGATAGCGCCCGCCTGCGGCAAGTCTTGGTGAACTTACTCTCCAATGCTCTCAAGTTCACCGAGACCGGGAGTATCACAGTTTGCATTCGGGAACTCGACTCTCGCTGGTTGGAAATGGCCGTTGCCGATACGGGTATTGGCATGAGTCTCGAGCAGCAAAAGGACGTATTTAAGGAGTTTTGGCAAGCCGATCAAAGCACCACACGTCGTTATTCTGGAACGGGTCTGGGTCTGACCATCAGCGATTCTTTGGCCCGTCTGATGGGCGGCCAGATTGCTGTCGAGAGCTGTCCGAAGGAAGGGTCTACATTTCGGGTTACTTTCCCCCGCAAGGTCCGAGGCGATCTGCTCTCAGACTAGGCCGGCTATCTCCACGAGAGTATGGGCCGCAGCGTTTTTTCTGCGCCCTCTCCCTTCTACAGAGCCCACGCTATAGTAGGGGCTCGCAACCCCAATTTTTCATGCAGAACAACCTCATGTCGCAGGATAAAGCTCTCTGGTTGGTCAAAGGGATCGGCGGTATTTTGCTCGTCGGTTTCGGATTGTGCGTTTTTGGTGAAGGGTTAGTCCGCAAAATTGCCGCAGATATTAGCTGGGTGCCGATTGGTGGGGTGGGTTTGGCGATTTTCAACCTCGGGCTGTGCCTGATGTTTGACAGCCACAACCATCAGTTGCGCTCCCGCATGAGACGCGTTCGATCGCCCCAAGTCGATACTCGTCATTCTTCCTAGCCATACCGAGCGATGGCACGATTGACCGAATTAGCCGCCCCAGCAATAGCCAAGCTAACACTCAAGTAAGCCAGCCCCAACAAGAGCATCACTTCCACGGCGCGACCGGTTTGATTGAAAGTTGTCGAGGCAACAAAGTACAGATCGGGATAGCCGACAACGGCTGCTAGGCTGGAGTTTTTCCAGAGATTGAGATACTCCCCAGTCAACGGCGGTACGATCGCGCGCAGGGCCTGGGGAAAAACGACCAATCGCAGAACCAGACACGGCTTGAGGCCGAGGGCGCGAGCGGCTTCCCATTGACCGCGCGGCACCGACTCTAGACCCGCACGGACGATTTCAGCAATAAAAGCAGCCGTATAAAACGTCAATCCGGCCAGCAGCGCCGAAAACTCCGGACTCAAACGCAAGCCGCCAACCGCGCGGCCGGCTTCGGGGTCGAGTCGGGGCAGATCGAAGATGAGCTGCGGCTGCCAAGAGGCGATCGCAACAGCAGCGCCGATCGCGCCAATAGCCGTCAGCCCCACAGTCTTGGGGGAGTGCCGGCGCCACGCCAGCAAAAGCACTGCGGCGACCAGCCCGGCGACCGCGCTACCGAGCGCGATAGGTTGCAGCCCCGGCACGAGAGTCCCGTCGGGGGTCAAAAAAACGCGACCGGGTAGCGCTAACGTATCGCCTCGCACGAAAGCCACAAAATACCAAAACAGCAACTGCAGCAGTAGCGGTGTATTGCGCAGAATCTCGACATAGGCCCGAGCGAGCGCGCGCGCAAGCCAATTACTCGACAAGCTGGCAACGCCAACGATCGTCCCCACCACGGTTGCCAGCAGGATACCCGCTGCCGCGACGCGCAGAGAATTGAGCGCGCCCACCCAAATGGCACGCTGGTAGGCGTCTGTGGGGCTGTAGGCGACGATCGCCTCGCCAATATCAAAAGAGGCGCGCTCTCTTAAAAAACGAAAGCTAAAGGCAATCCCCCGAGCGCTCAGGTTGCGATCGAGATTCAGGCCCAACCAAACCCCGAAGACAACCACAGCTGCGATGACAAGGCCCTGCAACAACCCAGAGCGGCGGCGCCGCCGATCGTGCCAGATCGCGGCGATTGCCTTCGCGAACCCAGAGCGCCTGTTACCGGAAGGGTGGCGCATACAACAGCCCCCCTTCCGACCAAATAGCGTTTTGGGCGCGAGGCAAATTGAGCGGTGTCGCTGGGCCTAAGTTGCGCTGATAAATCTCGCCGTAGTTGCCGACGTGGCGAATGATGCGAACGGCAAAATCTGGGCTCAGGCCCAAATCCGCGCCTAGAGTGCCTTCTTGGCCCAAGAATCGAGAAATTTCGGGGTTTTTGCTCCCCAGACGCTCGTCTAAGTTGCTGGAGCTGACGTCGAGCTCTTCGGCAGCAATGATAGCCAGGACCGTCCAGCGCAGGGTTGCGGCCCACTCAGGGTCGCCGTCGCTGACAGCCGGGGCGAGGGGCTCTTTGGAGAGGGTATCGTCGAGGATGCGGTGCTCCTCGGGGCGAGGCAGCGTCGATCGCCGCGAGACGAGCTGCGATCGATCGGCGGTTACGCCCACGCAACGGCCCTCGGCATAGGCGGCAAGAGCAACGTTGAAGTCTTCAAACACAATCGGCGTGTAGTCGATGCCGCGCTCGGCCATGCGATCGGCTAGGTTTTGCTCTGTGGTGGTGCCGGTCTGCACGCAAACCGATTCATCTCGGAGGCCATTGAGGGTATTGACCCCGCTAGCAGCCTTGACCATCATGCCCTGGCCGTCGTAAAAGATTACCGGCCCGAACTCGAGGCCCACGGTCACATCGCGATTGAGAGTGACGGTCGTGTTGCGGCTGAGCACGTCGATTTCGCCACTTTGGAGCGCGGCAAAGCGTTCTTTGGCGTTCAGGTTGCGGTATTCGACTTTGTCAGGATCGTCAAAGATAGCCGCTGAGAGCGCTCGGCAAATGTCAACATCGAGCCCGCTGTAGTTGCCGGCTGCGTCGATGAAGCTAAATCCCGGCAGTTGGCCGCTGACACCGCAGATGAGCTGGCCGCGCTCGCGGACGATCTCCAGCCGGCTGGGGCCACCGCCGGTGCCAACGGGTGTCTCCGCACCGCAGCCCACCAGAATACTCGTTGCCACCGTCAGACTCGCAATTGCAAATTTTCCCTTCACGCCACCTACATCCTCGTTCGTCAATCGGCCTTACTCAATTTAAATTCTTTTGGCATCCTATTAGCTATGGAGAGTGGAATAATTGAATCGGGCGAGCGCCTGCAACTCAAAGACACCTGACAAGTCTTGCGAGCCCAGTTCCCAAGAGCCACTCGCCCGGCAATCGATTCGTCCATCTCATGTCCACAGAAACAATCGATCCCTGGAGCTTGATTTCGTTCCGGGGGAGGTTTTCTAGACCTTCCTACACAGCGATCGCGGCCGTTTCGATTGTCGCCAGCTTTGGCATGGCCGACTTGCCGCCGGGGATTGTCGCCGATGGCCTCAGAATCGGTTTCCTCTACATTTTCTCGATCGCCCAGGTCAAGCGCTGCCGCGATGCGGGGCTCTCGCCCTTCTGGGCGCTGCTGACCCTGGTGCCGACGGCCAAAGTTCTCTGGTGGATTTACCTGGCCATCGTCCCCAAACAAGACGCGAGTGGCTACTTTACGGCCAGGGGGTATCCCCATGGGGCGTCCGGGATATTTGCCTGCCCGACCTGTGGGCAGAAAATGCGCGTGCGCTTGCCACCTCCAGGGCCGATTGGCAAATGCGGTCATTGCTCGAGCAGCTTTGCCATTTGGATCGACGCCTGGGGTAAGGTTCAGCTCGTCGCGACAGAGCGCACCTGGCGCACTGGCGATCGCTCTGACAGGACTGCTGCTGCTCCTTCCAAACCAGACGATAAAGTCGTCGCAGCTCTGGCAGCTCTCAATCTGGGGCCGGATGCGACCGCCACCGAGATTCGCGGTGCTTACCGCCGCAAAATCGCCGAACACCATCCCGACAAGGTTGCCCAGCTCGGAGACAAGATCCGGTCGGTCGCCGAAGAAGAAAGCAAGCGCATCAACGCTGCCTACGAATGCCTGAAGGCAGCCGATAAAGTTTGAGGCTACTGTGCCTGCTGCAGGCGGGCCGCATCCTCGGCATCGACATTGAGAAATACGGTTGAATCGCCCTCAACGCGCAGAATCCGGAAAGGCAATCGCCCCGAGCCATTGGCCCCCTCGACTCGCTCCTGGAGGCGCTCGAAGAATAATAAATCGGCAAGCTGGGCGTTGGCGCTGGCGGCTTCACCTTTGAGTTGAATGGCCTCTTGGTTGGCCGCCGCCAAGATTAAAACGCGCTCTGTTTCTTTGGCTTGAATTTCCGCTCGCACTCCGGCCGTCTCGGCTGTGATGGAGGCGACCTGCTTGCGCTCGATCGACTCTTTGAGTCCTTCGGGGAAGTCTGGCGTATCGATAAATAGGCTCTCGACAAGAACAAGCGGCGCGCGCTGGCCCTGGTGGTCGGCTGCGGGCATTTCTGCCGAAATCGCATCTAGAGCGCGGGCTTCAATGCGAGCGCGGCGATCGCGTTGGTAAAAATCCGCCGAATCGAATTCGGCTGCCACATCGCGAAACTTCGAGCGCACGATCGGCACGATGATGGTACTGCGGTAATTTTCCCCTAGCTCGGCATGGAGGTCGTCGAGGGTATCGGGGTTGGGGCGCAGGGCCACATAGACCTCGATGGCGAAGGCTTGGCCGTCGGCGCTATTGACGGTGATGGCGCTACCGAGCGTGTTGGGGCCGACATCGTCGGAAAACTCCCAAGTGCGGGTGCGCATCTCATAGGAAATGGGGCGCTCGACAAACGGGACCAGGAGCGTAACCCCCGGCTGCCGAATGCGATCGCGCTGCAGGCCGCGAAAAGCATCAAAAATGACGGTTGCCTGCCCCGGGGGCGTCACGTAGGCCAGCGCGCGAGCGAGCAAGGAGCCCCCGATCAGGGCGGCCGCCGCTAGAGCCCATGCCCAGGTAGTGCCCCTACCCGAAAAGTTATCAGCGCGAAAATCCATCGTGGTTGGGTTCTCCAATAGTTACTCAGTCACCAAGACATCAAGCGTCGAGCCGAAGATGTCGGATTTCACCACGTCAAGGTACTGCGGGTTGCGCGTGAGCGCGTCGGCTTTAGCCTGCAGCTTGCCCGCCTCGGCTTCAGCTTCGGCAACGATACTGCGAGCGTCCTGGCGAGCTTGCTCGATTTCAAATTCCTTTTGGGCGAGGCGGTTCTCGGCAATGGTTTTCTGCTCGATTGCCTTGACAAAATCCGGATCGAACTGCACGTCGCGCAGCAGCAAATCGATAGTGGCAATGCCAAACTGCTGCAAATACTGTGAGAGGCGCTCGCGCACCTGGGCCTGCAAGACCGGGCGGCCGCCCGAGTAGAGATCTTGGGCGGAAAATGCTGCCGCCTCGGAGGCCAGCACCGATCGGACCACCGGGGCGATGCGGCGGACGTAATCTTCTTCGGAGCCGAGGCGGGCAAACACGGTCGGCGGGTCGACGACGCGATACTGCAGGGTAATCTCGACGAGAATTTCTTGCCCGTCTTGGGAGAGGGCGACCAGGCGCGGCCCGTAGGCACTCGCATCGCCGTCAATCCAAGAGAGGGCGCGCGTTTTGACATCAAAGGGGTAAGTCTCAGCCGTCAGGGGCTGCACCAGATGAAAGCCCGGTCTGAGGGGGGCCTCCTGAATCCCACCGAACCAGGAAAAAACGACTAAGTTCTGACCGTTTTCAACGAAGCGAAAGGGATTGCTGCTAGCCGCAATCCACAAAATACCCCCGGCCACTGCGACGCGCGGCAGCCAGCGCCAGACCGCCTCGAGGTCGATCGGAATGTCGAAATCGTTACGCATAGTGCGGAGTCGCTCCGAAACGTTGGGTCCGCATCGTTCTAGCACAGATGTGGTTTTCTCTCCACTCGGCTGGTGCTCGGTCGAGCGCCAAATCTACCGGTCGCAGCCAGCAAATCTTTAGCCCAAGCCGGGCACGCACCTGCTTCGCTCTGCGTCACAGAAACCCCGCGACGCGCCCGAGCGTACTAGTCAGGTTTGGCAGAAGGGTTTAGGATGCAAAAAGAGATAGTACAAGAGATGCAGCAGTGGTGGCAAAAGCTGGGCTCCCCAGCAACGTACTACCCGCACTTGAGCGAGGCAACCGGTGGCGTCACCGCAGCACTCTTGTGCGGCCTACTGCTCGCGCGCGCCCAGCCCGGGCAGTGGCTGACCCTCGAGGTTGCCGCGATCGCCCGCGAAACCGGCCTCACCCCCAACGAGCAGACCCGCGCCCGACAACTTCTGGTCGCGCGATCGCTCCTCGACGCGCGCGAACTCGATGCCCGGCGCCACCAATACTTGTTGCATGGCGACCGGCTCGAGCGGCTACTCCTGGGCAGCGGCGCAGCGAGCGTGCCCCAGGCCACCCCAACCGATACCACCAATACCGACGCCTACTTCCCCCTGCAGCGATCGCCCATTGCCGTTAGCGTGAGCCCCCATTACCGCTTTGCCGGACCCTGGTCTTCAGAAACCGAGTTCGAAGCATTCCAGCGAGCGCTGTTGGCCTACGCCCAGCAGCAGAGCCTTGCCAATCCCTCCGGCTGGGCCTTCAAAATCGTCGACGGGCTCAGCAAAGGGGTACTGTCTCCTTTTTGGGACGAATTTAAAGCCGGCATCGCTCTAGGAGAGAGCCAAAAAATCCAGCGGGATTGGGAAATCGAACCGGGCGTCCCTTACCCAGCCTTTGAAGAAGAACGGGTGCAATACTACGTCCACAAAGGCGAGCCCCTCGAAACGGCCATTGCCCGCGCTCGCAGCGAACTGCGCGATCCAGTCAAAGGCCGAGATCTCTGGGATGGGTTTTTGCGCAAATGCGATCGCCTGGCCGACGAGGCTCTCAAGGCCAAGGCTTTGGGCGTGCGGGCACCTTATCTCCCTTCCGCATTCGCGCGCCGAGATCGCCCCACCAAAGCCACTGTTGCGGCCAAGTTCGCTCGCCTGCAAGAGGCCCCTGCTGCTGAGATAACGGCTCCAACCCCAACAAACCCCGATATCCCCAGTCGTGATCGCCTCCAAGAGCTCTACGAGCGCCCCATGGGACGAGCGCTCGTAGAGCGGCAGCTAGCCGCCCATCCCGAGTGGGGGTATTGCCTAGTCGAGGGCCGCGTCGTCGATGCGATGCCCTTTTGAGTCGGTTTTACAAGCGCTCGAGCCGCTGCCGCTACTTGGAGATCGTCACTGGGTTTCCCAAAGTGTGCTATGTCTTTGGCGTTGGGTAACTAGTGGTTTCGGTGGGGAGCAGCCACCGAGAGTAAAGGGGAAAGTTCGGTGCGAATCCGACACTGTCCCGCAGCTGTAACGGGGGCTTTAAATCCCCCCCCGAGTCAGAACGCCCGCCGCTAGCATGCACGCAATCGGTTTTCATCTGCGAGGTACGGATGTGAGCGCTGTGCGTTGGAGTTCAAACGCGCCCGGTTCTAAGGCGGCAGGGAAGGGTCTGGGAGCGGCGATCCTGGCGGTATTGCTTTGGGTCTCGAGCTGGGGGTGCGCGCCGCTGCCGGATTCGCCGGTCGCGCCCGCTCGGGCAGATTGTGTTGCCGATTACGCGCCCGAGACCGATTACTTTCCAGCTAAAGCCCGCGTCGAATATGCCACGGGCTTCCAGGTAGAATATCGCGGCCACTACAAGCTCGTCACAGTCGCGCGGCCGTGGCCGGAGGCCCGCCAGGCGTTTCGGTACGTGCTGCTGCAGTGTGGCACGCCTGCCCCAGCAGGCCTCGACGGGGTGCCGGTCATCGAGATCCCCGCTCGATCTCTGGCGGCGCTCTCGACAACTTATATCCCGCACTTGGAGAAGCTCGGCCTCCTCGACCGACTCGTCGCCGTCGACCGTGGCGTGCGGGTCTACGACGCCCGGGTGCGGGAGCGCGTGGCTGCAGGCACGGTGGCAGTCGTCGGGAGCGATCGCACCCTAGATGTCGAGCGGCTCCTAACGCAAGCGCCCGATCTGGTTTTGACCTACAGCCTCGGGGCTGCCGAAGCTGAGGCAATGGCGCGCCTGACGGCAGCGGGGCTCGCTGTAGCCCTCAATGGCGACTATGCCGAAGCAACGCCCCTGGGGCGAGCCGAGTGGTTGAAATTTGTGGCGTTGTTTTTTAACCGAGAAGCAGCTGCCGAAACTGAGTTTGCCGGCATCCGCGATCGCTACGAGAGTCTGGCGCAGCGGATGTGCGCCCTCTCCGAGCGGCCGACGGTCTTCACCGGATTTAGCTACAACGGCACCTGGTACGCTCCTGGCGGCCGCAGCTATGTGGCGCAATTTTTGGCCGATGCGGGGGCAATGTATCTGTGGAAAGACACGGACGTTGCCGGGAGCTTGCCTCTCGATTTTGAGAGCGTCTACGCGCGAGCGGCCGAGGCTGACATCTGGCTCGACGGCAACCCCAACTGGCAGACCCTTGCCGACGCTCGACGCACCGACCCGCGCTACGCCCAGTTTGCCGCTTGGCAAGCGGGCCACCTGTACAACCACACTGCCCGCCTGAGCCCCGGTGGCGGCAACGACTACTGGGAGAGCGGCGCGGCTAACCCAGACGTCGTTCTGGCCGATTTAGCCAGTATTTTTCACCCTGGCACTTTAGCCGACCGCCCGCTGGCTTACTATCGCCGCCTGGAGGCTCGCTAGTCAAACACCCATGGAACACTCTGGTTTGCCCGTGTCTGCCGAAACCGACCGCTTGCCCCGCCCCCTCGTTGCCCTGGCAAGCTTAGCTGGCCTGCTCGTCGCGGCATTTGCCGCCAATCTGGTGCTGGGATCGGTGCTGCTGCCACCCGGCGAAGTCCTCGGAATTTTGCTCGGACGGGCGCCTACAGACCCGACTTGGCAGGCAATCGTGTGGCAGTTTCGCTTGCCGCGCGCCCTGACGGCCACCCTGGCCGGGTCGGCCCTAGCTGTTGGCGGCCTGCAGATGCAGACGCTGTTTCGCAATCCGCTGGCGGGGCCATTTGTCTTAGGAATCGATGCGGGCGCGAGTTTGGGGGTCGCGCTGGTGCTGCTCGCGGGCGGGACAACTGGGGCCTTCGGTGGCGACCTAGGAACGGCGGTCGCCGCGAGCTTGGGGGCTGCTACGGTCTTGGCACTGGTGGCGCTCGCGGCCCGCTACGTGACCAGCACGACGGTTTTACTGATTTTGGGCTTGATGTTTGGCAATGCCACGCTTTCTGTGGCCAGCATTTTGCTGCAATTTAGCAGTGCCGAGCGCGCCCAGTCTTACTTGCTGTGGACCTTCGGGAGCTTTGGCAGTGCCACGTTAGCGCAGATGCCGCTGTTTGCCAGCGCGATCGCCCTGGCGCTGGCGCTGGCTCTGCTGGGCGCTAAAGCACTCAATGCCCTGCTTTTGGGGGAGACCTACGCGCGTAGCTTGGGGCTCAGTCTCGATCGCGCCCGCTGGCAAGTCCTGGCGAGCACGGCCCTGCTCGCCGGAACGGTGACGGCCTTTTGCGGGCCGGTGGCATTTTTAGGGGTGGCCGTTCCCCATCTGTGCCGGGGGTGGCTTAAATTAGCTGACCATCGCTACTTACTACCAGGTACTGCCATCTCCGGTGCGACCTTGGCCCTCTGTGCGAACCTAGTGGCCCAGTTGCCGGGCTCGCAACTAGCACTCCCGCTCAATGCCGTGCTGGCACTCGTTGGCGCGCCGGTGGTAGCCTGGGTGGTGCTCCGGCGGCCGACTGCCGAACTCTAGCGGGTCTTCTGGCGCGTGGGAATATTTCGATGGCCGTTTTAACTGCAACCTCCCTCTGCACGGGCTACCAGGCCGAAGCGCCTGTGAGCAAGGGGCTCTCTCTCTCGCTTGAGGCTGGAGAACTCGTGTGTTTGCTCGGGCCGAATGGGGCGGGCAAATCGACGCTGCTGCGTACTCTGGCTGGAATGCAAGCGCCCCTAAGTGGCGAGGTGCGGCTCCTGGGCGATCGCCTGCACCGCCTGCCACCGCGCACCTTGGCCCGCCGCTTGAGTTTGGTTCTCTCAGAACCGCTGCGGGTGGGGTTGCTCTCGGCCTACGACGTGGTGGCCCTGGGACGACACCCCTACACGAACTGGTGGGGGGGCCTGAGCGATCGCGACGATCGGGTGGTCCGCTGGGCACTCTCGGCAGTTGGGGCCGAAGCCCTCAGCCAAAGGCCGCTCGCTCGCCTCAGCGACGGCGAGCGCCAGCGGGTTGCAGTCGCGCGCGCCCTGGCTCAAGAGCCAGCTCTACTATTGCTCGACGAGCCGACGGCGCACCTGGACGTGCCCGGTCGCGTGGAAGTCTTGCAGCTGCTGCGGCAACTAGCCCGAGAAACCCGACGGGCGATCGTGCTGTCGACCCACGATTTGGAGCTGGCCCTGCGAGGGGCCGACACAATTTGGCTGCTCTCGGCAGGCGCGCTGCAGGTAGGCGCACCCGAAGATCTCGTGCTCGACGGCGCGATCGCCCGAGCCTTCGAGCGCGAGGGCGTTAGTTTCGAGCCTCAGACAGGCACCTTCTCGTTTCAGGTGCCGACGCGCGGGACCGCTACCGTTGTAGGAGAGGGGCTTACGGCCACTTGGACCCGGCGAGCCCTCACGCGGGCCGGATACTGCGTGGTAGAGACCACGGTCGGCAACCCGGCGATCGTGCGGGCCAGCTTGGTTGCCGGAAAACCCCATTGGGTTATCGAGGGGGCCAGTTGCGCTCGCGAGTGCGGGTCGATCGCGACTTTGCTAGAGGGTTTAGAAGGGGTAGGCGATCGGCCCACCTCCGATTGTCAGTAGCACTCGTGTGAATGCGATCTTCATTCTTTGCCAGATCAACCCCCTAGAAAGACCTTCTCATAATGTTCGACTTTCGGAAACGGGTGATAGTAATGGTGCAGCAGCTCTTTCCAGTCCTGATACTGCTCTGAGCCCCGAAACCCAACAGTATGGTCTGCCAAAGTTTCCCATCGCACCAAAAGAATGTAGCGGGAATGATTTTCAATGCATCTTTGCAGCTCGTGGCTCACATAGCCAGGCATCGCTGCAATAATCTTTCGGGCTTGCTCGAAATCTTTCTGAAAGCTTGCTTCTTGGCCGGGAATGATGTCGAGAGTGGCTACTTCCAAAATCATAGGCTCGATGCCTGGCTATCGGTATCGCTTGTGGTTGGGCCGCGATCTCCTAGCAAGCAATCAGCTTCTGCGTGGATCTGCAGGAAGCGATTTTCAACCGTCAGCTCGATTTTTTCGGTGCTTTGCTCGCCTTGAATCAAGCGTATCTCGAGTGCGGGGAAATGTTTTGCCAAGGCTTCGAGATCTTCGTGCAGCTCCTCAAGGGCTGAAGCGACAATTGCGGCGCCCTCTCCCAGGTCGCCTTCAGAGTCGAGCGATCGCGCCTCGAGATCTCTTCGGAGCTGGCGGAGCCCTCGAACGTAGTTGGCGAGTCGTTGGATCCAGTTCGCGGTGTTGGCCATGTCAATCGCTAGCAGGTTCTGCGGCCTCTGGCTCGAGCCCCACTGCTACTCTAGCGGTACGATCGGAAAAATTCCCCACGCGAACATGGCTCAGAGCGGACGAGTCGAAGCAATTTGGATCAAGCGAGCCAAACGCGGGCCGATGGATGCTGTCGATCGCGCTGCGATCGTGGCTGGCAAGGGCTTAGTCGGCAACGCCAACCAAGGCGGGCGGCGTCAGGTGAGCGTTCTCGACGCGGGAGTTTGGGAGCGAGTCGTAGCCGAGTTGGGAGCCGATATCGATCCGGCCGCGCGCCGGGCAAATATCCTAGTGCGCGGCCTCGATCTCGCCGGCAGCCGCAAGCGGATTTTGCGTTTGGGCGAGGCGCGCGTGCGCATCTTCACCGAAACCAAACCCTGCGAGCGCATGGACGAAGTCTGGCCGGGATTGCAAGCAGCCCTTTACCCCAATTGGGGTGGTGGGGCCTCCGGCCAAGCCATCGTTGGCGGCATGGTGTGGGTCGGCGCGATCGCCTGCTGGCAGCCCGAATGATGCTGTGCTGTTTGCACGGTAACCTGCAGACTCCTGCGGTTTGGCAGTTTTTGGTGTCCGGTTTCGCGGGCAGCCGGCGCGCGCCCGATCTGCTCGCCATTCCCGCTGCAACCCAGACGGGCTATCACTCTTGGGTGCGCGCTTTCTGTCAAGTCCCTCACGATCGCCGCGAGATTCTGCTGGGTTACTCCTTAGGGGGGCGCTTGGCACTGCATGCAGTGCTGGCCGCTCCCAACAGCTGGGCGGGCGCAATGGTCATTGCCGCCCATCCGGGACTGCCAGACCCGGCCGCACGGGCGAAGCGCCGCGATCGCGATCGCCAATGGGCGCGGCGCTTCGCGCGCGAGCCCCTCGCCGAAGTGCTCGCCGATTGGGACCGCCAGGCAGTTTTTGGTGGCATTCCCTACCCGCTGCCGCGCCAGCTCGATGCCACCAGCCGGGTACGGTTTGTCACCAGTTGCCAGCGATTTTCTCTGGGGTATCAGGCCGATTTGCGGGAGGCTTTGTACCGGGCGATCGACCTGCCGCCAATTCTCTACATCACGGGTGCCCGCGACGACAAATATTGCCAAATCGGTCGAGAACTGGCGGCTCTTTGCCCTGCAATTTCTCATCGGGTTGTCGCCGCTGCCGCCCATCGCGTCCCCTGGGAGAATCCCCAAGCTCTCAGCGCGATCGCGCGGGAGTTTGGGGCGTCGGTCGGCTAGTAGAGGTGCGACCGCTCTTGTAAAGTTTCCACAGAATTTTTCCCCAGGGGAGTTGCATTGTAAAGATATTGTGAACTTACAATGGGAGTCTAACCTAGAGCGGTGGCAGGAGCGCGGCCCCATGACGGCATTCGCAGACAAACCCCAAGAGGCCTGTGCGGTCTTCGGCATTTATGCCCCGGGCGAAACGGTGGCTACGCTGGCTTACTTCGGCCTCTACGCCCTGCAACACCGCGGTCAGGAGTCGGCAGGAATTGCGACCTATGACGAGCGCGGCCAATTCCACCTGCACAAGAACATGGGCCTGGTCTCGCGGATCTTCAACGATGAGATTCTCTCCCGCTTGCCGGGACACAGCGCCGTCGGCCACACGCGCTACTCCACCACCGGTTCTAGCCGCATTGCCAACGCTCAACCCGTGGCTGTCGATACTCGCCTCGGTCCCCTGGCCCTCGCCCACAATGGCAACTTGGTCAATGCAGTCGAGCTGCGCGAGTCTCTCGCGGATTGCGACCACCTGTTCGTCAGCTCGACCGATTCTGAGGCGCTGGCCGTGGCGATCGCTCGCGAAGTTGATGCCGGCCAAGATTGGCTCGAGGCTGCGGTCTCAGCTTGCAAGCGCTCCCAAGGAGCCTACAGCTTGGTTGTCGGCACCCCCGAGGGAATTATGGGTATTCGCGACCCTCACGGCATTCGGCCTCTGGTCATTGGTACCTACGGCAACAACCCCCAGCGGTATGTCCTGGCCTCAGAAACAGCCGGCCTCGACATTATTGGTGCTGAATTTCTGCGCGACGTCCAACCTGGGGAACTCGTCTGGATTACCGAGGCGGGCCTGGCGTCCTATCACTGGGCGCAAGCTCCGGCGCGCAAGCTCTGTGTCTTTGAGATGATCTATTTTTCGCGTCCCGATAGCATTGTCAACGACGAAACGCTCTACAGCTATCGCCTGCGCTTGGGCGAGCAGCTGGCGCGCGAATCGGCCGTTGAGGCCGACATGGTCATTCCCGTCCCAGACTCAGGTATTCCAGCCGCCATCGGATTTGCCAGAGCCTCGGGCATCGACTATGGCGAGGGCCTGATCAAAAACCGCTACGTCGGTCGGACCTTCATTCAACCGACTCAGAGCATGCGCGAAAAAGGCATTCGCATGAAACTCAACCCCCTCAAAGATGCGATCGTCGGCAAGCGCCTCATTGTCGTTGACGATTCCATCGTGCGGGGCACCACCAGCCGCAAGATCGTCGGGGCCCTGCGAGAGGCGGGGGCAACCGAAGTCCATATGCGCATCTCCTCACCGCCGGTCACCCATCCCTGCTTTTATGGCATCGACACCGACACGCAAGATCAACTCATTGCCGCCCAACTTTCCACCGAAGAGATCTCCCGCCGGCTGGGGGTCGACTCTTTAGCCTATCTGAGCTGGGAGGGCATGATGCTCGCAACGCGGGAGGATCCGGAGACCTTCTGCTCGGCCTGCTTTACCGGCGAGTACCCCACCCAGATTCCCGATATGGTGCGCCGCTCGAAGCTGACCCTGGAGAAAACCGCGCCCGCCTAGTTTGCCAGGCCTCTTGCGCGACCCGTAGGTTGCAAGAGGCCCGTTACTCTACCTCGAGCCAAATACCATTAGTGAATGGCACTCGTGGCTTCTGGCTCGGGGGCAGACTCAAACACCGTGGAAGGATCTTCAAGGCCGACGTCGCTGCAGAGCGGCTCGATGCCGCGACCCTGGCGGGGATACCCAGCACAGATAGTGCGGTAGTCGGCAATCGCCTGGCTCAGCTCTTCGCGAGTCAGGGAATTAAGATAGCCGCACTTGCCAATTTCACCCTTGGGTAAGGGGGCGGCTAGGTTGCCGCCGCGCTTCTGAACGATCTTCTCCTGGGCGGTCCAGAGAATTTCTTCGTTCTCGAGGATGTCGTGCCACAAGCTCAAGCCAAATGAGCCGATCAGGCGCAGGATGCGCTCGAATTGCTCGCGGTCGATCCAATTGCTGCGATAGCTCAAGAACGCTCCAAAGCCCATACCAATTGACATGGCGTGGCCGTGGAGCAAGCCTGCGGCAATCTCAAAGCCCGGCGACCAGGTGTGACCGTAGGCATGGGGGCGACATTGGTGGGTCTCGTAGAGATTGCCGTATTCGGCTTCGACGTAGCTGCGCATTGCCGCGCCGAGAATTCGCTGGGAGAGGACGCTAATCTCTGCACCGGGCTCGCAATCTAGAGTCCCGAAGTGGGTCTCGATCAGACGCGGACCGGCCTGCTCGAGATACTCGAACAACTGCAGATCTTTGACAGTCGCCATCTTAATAATCTCGGCAATGCCGTGGCGCAGCCAGCCTTCTCGGAGAGTTTTGAAGAACGAGCGATCGGTCAGAGCCAGCACCGGGGCGTGGTAAGCACCGAAGAGGTTTTTGTAGCCAAAGCCGTCGCAGCAGGTGCGCGGAGAGGGGCCTGCGTCGATACCGGCCACAATCGAAGTGGAGAGCATGACGTAGGGGGTGTTGCGATGGTAGAGGGCGCAGGCCAAACCACCCGTATCGGTCAGGACACCGCCACCGACGATGAGCACGGGCTCGTTCCGGGAGACACCCAGGCGCTTGAAGTCACCTAGCATGCGCTCGACGGTATTGATGCCCTTGTCGATTTCCATCGCCCGGTACACCAGCTTGTCGAGGCGGATGCCGTGGTGCTCGAAGTAGCGATCGATCCGATCGCTGTAGAAGCGATCGACGTTGCGATCGACTAGGCAAACGCAGCGCCCCAAAGGCGCGTACACATCGCGGAGAACCGTCTGCTCGGGGTCGAGCACGTTCTCGATGACTTTAATTGTCGTGAAGGTCATCGAGCCCATGACCGCTTCGACATGCTGGTCGTCAGGCGTGCTGACCACGTGGCCGTAGCTCTGGCGATAGCTCGAAGTCGGATAAATAGCGTGGGGGTTAGTGTCGATGAGCTTATCGGTGAGGTCTTGATAAAACTCGCGCTCTTGGCTGCCTAGAAGGCAGGTCAGCAGCTTTCTAGTACCAATCGGAGACTGCTCGATTCGACCAGAAAATACGGACCATTCCCGGCCTACAGCTACATCGAATGATGCGGTCAGCTCGGCGAGCAGGCCGAAGAAACTGCTCAGAGATAAGTTCAAGCAGCCACGCAGCCTGCGACAAGCTGCCAGACCTTGAATCGCTTCAGCCAAAGCGAACTCTCGGTCGAGTTCTTGGGAGAATGCGTCGCAATCGATGAGGTTAATCAAAAGGCTTTTTAGCTGCGCGCTACTGCAAATGCGATCGACAGCCTGTTCCAAATCCTGGATCGTCAGGAACTCGCTGTCATGCGCTGCAATAAACGCCCTAATTGCCGATGTCGTCTTTGCCATGAGTTGCACCAGAACACGCTAACTGCGATGCAAGTCAAGCTTGCAAGAGTAATATTAAAGGAATACTCAAACTTTTGTAAAGAAAAGGTAACCGAAGGCGAGCTGCTGCCTCGGCACGGGGCAGCGCTCTATTTGTCGAGTCGGCTTTGTGACTGGTGAGGGGGCTGGCAAGAGAGTCAGAGCGCGATCTGCGCCGGTGGCCGCATCTGGCAGATCGTCCGGCTGGCGGTAGACCCAGCGGATCCGAGCGGATCGGAATCGGGGCGCGCGATCGCTTCGTTGCAGTTCCCCAAGATCGCCTCTGGGCATCCCGGCAGCGTGGCATCATCAGACGGCTCCGGGCGACCCTGACCGTCCGCGTGAGGTCGATCGCAATCGAATTTAATCTGAAATTAACCTTAGAAGCGGTGGTTTCTCTTAACATTACTTATTAATGCGATTCATCGGCGGCAGATCCGCCGCCGCATTTCTCACAAGCTTTCTCGCAACTAGAAGAGACTTCTGTCATCCGCGGCAGTGAGTCCACCGAACGCGCGCCCTCAGGTGGCCATCACCGGGCCGCTTATTGGCGCGCGCAGCAGCACGAACGCCCCAATGTAAATTTTTACTGACGAGAAGCTAGACTCACATGATTGCAACTGCAGCTCACGCCCCCCTAGCAGCGCGCCCAGTCACGCCTCTCGGCATTCTCGCGGCGCAGCTCGAAAAAATTGTCACCTTGGCCCAAGCAGAGGGCGTCTCTCCCGAGCTGATGGCCGCCCTGCGTGGTGCGGATCGCCTGGCTTCAGGCCTCGACCCCTACATCGAAAGCGTCTCAACCCCAGAGTCTGATGCCCTGGCAAAGCTGGCCGCCAAGACGCGGGCGGAGAACTGGCGCCAGCGCTTCGGTGATGGCGAGACTGCCATCGCGCTCGAGCAGGAGATGCTCTCAGGGCACCTAGAAGGTCAGACCCTAAAAATGTTCGTTTCTGCCTTCAAGGCTCGGCGCGTCCTGGAAATTGGCATGTTCACCGGCTATGCCACCCTGGCAATGGCCGAGGCCCTGCCGGAGGATGGCTTGGCAGTTGCCTGCGAAATCGATGCCTATGTTGCTGAGTTTGCGCGCGACTGCTTTGCTGCCTCCGCTCACGGCAGCAAGATTCAGATTGAAGTTGCACCGGCGATGAAAACTCTCCAGAACCTAGCCGATGCAGGCGAGTGCTTCGATTTGGCTTTCATCGATGCCGACAAGGCCAGCTACATCGATTACTTCAATTTGCTGCTCGATCGCAATCTCATTCCGGTCGGCGGCATCATTTGCGCGGACAACACCCTGTACCAAGGTCAAGCCTATCTATCTGAGGACGAGCAAACTGCTAACGGTGCGGCGATCGCGCGCTTCAATGCCGTTGTTGCAGCCGACGATCGAGTCGAGCAAGTTCTGCTGCCCCTGCGCGATGGTCTGACGCTCGCACGCCGAGTTGCCTAGATCCGGAAGATTCGAGTCGCAGCACGAAGACCGTCACCAGCAGGCGCTTCGTGCTGCGGAAAAGTAGGATTGCGGTCTTGGTGAGGAGGAGAAATGCCAGCAATCGGCCTAATTTTTGGCAAGCCAGCCACGTTAAAAACGCTAGGAGTGCTGCTGCTGCTGCTTTTAGCGCTGCCTTTTAATCTGCTCGCGGTTTTTGTCGCTTGCGTTCTGAATTTCGCCTGGGCTCCGTTTCGGTCGCCGCGAGCCGTTGCCGAGCGGCCGCGCCGCATCATGATTACGGGCGGCAAGATGACCAAGGCGCTGCAATTGGCACGCTCTTTTTATGCTGCCGGACACGATGTCATCCTGGTCGAGACCCACAAATATTGGCTCACCGGGCATCGCTTCTCGAGAGCGGTTGCAGCCTTTCATACGGTTCCCGCTCCCGAAGAAGACCCCAAAGCATATTGCCAAGCGTTGGTGGCGATCGCCCGCCAGGAAGGGGTCGATACATTCATTCCCGTTGCCAGCCCCGTCGCGAGCTACTACGATTCCCTGGCGAAGCAGGCACTCTCAGGGTTCTGCGAAGCCGTGCATTTCGACCCGCAGGCAACGGCCATGCTCGATGACAAGTATGCTTTCTGCAAGCAAGCCCGTGAAATCGGCTTGCCCGCACCAGAAGTGCATCGCTTCACGTCACCCGATCGGGTTTTAGCGTTTAAATTCACTGGCGAGCGACGCTACATCCTCAAGAGCATTCCCTACGATTCCGTGCGCCGGCTGGATTTAACGCAGCTGCCTTTTGCCGGCATGGAAGACTATCTCCGAAAACTGCCAATGTCTGAAGAAAGGCCCTGGGTCATGCAGGAGTTCGTACGCGGCCGGGAGTATTGCACCCACTCGACAGTACGGCACGGCCAGATTCGCTTGCACTGCTGCTCCGAATCTTCGCCCTTCCAGGTCAATTATGCCCACGTCGATCGCCCGGAAATCCTAGCTTGGGTGGAAAAGTTCGCGCGCGAGCTCGACTTAACCGGGCAACTCTCGTTTGATTTCATCGAAACCTCAGACGGCCTGGTTTTCCCCATCGAGTGCAATCCACGCACCCATTCGGCGATTACGATGTTCCACAACCATCCCGATCTGGCAGCCGCATATCTTGAAGACGGCCCAGAACTCGTGCTGCCCCTACCGAACAGTAAGCCCACCTATTGGCTCTACCACGAACTCTGGCGACTGACTCAATTGCGCTCTTGGAGTGATTTGGGTGCCTGGTTCGAGAAGCTGGCAACCGGTGTCGATGCGATGTATCGCCTCGAAGACCCGTTGCCTTTTTTGATGGTGCATCACTGGCAGATCCCCTTACTTTTGCTCGAGAACCTGCGACGCGGTCGGGGTTGGATTCGGATCGACTTTAATATTGGCAAATTAGTCGAGTTGGGCGGAGATTGATGCGCACCCATCTCTTGAGACTATGAGTGACTCCGAGATGTCAAAATTCTCGACGCGCTTGGCCTACGGTGTGGGCGACCTCGGCCCGGCCATGGCCGACAATCTGCGCTCGGTATTTTTCTTCTACTTCCTCACCAGTAGCGGCGGCCTCAGTCCCAGCGTGGCTGGCGCGATCCTCATGATAAGTAACGCTTGCAACGCGATCGCAACGCCCCTAGTCGGGATTGCCAGCGATCGCACCCGCAGCAGTTGGGGGCGGCGGCGCGTTTGGATGCTGGGGAGCGCGCCTTTGATGGGATTGAGCTTTGTGCTCTGCTGGTGGATACCGCCTTTGGCACCCGCACAGCGCGCGCTCTACTACTTATCGATTGCGAGCATCCAGCAAGCGTCCACGGCTGCCTTTTTGGTTCCGTATAGCGCGCTCCTGACCGAAATCACCAGAGATAGTGAAGAGCATGTCAAGTTAAATGCCTGGCGCTTCATTGGCATGCTTTGCGGGAGTATCGGTTCTCTCGTACTGATGCAAATACTCAGCGATCGGGGGCAAACGCTTGCAGAGCGCGCGATTTTTCTAGGCATTGCTAGCGCCCTGGCTGTGGTCGTTTCTGTTATTTGGTGCAGTTTGGGAACTCGCGAGTCTCAAGGGCTTGCTGGCTCGCAGGGGCGTTGGAGCTGGCAAGAAGTTATCTCTCTGACTCAGAATAAACCGCTGCTCTTCTTGCTGGGGGTTTTTACTTGCTCGTGGGCGATCGTTCAGATTACCCCTGCAATCTTGCCCTACTTCATTGTCAATAATCTGCAGTTGGGAGATGCGGCGATCGCACCGATTATCTTGACTCTAAAAGTTGCCAGCTTGGTCGGGCTAATTCTCTGGGAGCCCATCGGCCGTTACACCGGCAAGCGCGGCGCCTATTGGAGCGGTGCGACGCTGTGGGCGATCGTCAACCTTGGCATCTTGTTTATCAGTCCTGCCGATGCCCCGGCGATTTACTTTTTAGTCGTCGCTCAAGGGTTTGGTATGGGGGTTGCTTACCTAATCCCGCCCTCGCTGCTGCCTGAGGTGATCGACTGGGACGAGCTACAAACCGGACAGCGCCGAGAAGGCTTGCTCAATGCCCTTCTACTTCTGAGTAGCAAGCTTGCCGTTGCCATCAGCCTCTACCTCTGCGGCGTCTTACTCGAAAATTCTGGCTTCCAAGAAGGCTTGTCGGCTGCCGAGCAACCGCACTCAGCCTTATTGGCCATTCAGCAGCTTTGTGCTTATCTGCCGACGGCACTGCTGGGGTTGAGTCTGATTCTGAGCTATCTCTATCCCCTGACGCCGGCCCTACACCGCGAGACCCTTTCTCTGTTAGAGCGGCGCTCTCAGGTGTCGCCACTGCCTGCCCGAGACGACTCGGTTTTGGCAAGACAAAGTCCCGGCCAATCGACTTAGGCTGCGGTTTCTTCTTCACGCGGAAATTATTGAAATCTCATTGAATCGAGGAAAAAATTCATGCCACAAGATCGCAATCTCCGCGTGCTGCACCTGAGCGGCTCTCGTGTCTCTGATTTTTACTTTCGGCTTTCTTTGCTTTACGCACGAGATGTCGTCCGGCCCCAAGGAACCCAAGGCTATTACGCCGTCGTGCATCCTGATGGCTCCTGGCAACTGGGCGCGTCTCTCGATGCTCTCTCAGAAAAGCTGCCCTTGCAAGCCGCGATCGCGCGCCTACCCAAAGTCGATGTGGTCGTTCCCCACATGTTTTGCTTTCCCGGCATGACGAGCTTTCGCACCTTGTTTGAAGACATCTTAGAAATTCCCGTTGTCGGGTCTTCAGGGCACTGTACGGCGCTAGCGGCAAACAAAGCCCACACGCGCAGTATCGTCAAAGCGGCTGGCGTTCGCGTCGCCGAGGCCCAAATTCTACACGAGGGCGATCGCGTCACTTTGGAGCCGCCTTTTGTGGTCAAACCGAACTCGGAAGATAATTCTTTGGGGGTGACTCTGGTGCGCGATCGCCGCGAAATCGAAGCGGCTTTGAGCGCGGGTTTTGAGTTTGATGATGTCTTGCTCGCCGAAGCGTACATTCCCGGACGCGAGCTGCGCGCCGCTGTGGTGAATCGCCGGGGCGAACTGTACGTTCCTGCTGCGATTGAATATTTGGTTTCCGAACGGCACCCCATTCGCTCGATGGACGAAAAGTACATCATTCGCGCGGATGGCACCTTAGCGCACCAGACCCAAGCCTGCCCGATTCAGTCGGTTTGCCCGGCTGATATGACGCCAGAATTGCAGGCCGAGCTTGCCGACGCGGTTAAGAAGGCCCACTACGCATTGGGGTGCCGCGACTATTCTCTTTACGATTTCCGGGTGCATGCCGAAACGCAAGAGCCCTACATGCTAGAGGCCGGTCTATTTTGGGGCTTCGGTGAGGCCAGCCGAATTTCTTGCATGCTGGCAGCAGATGGCATGGATCTAGAAGCGGTCGCTCTAGAGCTCTGGTCTGAGGTTGCCGGTCGCAAGCGCGTCGCGCGCGGATCGCTGCTCGTTTCTGCATGAGCCGGGAGAAATTGCCGTTTTTTTCCCGCATTTTGCCCGGAGAAGATCGCCCGATCGCTGCGGTCAGGCACCGGCAATCGGGGCTGCTGGGCGCACTTCTTCTTGCAGGCGGCGCTCGAGATCGGCCATCAGCGTTTCGAGGTCGCGAGTTTCACGGGCAAAGCACTCCGCTGGCGAGGGCTCGGGCTGAAAGTTGACTAACTTGACCTGGCCATCGGCAATCGCCAGAATGAGAACCTCGCGCTCGCGATCTTGCCCATCGAGCAGCCCCAAAATTTCCTGGAGTAGGCCGCCCACCTTACGATTGAGTTCCTCGATGCCAGGGCGCGGGCAAGAGACAAAATGAGGCTCGGGTTGCAAATCGATGCCGAGAATTTCCGGGGGATCTCGCTTTTCGAGTTCTAACCCCCAAGCAAGGGCGGCTAATTCTTCAGAATGGGCGGTTGCAAACCGGTCGAGGTACGCGCGCCAAGGTTCCTTTTGAGTTTGTTGTGTGGGTGACGCCCAATCCATCAGCTCCGTCTTCGCGATCGCGCGATAATTTTTGCTAATAAAAATGCCAACCCAATTCTACCGATCTCTGGTACAAAAATTGCAATAGTCTGGTGCAATTAACCTAGTATGGAAGCAGACAAGCGCCACGGTCTCGATTCGAGCATCCCAAAATGGGGGACTTCAGCAACGTTATGGATGTAGAGCTAACCGCACCGCCCAACCCACCCGCCAACTCGCATCCGGCGGACGGACTCAGAGAAGATGGGGCCCTGGGCATTGTCGCGACCCGTAGCTTCCCGGCCATTGTTGGCACTGCCGACATGATGCTCAAATCAGCAGATGTTACCCTTGTTGGCTACGAAAAAGTCGGCGGCGGCTACTGTGCGGCGATCGTGCGCGGCAAGACTGCCGATGTCCGATTGGCTGTCGAAGAGGGGGCCAAGACCGCCGAGCAGTTCGGGCAACTTATCTCCAGGACCATCATCCCTCGGCCGCTCCTAAATCTGGAGGCCGTCTTCCCCATTGGCACTCGCCTAGCCGAGATTGCCCGACAACAGCGCGGTTATTCCCGCTTGAGCAACCACGCCTTGGGATTGCTCGAGACCCGAGGCTTTCCGGCGATGGTGGGGGCAGCCGATGCCATGCTCAAGTCCGCAGACGTGCAACTCGCCTCCTACGAAACCATTGGTGACGGCCTCTGCACGGCGATCGTTCGCGGCACGGTGGCCAACGTAGCAATGGCCATCGAGATTGGCATGCAAGAGGCCGAGCGCATTGGCGAGCTGCACTCGGTGATGGTGGTGCCCCGAATCCTAGAAGATCTCGAGTACACGCTGCCGGTGGCCGAGTACTGGCTCGAGCGTGCCGAGCCGCTACCCCTCATGCTGCCGAGAGAGCGCCGCCGGCCGCCGATCGCTCTGCCAGAACTCGAGAGAGTCCCCCTCTCCCTGGAAGAAGCCCGCGAAGAGCCTTTACCTCTGCAGGCAGTCGAGCTAGAGGTTGCCGAAGAACTCGACAGCCGCCAAGAAGGCAATCTTCCGGATCCCGACGGAGAGACCTAACGTTGCTGCTGGCGTTGCAGCTCGAGAACCTCTTCTGAGGGGAAAAGGTACACCGAACGCAGAGCCGTATCGTCGCTCTCGCTCAGGGTCGTGATGAAGCTACCAAGGGACACCACCTGGATTTTGACATTTTCGGCTAGCTCCGGGCTCTCGCGGCGCAATTGCTTCAAGAGATCTTCAACTTGGTCGAGATCGAAGAAAAAGGGAATGCGCGGTGGCTGGTTCGGCTGGAGCGAGACAGGCAAGTAGCTGCCATCGGCGGTCGTAGCCACAAACAGGGGGACGTCCCTGAGCGTTTGGGTTTCGCCGCGGGCTTGCAGCAGCTCGGTTGCATCGGCTACGCGGCCGCGGTCGGGGATGAAGCGAAAGCTCGGCCCGTTAGGTTGCAAGCTCTGGGCTTTGGCGATGCGATAGGCTTCGCTCATCGGTAAGGTTGCAACTCGAATTCGCTTGCTCTCCTGCGGGCGATCGCGCTGGAGCCGGGCTAGATCCTCGCGGGCCGTGGTGACGCTGAGGTGCAAGCGGATTTGGTAGGCAGCAGTTCCCGGTCTCGAAGCGAGCACCATATTGTTGCGGTTGTCAGCCAAAACAAACACTGGCACGGTCCGGAGAATTGCTGCAACCTCCGCATCGGGTAGGGCTCGGGCGGGTAAATTCCCTCCCCAGAAGGCTCCTCCTGTTAAGGTAAGGACCGCGTACCACCGAATGATGTGAGATTTCACGCTCGCAACCCCGTTAACTCGCTGACTCGTGCGAGGCAATGCTAGCGCTAAGTCTTCGGTCTCTGGCGGGGCGATCGCACTCTTTTTAGGGTTTGGCGAGCGGCTCAACGTGCTGCTGGCGCCGTGAGAAGGGCAGTATACTCGTGGGGTTCTTCCGGATGCAGCCCATGCCTGCCCTCCTTGCCGCCGAACGGTTGGGCCGCAAAATTAGCAGCAGCCGTAGCTGGCTTTGGCGGGGTGTTGAATTCGACCTCAACCCTCGAACCCGGCTGGGACTGGTTGGGCCCTCCGGATCGGGCAAAACTCTATTGCTGCGGGCGCTCGTGGGGCTCGATCCGGTTGATGAGGGCCGGGTTCTTGTCGCCGGGCAGCCCCTGGAGGCGCGCGATCTTCCCACCCGTCGCCAAACGATCCTCTATCTGTCCCAGCGCCCGGCCTTATTTGAAGGAAGCGTCGAGGCAAATCTAAAGATGCCCTTCGAGTTCTCCATCCATCGGGGGCGCGCCTACGACCGCGCGCGCGTGCTGCGCGACCTTGCCGCCCTCGGTCGCGACGAAGACTTTCTCCGGCGCCCGGCCTCCCGGCTCTCTGGCGGCGAAGGCCAGATTGCAAACCTCGTGCGAGCCCTACAGCTCGATCCGCAAATTCTCTTGCTTGACGAGCCGACGGCGTCTCTGGATGCCGATGCTACCCACCGCGCCGAGTGCCTGCTCGATTGCTGGTTGCGCGCCACCCCAGATCGCGCCTGCATCTGGACGAGTCACGATCCCGCTCAGATCGAGCGCGCGACTGATGCCTGCTTAGATTTGGGCCAATTCAAGCCCTGACCCCGTGCTATGAGTAACGCCAACTACATCGAACTCTCCTACGGCCGACTCGTCCTGGCGACGGCACTCATGGGGATTAACCTGTGTCTTTCGATCGCCTTTCAGCTCGAGCTGACTCGCGATCTGCTGGTTGCTAGCACGCGAATGGTCGTGCAGCTCTTGCTCATTGGGTTTGCCCTCGAGTGGCTCTTCGAGCGGCAAAATCCCGCGCTCATCCTCGCGATCGCGCTGCTGATGGCGGCAGTGGCCGGCAGAGCGGCCGTCGAGCGCACGCAGCGTCGCTTCGGGGGGATTTATTGGCAGAGTATCGTATCAGTTTTAGGGGCGGCAGCGGTCGTCACGGGATGGGCGGTTGTGGCAGTGGTACGCGTCGATCCGTGGTACGACCCGCAATATTTAATTCCGCTGCTCGGTATGGTGTTGGGCAATGCCCTCACGGGAATTTCACTGGGTCTCGATCGCCTTATGGAAGGCTTGGTTGACGGGCAGCACCGCATTGAAACCTTGCTGAGCTTGGGCGCAAATCGTTGGGAAGCCGCGCGCGGCCAAATTCAGGCTGCGGTGCGAACGGGCATGATTCCGATTGTCAATTCCATGATGGTGATGGGCTTGGTGAGTTTGCCTGGCATGATGACCGGGCAAATTCTGGTTGGGGCGAGCCCCATCGATGCCGTGCGCTACCAAATCGCCATTGTCTTTACAATTGCCTCGGGGACGGCTTTAGGAACCTTCGGCGTCGTTTTGCTGGCCTTCAGTCGGCTTTTTGATGGGGCCGACCGGCTGCGGCTAGACCGACTGCGGAAATCCTAGAGGACCCCATCACCACTCGAGCTTGGCTGCATCTGGGCCTCGCTCGCGGCGCAGCTTGCTGTCTTCTTCAAACCAAGCAATGGCTTGTTTGTGGGTGAGATTCTCGATGGGGGTGCCCGTATCGGCGGCGATTTTCTTCAGCAGCCGTAGCGAAGAAATCGTCAGGCGGGTCAGAAATTTTTCTTCAGAGGAGAGCAGGGCCGCATCAACATCGGCCGACTCTTCTGAGGTTAAGTATTGGGCGCGATCGTCCATGGGCACCTAGAAACTAACGGTAAAGCCTCAGGCATCGGCGATGCGCGGCTCGCTCGCGTGGGGTTCGATGGAATACCCGCACTGGTGCTCGCCATTATTGAGCCACTGGGTTCGCTCGACTTTGCAGTCGGGCAAAATTGCTGCAAACATCTCTAGCTCGTGGCCGCAAACACTCGGGTAAGACTCCGCCACGCTCGAGATAACGCAGTTGTGCTCGATGAGTAGAAACCGCGTGCGATCGCCTTCTATGGGGTAGCACTCTGCCATGAAACCCTCGCTCTGGCGCAGTTGCACCAGCTTGGCCAAGCGCTCTTGTAGCGAACCCAGTCCGACGCACTGGCGGTAACTCTGGGCCTTTTGCTCCCACTGCTTGCGCAACACTTGCCGGACCTGCTCTTCGCCCCCAGTTTCAGCAATCGTGTCGAGGAGGGAGACGGCAAACTCTTCGTAGCGGTGAGGCATGCTCTCGCGGCCGAGGCGAGAGAGCTGGTAGACGTGTTGGGGGCGGCCCAAACCTGACTGCAGGGTCCGATGCTCGACCAAGCCTTCAGCATCGAGTTCTTTGAGGTGGCGGCGCGTGGCCTGCGGTGAAATCTCCAGAGCCTCAGCTAGCGCTTGGGCCGTTGCCTGCCCCCGCTTGAGGATGTGTTGGATGATGTCCTGCTTTGTGGACGTTTGCCCTATCGGTGTCATCGTGTCTTTCCTCGTTGGCGTGCGGTTCGCGAGCAGCGCGCTCAAGTTTGACAACCCAGTTGTTGTTAATGTAGCCTAAACTGTAGTTAAACAACAAATCTGTTTCTTTAATACCTGACTGAGAGCTGCCTGCCTTGGCGATCGAGCGCACTTTCCTGCCAAGGCGGATCCGAGTGGATCCCAGTTTCAGGTTTTGTCAGAAGCAGCCAGAAATTTTTGTCAGCAAAGGGTGAGGCAGCATTCCATGACGTCTGTAACGACCAGAGAGCTAGTCAACCAGCCATACAAGTATGGTTTTGTCACCGACATTGAGTCGGAGGCCATACCGCGCGGTCTCAGCGAAGATGTTGTCCGCACGATCTCCGCCAAGAAGAATGAGCCGGACTTCATGCTGCAGTTCCGACTGCGCGCCTACAGGCAGTGGTTGCAGATGGCCGAGCCGACCTGGCCCCACGTCAGCTATCCCCCCATTAATTATCAAGACATCGTTTATTACTCTGCTCCCAAGCAGCCTAAAGCGAAAGTCGGGAGCCTCGACGAAGTCGATCCGACCCTGCTCGAGACCTTTGAGAAGCTCGGTATCCCTCTCTCCGAGCAGAAGCGTTTGGCCAATGTAGCGGTAGATGCCGTCTTCGATAGTGTCTCCATTGCCACCACCTTCAAAGAAAAGCTTGCCGAGGACGGCGTAATCTTCTGCTCGATTTCCGAAGCGCTGCAGGAGTATCCGGAACTGGTCAAGCGTTACCTTGGCAGCGTCGTGCCCGTCGGCGATAACTACTTTGCCGCCCTCAATTCCGCCGTGTTTAGCGACGGCTCCTTTGTCTACATTCCCAAGGGCGTCACTTGCCCGATGGAGCTTTCGACTTACTTCCGTATTAATAGTGGCGACACCGGCCAGTTCGAGCGGACGCTGATCGTAGCCGAAGAGGAATCCTACGTCAGCTACCTCGAAGGCTGCACTGCGCCGATGTACGATACCAATCAGCTCCACGCAGCAGTAGTCGAGTTAGTCGCCCATGACAATGCCGAGATCAAATATTCCACGGTACAAAACTGGTTTGCTGGCGACAAAAATGGCAAGGGTGGTATTTACAACTTCGTGACCAAGCGCGGTCTCTGCCAGGGTGTCAACTCCAAAATTTCCTGGACCCAGGTTGAAACTGGCTCGGCGATTACGTGGAAGTATCCGAGTTGTGTCTTGGCTGGCGACAATTCCGTCGGTGAATTTTATTCCATTGCCCTGACGAATAATTTGCA
Source organism: uncultured bacterium (assembly GCA_964435975.1). GTDB lineage: Bacteria > Cyanobacteriota > Cyanobacteriia > Cyanobacteriales > Rubidibacteraceae > CAYTBI01. Next base: position 78,311 of record CAYTBI010000008.1, read on the forward strand.
GCAGGCCGATACTGGCACCAAGATGATTCATGTGGGCAAAAATACCCGCAGCACGATTATCTCCAAGGGAATTTCGGCCGGGCGCTCGAAAAATAGCTATCGCGGCCTGGTGAAGATGGGCCCCAAAGCCGCCGGAGCTCGCAATTATTCCCAGTGCGATTCGATGCTCATCGGCGATCGCGCTGAAGCTAATACTTTCCCCTACATTCAGGTGGATAACGATGGCGCTCGCGTCGAACACGAGGCCTCGACAGCCAAGATTGGTGAAGACCAGCTCTTTTTCTTTGCCCAGCGCGGCATCTCAGAAGAAGATGCGATCGCGGCAATTGTTAGCGGCTTCTGCAAGGACGTGTTCGAGCAGTTACCAATGGAATTTGCTGCTGAAGCCGATAAGCTCTTGAGCTTGAAGTTAGAAAACTCCGTCGGCTAGCGTGTTTGGTTGAGAGCTTTACCGCTTTAGAGAGTCAAAAGACGAAACATCCCATGATTCGCGAAGGTAGCGACGTTATTTTGTCAGTGCGAGGCCTGCGCGCCCGCATCGAGGGCCAAGAAATTCTCAAGGGCATGGATTTCGAGGTCAAAGCCGGTGAAATCCACGCCATTATGGGCCGCAACGGCTCGGGTAAGAGCACCTTCTCCAAAGTCTTGGCCGGGCATCCCGACTACGAGGTGACCGGTGGCGAGATTATCTACAAAGGCGAGAACGTACTCGACCTCGACCCCGAGGAGCGCGCCCTGCGAGGAATATTTCTGGCGTTCCAATACCCTATCGAAGTGCCGGGCGTAAGCAACCTCGACTTTTTGCGCCTGGCCTACAACTCTTTGCGCAAGTATCGCGGCGAAGGTGAAATCGATGCCTTCGATTTTGAAGATTTCGTCGAAGCCAAGCTCGAGGTCGTCAAGATGGACCCGAGCTTCCTCGGCCGCAGCCTCAACGAAGGGTTCTCCGGTGGCGAGAAAAAGCGCAACGAAATCTTGCAGATGGCTATTCTCGAGCCGAGTTTGGCCATCCTCGACGAGACCGACTCGGGCCTCGATATCGACGCGCTGAAAATTGTTTCGGGCGGTGTCAATCAGCTTGCAACCCCCGAGAACTGCACGGTGATGATCACCCATTACCAGCGCCTGCTGAACTACGTGCAGCCAGATTTCGTGCACGTGATGCACGACGGCCGCATCGTCAAAAGTGGTGGCAAAGAACTGGCCTTCGAGCTTGAAGAGCGCGGCTACGACTGGATTGACGATCGGCTCGCTTCGGAGGTCGGTGGGTGATGGCAGCAGAGGTGGTTTCCGGTCGGGATTCCGCGCTGGCTCACTGGTTGCGAGCGATCGCAGCCACGTCAGTCGATTTGCCCGAAACGCTGCAGGAGCGGCAGCGTCAGGCCGCCGCTCGCCTACAGCAGATGCACCTGCCGACGCGCAAAGACGAAGCGTGGCGCTTTACCGACCTTGCCGAGCTGACGGCAATTGCTTGGCAGGGGGTGCCAGTTGCCGAGGTGGCCTCCAACTCGGATGCCAGTGCCTGGGCCATTCCCGAAGCTGCCGGCCAGCAGCTGGTTTTCATCAACGGGCGTTACGCGCCGTATCTCTCAGATACGAGCGCGCTGCCTCCTGAGGTGACGGTCGGCAACTTAGTTGCGGCCGAGGCGAGCGCGCTGCCTTTAGAAAGGCTCGGAGAATATGCCAGCGGTGGCGATGTCTTTGCCACCCTAAACGCTGCTGGCTACCAGGATGCAGCGTTTATCTGGATACCTACAGGCGTGGCGCTCGAGCGCCCCTTGCACCTGTTGTTTGTGAGCGCAGCAGCAGACGCGCCGGTCTTGGTGCAGCCCCGCGCTCTAATCGTGCTTGAGGCTTCGGCAAGCCTTACTCTGGTCGAGCAGTTTGTCAGCTGCGAGGCACAAGCAGCCACCTTCACCAACGCGGCGACCGAGATTTCTCTGGCTCCCAATGCGCGCTTGGTCCACGCACGCTTGCAGGCAGAAGCAACCGAGAAAGGCTTCCACATCGGCCAAACGCGGGTGCATCAGGGGCGCGACAGTGCCTACACCAACACTGCCGTTGCCACTGGTGCCAAGTTCTCGCGCCATAACCTTGCGGTTTCTCTCGATGGCGATCGCACTGAAACCCACCTACAGGGGTTAACGGTCGCTCGGGGCACTTGCCTGGCCGATACCCACAGCGAGATTGCCCACCACTATCCCCACGGCACCAGCAACCAACTGCACAAGTGCCTTCTCGACGGCAGCGCTCGCGGCGTATTCGACGGTAAAATTCTCGTGCCCCAGGCTGCCCAGCAGACCAACGCTGCCCAGCTCAATCGCAACTTGTTGCTTTCTCCGAAGGCGCGCATCGACACCAAGCCACAGCTGCAAATCACGGCCGATAACGTCAAGTGCTCCCACGGTGCCACAGTCAGCCAGCTCGAAGCCGATGAAGTGTTTTATTTGCGCAGTCGCGGCCTGAGCGAGGCTGCCGCTCGCCACTTGCTCGTCGATGCCTTTGCTGCCGAAATTCTCAAGGAGATTCCCGCAGCGTCTTTGCGCGATCGCCTGACTGCAACCCTACTCACCTGACGACTACTGCCCTGCACTATGACTATCGCTCGCGAACGAACCCTAGCCGACCGCGTCCGTGCCGATTTCCCGATTTTGCAGCAGCAGGTCCACGGGGAATCGCTCGTTTACTTTGACAACGCGGCCACCTCCCAAAAGCCGACGGCGGTCTTGGATGCCCTGCAAAATTACTATTTGCAAGACAATGCCAACGTGCATCGCGGCGCACACACTCTCAGCGGCCGGGCTACCGATGCCTACGAGGGCGCACGCGACAAAGTTGCGGCTTTCGTAAACGCCGCCTCCCGCAATGAGATTGTCTTCACGCGCAACGCCAGCGAAGCCATTAATTTGGTGGCCTACAGCTGGGGTCTCAACAACCTCGAGCCGGGTGACGAAATTCTGCTGTCGGTGATGGAGCACCACAGTAATCTGGTGCCCTGGCAGATCGTCGCCCAGAAAACCGGCGCGATCGTCAAGTATGTCGGCCTGAGCGCCGATGAATCTCTGGATATGGACGAGTTTAAGGCCCTCCTGAGCGAGAAAACCAAGCTCGTGGCGATCGTCCATGTTTCTAACACGCTCGGGTGCGTCAATCCCGTCACCGAAATTTGCACCCTCGCCCACCAAAAAGGCGCAAAGGTTTTAATTGACGCCTGCCAGAGCGTACCCCATATGCCCATCGACGCGCGCGCCATTGGCTGCGACTGGCTTGTTGCCAGCGGTCACAAGATGTGCGGCCCCACGGGGGCGGGATTCTTGTACGGTCGTCTGGAGCTGCTGCAGGCTATGCCGCCATTTTTAGGGGGTGGCGAGATGATTGGCGAGGTCTTCCTCGATCGCTTCACCGTTGCCGAGCTGCCCCACAAGTTTGAAGCGGGCACCCCAGCCATCGGCGAAGCAATTGCCCTCGGGGCAGCCGTTGACTATCTCGCAAGTATTGGTATGGATGCGGTGCATGCCTACGAAGAAGAGCTGACCGCTCATTTGTTTGCTCGCCTACGAGAAATTCCCGAACTCCGAATCTATGGCCCCCAACCGACAGCCACAGGCCAAGGCCGTGCGGCTTTGGCGGCCTTTAACGTCGAAGGTCTGCACGCGAGCGATTTGGCGGCCCTCCTCGACCAAAGTGGTATTGCCATTCGCTCCGGCCACCACTGCACCCAGCCCTTGCATCGCCTCTTGGGGGCCTCCGGCTCGGCTCGGGCGAGTTTGTATGTTTACAATACCCACGCCGAAATCGACCGCTTCGTGGCTGCCCTTAAAGAAACGATTGCTTTTTTCAATGACCCCATCGACTTGGACTAGCGACTCACGCCTTCCCAGCAGCTAAAGGTCGTACAAATCGCTGATGGCAGCGCTCGAGACGCGCGATCGCGGCAAATCGAACTGCAGTTGGCCCCGGCGCAAGCCAATGAGGCGCGTGCAGTAGGCAAGCGCTAGCTCGATGTCGTGCAAGCTAGTCACCAAGGTTTTCGAGCCCGTTGCTGCTAGATCGCACAGCAGCGCCATCAAGTCGCGCGCTCGTGTCGGGTCGAGGCTTGCCGTTGGCTCGTCGGCCAAGATGAGAACCGGATCTTGCACTAAAACCCGGGCGATCGCAACGCGCTGTTGCTGCCCGCCTGAGAGGCGATCGGTGCGCTCGTAGAGCTTTTCGGCAATGCCTACTCGCGCCAACGCTGCTGCCGCTGCGGTTGTTTGGGGCCAAAGTAGCGATCGAGCGGCCTGCAAAAGCGACCAGTACCCCAAGCGACCGGCGTTAACGTTGTGAACGACGGCTAAATTTCCCACTAAGTGGTGTTGCTGGTAGATCGTCCCAATTTGTCGCTGCAGCCGGCGGCGCTGGCGAGGACCGAGACCCCAAGGGTCGCACCCCAACAGCCGAATGTGCCCGTGGGTGGGGGCGAGGGAGCCATTGAGCAGCCCGAGTAGGGTGCTCTTGCCCGCGCCACTGGGACCGACGATAGCCACGCGCTCCCCGGCTGCAATCTCTAGGGTGAGGCCGCAGACAGCCTCAAGGTCGCCAAATCGCCGCGAGACACCCGACAAGGCGCAAACCGACCCTGTCGCGGTGCTAGCGGATTTTGCCGATTTCGCGACCGACTGCTTCAATCTCGGCATAGTTGGCATCGGTAGTCGGAATAAAGCGCCCCGCCCCAAAGAGATCGAGGATTTCTTTTTCGGCTGGGATCTCTGGGTCGAGCGCGATGAGGGTAGCTTGAAGCTTTTCAGTGAATCCCGCACCATAGCGCGCGTCGAGTTCTGGGTTCACAACCCAGTGATAGTCAAAGTACGGGGGCGTCTGCCAAACAAGACGGACTTTATCGGTATCGACGCCACCTGCTGCTACCCGCGCTTCCCAAACCTGAGCGTTGAGAGCCCCCGCAGCAAAGGTCCCGGCTTCGACAAGGGCGATCGTCGCGTCGTGGTTGCCAGAAAAGCCGGGCTCGCCCCGAAAGTCTGCCAGCTCGACCCCAGCTTGCTGCAAGAAATACTGGGGCATCAACCGCCCCGAGGTTGAAGACTCGCTGCCAAAGGTAAAGGTCTGGCCCGCGAGCGCGGCTAGGCCTGCTAAATCTTCAAAGGGCTCGATGCCACTACCCGTGTTGGCAATGAAGACGCTGCGAAACCGAGCGTCGATATCGCGCTGGGCGATCGCGCGCGCGCCAGGGACCTGCAGGCGTGCTTGCACCCCCGTCAGGCCGCCGAACCATACCAAATCGAGGTCGCCTACCTTAAAGGCCGTCACCGCAGCGGCATAGTTAGTGACGGGTTGATACTCGACTGGGACCTCTAACTTCTCTTCGAGGTAAGCGGCAATTTTTGTAGCCGAGCGCTGGACCTCTTCGGGGTCGCGATCGGGAATGGCTCCTGCCACCAGTGGTGTGGTGGGAGCTTGCTGGCTGCTAGTTGGCAGCTCCGAGGCGCTGTCAGTGCAGCCGACCAGTAATATTGCTGCGATCGCCGCGCACAGTGTAGGGAGTGCAGGGAGCGTTTGTTTTGTTCTTCGCATGGGACGGGCTTACTATCTCGAAAAATCGGGCAAAACTTAGCTTCAGAGCACCTTAACTTTTGCAGAGGCCCCGAGAGGCGCTCAAGCGCTCAGCCGCTCGGGCAGGCTACTGTCTAAGACTGCTGCGAGCAAACCGGGGAAGCGTGCGTCGAGATCCGCCCGTCGCAGAGAATTCAAATTTTGCGTGCCCTGCGGGCGCGTGTAGATGACGCCAGAGGTTCGCAGGACGCGAAAATGATGGGAGAGCGTAGATTTGGCGATCGCAAATCTAAAATCGGAACACATCATCTCAGCTCCGCCGGCCAGAGAGCGCACGATGGCCAAGCGCGTTGGGTCGCTCAAGGCATACAGAACGTCTGTCAGCGAGATTTGCTCGCGAGGCGGAAACTTCATGCGTCTCATGCCTTGCATTGTGCCATAGGTTAAAGATTTTTTTGGAAATCCCTACCATAAGTGCGACGGGCATGGTGGGGCTGCCAGATTTGGCAGATTGGCAGCCCCGCAACCAACTTCTTCGTGCCCGAGTGCCTAGCCCAACAAGCTTGTGAGCGCGCGACCGAAGTTCTGGGGCTTGAGCGCATCGACAGCCGCAGTGGGCTCGTAGCCGCAGTGCACCATGCAGTCGGCGCACTTGGGGTTGCCACTGCGGTGGCCGTAGTTATCCCAGTCGGTCTTGTCGAGTAGCTCCTGGTAGCTGCTGTAGTAGCCCTCATCTAAGAGGTAACAAGGCTTCTGCCAGCCCAGAACGCTGTAGCTGGGGCTGCCCCAGGGAGTGCAGTCGTAATCTTTCTGGCCGGTGAGGAAATCTAAGAACAGCGGATTGTGGTTGAAGTTCCACTTTTTTTGGCCGGCACGCATGGGAGCGAGGATCTCGCGGAAGAGGGCTTTGGTGCGCTCGCGCTTGAGGAAGTGCTCTTGGTCGGGGGCTTTGCTGTAGCTGTAGCCCGGCGAGACCATCATGCCATCGACACCGAGATCGGTGAGGTAGTCGAAGAGGCTCTGAATTTCACTGGGGTCGGTCCCCTCAAAAATCGTGGTGTTGGTGGTGACGCGGAAGCCACGGGCCTTAGCCGCCCGAATGGCACTGACGGCGAGGTCGAAGACGCCCTGGCGATCGACGCACTTGTCGTGCAGGTCCTTCATGCCATCGAGGTGAACGCTGAAGGTGAAGTAGGGAGAAGGCTCGAACTTAGACAAGCTCTTCTCGAGGAGGATGCCGTTGGTGCACAGATAGACAAACTTACGACGTGCGACCAAGCCGCTGACGATTTCATCGATTTGAGGGTGCAGCAGGGGCTCGCCGCCCGGAATAGAAACTACAGGAGCGCCGCACTCTTCGGCAGCAGCAAAGCAGTCCGCTGGCGAGAGGTTTTGCTTGAGAATCTCAGTAGGGTGCTGGATCTTGCCGCAACCAGAGCAGGCCAGGTTGCACCGGAACAAGGGCTCGAGCATCAGCACGAGAGGAAACTTCTGACGCCCCTGCAAGCGCTGCGTCACTAGATACTGCCCGACGGTAAGGGCTTGTTGGAAATGAATGGCCATGGCTTCTCCTCACTTTTGAGTGCAAACGGGGGCGGGGAAATTCTTGTGTGATACTCCTCTACGTAAAGAGATATCCCTTCTGGCGAAAAAGTGCGATCGCTAGGACTTCAGATTCTGCCGGTCCGACCCCGGTAGTCACGACGGCAGCAGCCGAAGGCACGCATTATCTTATAAAAACATAAATCACTTTAAGAAGTTTGACTTTGCCAATCGATTCGATAGTCGTTCCCCACGGGCCGGAGCAGCAAAGCGTTTTGCGGGGGCTCAAACATTGCCCGCAGCCGCCTCAAGTTATCCCCATTCCGATGGGTCCCCAGGCGGCCGCTCGCGCCCTACTGAGCATGGCTGAATCCCTCGGTCGCTCGGTTTTAGTGGTTGGCTTGGGTGGGGGCCTCTCAGAGAGCCAGCGCGTCGGCGATCTCACGCTCTACCGCGACTGCCTCGATCTGCAATCTCCCACGCGGGCGATCGCCTGCGATGGTGCCCTCACTGCGGCAATCGCGCGCCGGCTCCAGGCCCGAGTGGCCCCCGTCCGCGGCCTCACCAGCGATCGGTTGATTTATCAAGTCACCGAAAAGCAAAAGCTCCACCAACGCTTCGGGGCAGTGGTTGTGGATATGGAGGGAGCAGCCATCTTGAGATGCCTGGGGGACGATCGCGCCGTGGCCATGTTACGGGCGATAAGCGATGATTGTCGGGGAGACTGGCCCGATTTGAGTGCTGCAATTTCTCCAGACGGTCGCTTGCTGCCGCTGCCGATCGCGGCGGCCTTTTTGCGCCAGCCCCGAGCCGCTCTGCGTGCGGTCGAAGGCTCGCTGCGCGGGCTGGCTGTCTTGCAAGCGACCGTTGCCGCGCTGTTTGCACCGTCGGATTTGCCTCATTCGACCGCCTAAAGGCTGCATGAAAATAGGACGGCTCTCGGTTTTTGGCTTGCTTTTTGGCCTGGCGCTGCTAACGAGCCTGATTCTCTGGCAGGGACTCGAGGCGATCGGCAGGGTTTTTGCCGCTGCGGGCTGGCAGATTTTAGCCGTTACGGCCTATTACAGCCTGCCACTGCTTTGCGCGGCGCTCTCTTGGCACTATTTGTTTGCTGCCGGCAGAGCGCCGAGAGGGCCGCTAAATTTATTTGCTACCTGGGTGGGTCTGGCAACCAACTGGCTGCTACCCGTCGCCCAAATCGGCGGCGAGCTGCTGCGGGCGCGCCTGCTCGTCGAGCGCCAGTTTCCGGTCGATGCTGCCTTGGCTAGCGTGGTGAGCGATAAAACTCTGCAGGTATCGAGCCAGGCCCTCTACACTTTGACGGGGCTTTTGTTACTTGCCTCGACTCGGGCCGAGGTTTCTCTGGGGGTGGGCGCTTTCGTTGGGGTTGCTCTGATGGGAGGGGTTGTATTTGCCTTCTACCGAGCGCAGCGAGTGGGGCTCTTCGGGCGCGCGTCCAAGCTGGCAAAACGGTTCTTTAACGAGAGTGCCAGCTTGTCTTGGGAAGAAAACGCCGCTGCCATCGACGCCGCCGTCGGCGCAACCTACAATCGCCGCCGTCGGCTGGCCTTGGCAATGGCCTGGCGGGTAGCCTTCCGACTGGTATTGGCTGGGGAGTCGTGGATCGCCCTGTGGGTTTTGGGTCACCCCGTGACGCTCGCCGAAGCCCTGATTTTAGAGAGCCTAGGCCAGGGCGTGCGATCGGCTGCCTTCGCAATTCCCGGCGGTTTGGGAGCCCAAGAAGGCGGGCTTATCGCCGTCGGGACGGCGCTGGGGCTTCCTGCAGAAGTCTCCTTGGCGCTCTCGTTGTGCAAGCGTTTTCGGGAGCTTTCTGTCGGATTGCCCGCGCTCCTGGCATGGCAGATTGCCACAGGCATCAGGGTGCTGCAATCACCTGGCAAATAGCTCGTTGCCCCGAGCGGCGATGAGCTATTTGCTCAAACGAGCGAGAGATTCAAGAGTGGACCGATCCGCAATCTTTTGCAGTTCTTTTTCAGCCTGAGTTCGCCGCTGTCGAGCGTTCTTTCGGATCGCGGCTGCAAAGAGCTACTCGAGTAATGGGTTCCTGTAGAGTTTGGGTAGAAAAGAGTTAGACTCCCCCGGGAGCGATCGCGGCATGGAAATTGTTATTTGCCCGGATCCCGAGGCGGCCTCGGCGATCGCGGCCGAGATTGTGGTGCGCTACCTGCAGCAGCAGCACTCGCAACCCGTCTTGGGACTGGCCACCGGCAGTACGCCAGTGCCGCTCTACCGCATCTTGGTTCGCCGCCACCAGCAGGGCAAGCTAAGTTTCCGCCAGTGCATCACCTTCAATCTCGACGAATACGTCGGGCTTGCGCCTTCTCACCCTCAGTCTTACCGTCAGTACATGCAGCAGCAATTGTTTGCTTGGGTCGATATCGACCCGGCAAACACCCACATTCCGGCTGGCACTCCGGCCGATCTGGCCTCTCTGCAACAAGCTTGCCAGACCTACGAAACTCAGATCGAAGCCTCGGGCGGTATTCATCTGCAGATTCTGGGCATCGGGGCCAACGGCCACATCGGGTTCAACGAACCTCCCAGCGCTTTGGCCTCGCGCACGGGAATTCGTACCCTCAGCGCCCAAACCATTGCCGACAATGCTCGCTTTTTCACCGGTGCAGAAGCTGTCCCCCGCCATGCCATCAGCATGGGTATCGGCACGATCCTGGCGGCCCAGCATTGTTTGCTCTTGGCCTTCGGCGAAAACAAAGCACGGGCCCTAGCTGCTGCCATCGAAGGTCCCCTAACAGCCTGGTGTCCGGCCTCCGCCCTACAACTGCACCCGCAGGTGACAGTCATTGCCGATGAAGCTGCTGCTGCCGGTTTGCAGCACCGGCAAGAATACGACTGGCTCGCAGCCAATACTTTGGGTGGCACCAACTATTTCTGAGATTCCCGGCCCAGGCAGATTTGCTAAGTTATGGACGAGCGTGCGGTCTCTCCACCTCCGCTAACTGCTGTCTTTTCCTTTGCGCTAACTACCCAGCGATTGTCATGACCTTCAATCGACGTCAGTTCCTCTTGTTTCTGGGTGCGAGCGCGGGTACTGCTGCCCTCGGCTCCTGCACCGGCAACGCTCCGAAAACTCCAACTGCTTCGCCGACGAGCCCCAGCCCTCCTCCGAGTCCCGCTTTCGAGCCCGTTCGTTTCCCAATTCCCCTCGAAATTGACGGTCTCGCCCCTGCCGAGCAAATGGCCCAACTTGCCGCCTACGAAGTACGCGACGATCTCATACTGCCTGCAGGCTATACCTACGACGTCATCGCCGCCTGGGGCGACCCGGTGGGCGACTCTCGCTTCGGCTACAACAACGACTACATCTCATTTGTCGAAACCGATGCTCCCGACGAAGGAGTTTTAACCGTTAACTTCGAGTACATCTCCGGCAGCACCTGGATGCAAACCTATGCCTTCGTGCTGGGTAAAACGCTGCCCTTCCAACAAGTTATCTCCGCCCTCGCGCCCAGAGATGGCGCGATCGATGCCTTCCGCCTACCGGCTGACGATCCGCTCAAAGCCCAGATCGCAGAAATTGCCCGCGAGGCCCTCCTGGACTTGGGTATCGGCATCATCGGCGTACGTCGCAACTCCGATGGCACCTGGAGTCGCACCAATGGGTCGCGAGATCGCCGCATCAGCGGCATTGCTGGTCTCGATGACGGCCAATACCTGCGCGCCACCGGCCCCGCAACGGCAGTGTTTGCCAAGGCAAACAAGCAAGGCTACGACGACGGCCTCGGCGATCGCATCATCGGCACCTTCCAAAACTGTGCTGGGGGCACGACCCCTTGGGGCACGGTCTTCTCCGCCGAGGAAAACTTCCAAGCCCAGGTCTACGAATGGACCTATGCTGACGGTTCTTCCTTCGATCCGAGCGCGCAGCCTTTTGTAATGTCTGCGGGCGGCTTGGGCGGCTGCGGCAACGTGTTTGGGTTAGCTGCTAACAAATATGGCTGGATGGTCGAAGTCGATCCGGCCAATCCTGAAGACCCCGGTACCAAGCACACCTGGCTCGGTCGCTACCGCCACGAAGCCGTGGGCATCCGCGCGGTGGCTGGCAAGCCCCTGGCCCTCTATTCTGGCTGCGATCGCAAAGGCGGCCACGTCTACAAGTTCGTCAGCCGCGATCCGGTGCGCGATCCTCAAGATAAAGCCAACTCAAAATTGTTCGCCAACGGCCAGCTCTACGGCGCTCGCTTCGAGCCCGATGGCACCGGCCGCTGGATTCCCCTGGGCCTCGATACGCCCGTCGATCCCGTGCTGCCCTCTCAGATCGTCCCCGGTCGCAAGGGCAAGCGCGCCGTCACGCTGCCGGACCCCTACCGGAGCAACAGCGGGCCGCTTCTCATCACTAACGACGCGGCGATCGCCACCTACAAAACCGAAGTCGCGACCCTCGGCGACCTTTATGTGGGCGACACCGATACCGAGCGCCAAGGCGCGCTCCTCATCGACGCTCACAACGCCGCCAACGCTGCTGGTGCGACTTGCACCGCGCGCCCAGAAGATACAGAAGTCGCTCCCGATGGGGCGCTTTTAATTTCCTTTACCGCCGGCACCGCCGGCAGTAGCGGCGGCCCCGACGCGCGCATTTTCCAAGGTCCCAACGGGGAGACCCCCTATCCCTACGGCTGGATCGTACGTCTCGAAGAAGACAGCGCCGACCCAGCGGCCATGACCTTCCGCTGGCAGATGCTCGCTTTTGGCGGCGAACCTTCCCAAGGCGGTATCGGCTTCACCAATCCCGACAACGTCGCCATCGACCCCGCTAGCAACCTTTGGGTGGTCACCGATCTCTCCACTGGCCTGCAGAATGGTCCCGACACGCCTTTGGGGGTTTTTGGCAACAACGGCCTGTGGTTTATGCCCGCTGCCGGATCCAACGCGGGCAAGGCTTACCCCTTTGCCATCGGCCCGATGGAAACTGAGAGTACCGGTCCATTCTTGAGTCCCGATGGCCAGACCTTATTTATGGCCCTGCAGCATCCCGGCGAGCGTTATGGCACCCGGCGCGAAGGCGCAAGCGAAACTCGCAGCTTTACGCTGCGCGCCACCGACGGTCAAACCTTTACCCAGGAGCGCGTCGTTCCCCTCGGGTCCAACTGGCCCGGCGGCAACCCGAGCGATCCTCCCAAACCGGCGATCGTCGCCATTCGCCAAGTCAATGGCGGCCCCGTCGCGCCCTCAGTTTAAACTGAGAGCCGGCTTAAGAGCCGTTTAAGACTCGGCGATCGTTCGAGATTTTATCCCAGCGCTTGCACCAAAAGGTGTGAAGCTGGGATAAAATTTGCCTGGGAATACAAATCATTTCCGGTGTGAGGCCAGAAACTAAATCATGTCTAACTTCCTTTGGAATGCTCTAAAGGTTGCTCCCATAGTGTTGGGTGCTTCCTTCTTGGCAGCCAGCGGCGCTCAGGCACAGTCTGTTGCTGAGGTTGCTTCTGCTGAAAATCAGACCATCGATCGCATCAATTCTTACAGCCAAGAGGGTGGCCTAGACGCCCAGGACCAGCTCACCAGCGTCTTCCAGTTGCGCGACGTTCCGACCCGCCCCGGCCAGCCTGGCTTCTGGGCTTTCGACGCCCTGAGAAACCTCGTCGAGCGCTACGGCTGTATCGCTGGTTTCCCCCAGCCCGATGGCACCTTCTTGTTCCGAGGCGAGCGCGCTCTAACTCGTTTTGAGTTTGCTGCCGCTCTGAATGCTTGCTTGCAGAAAATCGAGCTGCTCGTCAACACTGGCCCCCAGCCTGGCACCCCCGAAGTAACCCAGGAAGACCTCCAGGTTATCTTCCGCCTGCTAGAAGAGTTCAGCGCCGAGCTGGCTACCCTGCGCGGCCGCGTTGACAGCTTGGAAGCGCGCGTTGACGAAGTCGAGGCCAACCAGTTCTCCACTACCACCAAGCTTGCGGGTGAGGTTATCTTCGCGCCCTTCGATACCTTCGGCGGCCGCAGCGAATTTGACGGCGTCGGCAACCAGTTCGGTAGCGGTGGCGACGACGAGACCGAGACTGCCTTTGCCGGTCGCGTTCGTTTGAACTTCAACACCAGCTTCACCGGTAAGGACCGCCTGCGCGTTCGCCTCCAGTTCCGTAACTTCACCCAGCTCGATGCGGGCGACGCCGCTCCGGGTGAAGGCTTCACCGGTACTGGCGCGACTCGCCTCGGCTTCGACGATGTCTCCGGCGACGATAACGCAATCGACCTTGACGACCTCTGGTACCAGTTCCCCATTGGCGACAAGGTTCAGGTTCGCGTTTGGGCCATCGACACCGAGCTTCGCGGCGGCCCGATTAGCACCCTGAGCCCCTTCGCCAGCAGCGGCAGCGGCTCCATCTCTCGTTTTGCTCGCGTCAACCCCATCTACCGGAACGAATCCGAGGGTGCGGGTATTGCAGCTGACATCGAGATCGCAGACGGCATCAACTTCCAAATTGGTTACGGTGCTGACGAAGATTCCGAAGATCCCGGCGAAGAGAACGGTATCTTCAACGGTGGCTACACGGCAGTCGCACAGGTCGTCGTCGAGCCTTCCGATAACCTCAGCTTCTTGGTCGGTTACAACCGCTCCTTTAACGTTGGCGATCCGGGCGAATTCTTGGATGACAGTGACATTGCCATCTTCAACGACCCCGGTACCTTCTTCGCGAACGCACCCTTCGGTGGTGACGTCTCGACGATTGAGAACACCGTTTTCGGAACGGCTAACATCAAGCTCGGCAGCAAGGTTACCCTCTACGGTACCTTCGGATTTTCTTTCCTCAACGCGCTAGAGAACGGCCCGAACGACCCGACTGATTTCGTCGGTGCGATCGATGTCGAAGACGGCGACAATGCCAACGCTATTACCGGCGCGGCTGGTATTGCCATTAATGACTTCGGTCTCGACAGGAGTGTTCTTGCAATCATCGCTGGCGTCCAGCCCTTCTTGACCAGCAACGATGCTCAGGTCTTCAACGGTGGCGTTGGCGGCAGTAGCGATGGTGAGGGTGTCGTTGGTGGCGTGCTAGTTGATCGCGAAGATGACGACGTCCCCATCCACATTGAGGTTTACTACCGCATTCAGGTTAACGACTTCATCCGCATCACCCCCGGTGTCTTTGCCATCATCAACCCCGAGGGCAACAGCGACAACGACACCCTGTTTGTCGGCACCATCCGTACCACCTTCCGGTTCTAAGGAGGTTTCGAGATAGCCTCGAGTTTTCCTGAAATAGGATTGCAGGCTTCCCGTCCCTAGGGGGCCTGCCCCTCGAAAGAACCTGAGGGGTTTACCCAAAGCACTCGCAGCAAACGCCGCGAGTGCTTTTTTGATAAATTCTTGCAGAAGAGCTGCAGAACACTGCTACATTCGAGTTTCTGGACCCCGGTCGCGCACTAGCGTGCCGGCTCTGGTTGCAGCGGCAATTCGAGGGCTGGGAATTCTCTATCTCCCACACTCGAGCCTGACTGCCGAACTCCGGTCAGTTGGCACCACTCTTGCAAGCGTATTGTGATGCTGATGCGACCACCTCGATCGCACATCCCGAGTCACAGCATACCCCCTCGGCGAACACTGGGATGTGGGTAGGCCGCAACCCCGGTGATGCAACGAGTGCCCTCGGTCTTCCCTATGCCCTCAGCATCCGCGGCGCCTCTGCAGCGCGGGGAGCCTCAGTCAGGAGATCCCCAACAGCGCGCAACCCAATCCAGCCCCGACGAATGTAGGGTGCCAGAGCGCAGCCGACTCCCAATTGGTCGCGATCGCGCTTCATCTTGAGAGCGATATCTCGAAACGTACGATTGCCGTTCAAGAGTGCGACGAGATTTTTGTAGGCATTGCTCGATGTCTGATTCCGCAAGCTCTGGGGATCTTCGATTGTTGGGGCGCTGTTGGGGGATACATCTAGCAGGCCCAGACAAGCCCACTGCTCCCAGGCAGCCTGCGTCTCTTTTTGCAGGGCAAATGCTGAGGGCATGCGCGCGCCGTTTACGGGTGACTCGCCTCCCAGGCGACCGCTATTAGGAACGATCTCGAGTAAGTCGTTGATGCCGTCCAACCTCGAGAGAGGCAGCAGCGGTAGAACGGGTTGGTTGTGCTTGATATTTTTTGCCGCGACCGGCATCTCAAACGCCTGCACGACATCAAAGAGAATCTCATCAAGAACGCCCCGGGCGATCGCATTAACCTGCAGGGGAGAAAGCACTCGCTCGGCCAGCTGCTGTAGCTCGGAATAATCCCACAGGGGGCGAGTGATAGCGGCTCTCATGTGGGCGATCTCGGGACGTCTGCCCGTCACCAACAAAAGCTGTCGCCGCCAACGGCGCAGAGGATGCGGACCGCCCGTGGCCCACACCATACAACCTTCTTCCATAAAAATGCTCCAGCCCTTCCCAGTCGCTGGCTCGATATCCAGGCGACCGCTAAAGCCCTGCTGACTGCGAGCGATGAGTTCGCGGAAGAGGCGGTTGCAGGTCAATCGTCGATCTTGTGTCGACCCAGTCATGATACTTCGCGTTTGGATGAGCGTCGGTACGTCAGAATGCACGGGGCGACACCACAGTTACGAATCCGTGCCATTCAAACCAGAATCGGGCGAACGTGGGGCCCCGAACTAATTATGAGAGGCCGTTGCATTCTAGCAAAGATTTAACAGCTCTAGCGGCATCCCTACCGGCTATTAAATTGAACTCCCCAAACGACGCCAATGGGTGGGTGCTCCAGGCGAACCCGCCGGCCAGGCGGTGTTTTCGCGCGTTCTGGGCCAAAACATCATTTACAAACAGTTACACTGTAGGCTGGTCCGCAGTAGTTTTCCCAGCAATCGCCCGCCATGACTCTACTCCCACTCATCGGCTTATCCCTGCTGGCTCTTGCAGTGATTGCAGCCTGCGTTTATCTTGCGTCCGCCCGCAAATACCAGTCCTCAGAGTCTGTTGCCAATGCCTATGATGCCTGGACCGAAGACGGCATTCTAGAGTTTTACTGGGGCGAACATATCCACCTCGGCCACTATGGCTCCCCCGTGCGCCGCAAAGATTTCCGTGCGGCCAAGGCTGACTTCGTCCATGAGATGGTGCGTTGGGGCGGACTGAGCAAGCTTCCTCCGGGCACTAGCGTTGCAGATGTCGGCTGCGGCATCGGGGGTAGCAGCCGCATCCTGGCTGCAGACTACGGCTTCCATGTAACGGGCATCACTATCAGCTCGCAACAGGTCGAGCGAGCCCGCGCACTGACCCCCGACGGGGTCGGTGCGGAGTTTGTCGTAGGCGATGCCCTGGCAATGCCCTTTGCCGACGGCAGCTTTGATGTGGTTTGGTCGATTGAAGCTGGTCCCCACATGCCAGACAAAGCCCAGTTTGCAGGGGAGCTCCTGCGGATCTTGAAGCCGGGGGGCATTCTGGTGGTTGCCGACTGGAACCAGCGAGACACGCGCCACAAACCTCTGAACTTTTGGGAGCGACCGGTCATGCGGCAGCTTCTGGAGCAGTGGTCTCATCCGGCATTTGCCAGCATCGAAGAATTTTCCGAGCTGTTGGCAGCTACGGGCCGGGTCGAGGGGGAGGTGACAACTGCCGACTGGACGCATCCGACCCTACCCTCTTGGCTCGACTCCATTTGGCAGGGCATCGCCCGTCCGTCGGGTCTCGTCCGCTTCGGGCCATCGGGACTAATCAAATCTTTGCGGGAGGTGCCAACCTTGCTTTTGATGCGACTGGCCTTTGGGACGGGGCTCTGCCGCTTCGGCATGTTTTGCGCCCGGCGGACCAGCTCGGATCGGCCAGCGCGGGCTGCGAGCTTTGCCCGGGCAGCCACCTCTTCCAGCTAGCTTTAACTATCTAGTTAATTGAGAAATCCAAGGAAGGCCTTCCGCCTGCATGCCTGCGACAGGCCAGATGGATGTAATCCATGCACGTAAGTAGCAGACAGGGCAGTTTTTGATTGGGTTCAAAAATAAGGTCATCATTCACGCGCATGGAGCTGCCTGCTAGGGCAACTTTATCGGCGGGCTCATTCGCAATTTTCCTGCTGCTGCTGGTAGCTGAGGAGCCAACTGACCATCGTGGCGCGGCGGGTTTGGCGCGGCCCAAATTCGCCGATCTTGTAGCCCTTGAAGCCCAACTTCTCCTTAAGGAGCTGCTTATTCTCCTTAGGGATCGACCGCGTTAGCTTCACCGTTGCCGGGCGGCTCTCAATAAAATCCGGTGGCTCTGGGAAATCCTCCCGCCATTCCGGGGCAACAGCCGTGTTGTCCCACCGCTGGCGCTCGGCATCGTAGCGATAGCCCAAATGATGCCAGACTAGCTGGTTGGTACTGGCATCGTCGATTTCATCGTTGAGGATGGCCCAAAACGTATCGGCTCGCAGAGGAAGCAGATCCACAGTGTTTTCCCAAGCGGGCTAGCATTTGCCCGCCGCTATCAGCAACTTTATCAGACCGTCAACCAGCCGCTCGCGATCGAGCGGCACGATTTCGCTGCCATGAAGGAGATGTTGCACGACCAAGTAATGAACCAGCGAACCGGCGAAAATGCGCGCGGCCACCTCCGGATCGGCGATCTGCAGCTGAGGCTGGGCGCCTAGGTAAGCAGCCAATTTTCCCAGCAGGGGCTTTTGTACTTCGCGCACGAAGGTTTGTGCGAGCGTGGGGAAGCGCTCCGACTCGCCAATGATCAGCCGCATCAGGGTTAGCAGGGGTTGATTGTGGGAGAATCCCTCCAAAACCGCTGCTGCCATCTGGCGAAGCACCGCCTCAGGTGGAAGCTGCGGGTCGGGATTTTCCAGCAGTTGCAGGGGCGTGCGGCCACCGGCTTGAGTGAGTTGCCGGACGAGGGCGACAAAGAGCCCTTCTTTATCTTGAAAATAGGCGTAGAGCGTCGGTTTGGAGACCTTGGCAGTGGTGGCAATGCGGTCCATGCTGGCGGCCGCGTAGCCATGGGTCGTGAAGACTTGCATCGCAGCAGCAAGAATAACCTGCGCCTTGTCGGCGCGAGCGCCGCCCGAACGGGCGCTCGGATTAGATCGAGCCGAAGATTTCACGCCAGTAGCTTTCCAATTGAACGAATCGCGGGTCGTGCTGTCGCTCGCACATCATATCCGATCTCACTGAAAGCTTAACCAAACCGTTTAGTTAAGTTTCAACTGCCTGCCCCGACGTCTGCCGGGTCGCGGGAGCCAGATTGCCTCCGTTAATTGGGGCAATTAGGATGATTTCTGCTTGCAAATCTAAATAGATTCTTGAGAATTTGCAACAGTGAGATACTTGAGAAAGTATGAACTCCATTAACTTTGGCTGTCGGGCAATCTATGCTGAGTGTCGAGATTGAGTGCCTTTGCTTGCAGTATATTTCAGGGGCGATGTTGTAGAGCCGATCCCAATTCGTTCGTCTGCGATTGGGGATTTTTGCGCTCGACGCCAAATTCTGCTTGCCTCGAAAGACAGCAATCTTCGGTAAAGGCTCGGAGAACACAAAAAGCAATTTTAAAGCAGCCTGCATCACATTATAGTGATGCTTTCAATATGCTCGATGCTGTATTCGATATAATTTACCGGTTTGAAAGAGAGATTTCGGCTCCGCTAATTTTCTTACTTCTGTTCGTCGGCCTAGCTTTTGCATGCAGTCGATTGATTCCATTGCTTGCCGCCACAAGCATCAGGATCTTCGTCTCAAAACAAGCCAGTGAAATTTACGCGAGGGTTTCCGAGCCCTACAAAAACTGGTTGGCAGCAGTTTTTGCTTTGGTTTTTATCGAGGCCTGGCTGCTGCTGACCGACACGACCTCCCGGTCATCAACAGCATCAGTTTTAGAATTGGGCATCAGCCTGTCTCTGACTATCACAGTCACGATATATCTGGTTAAGATCTTTAGAAATTTCTTCGATACGTATCTTTTAGAAGCAGCTTTCAGAAGCGGGCGACGCCTGAATAGCGAGCTTCTAATTGTCGGAAAGTATGTTGTTTATACTGGTATCAATGTAATTAGTATCATCATCTTCGCGCAAGCCCACCAAATCAATGTAGTCGGTCTGATTGCAAGTTTGGGTTTGGTAGGGCTTGCCGTTGCCTTTTCGGCTCAAGAATTCCTCAAGCAGCTCTTGGGCGGTGTTATTTTATATATCGACCGGCCTTTCGCAGTAGACGACTACATCGGTCTGAGCGACGGGACCTTCGGCAGAGTCGAGTCAATCGGCATTCGCTCGACACGTATCAGAACCTCTGGTAAGGGTACGGTTATGGTCATGCCCAATAATATTTTGACCCAATCCGGCATTGAGAACTTTACAAGTGCGAAGAAGGTCATGACCTTACTCAGCCTGAATTTTTATCAATTGCTGCCCGATGAGGAACGCGCCCTGATACAACAGGTGATTAGAGAGAGCACGAATGACATTTTTGGCATCGACACCAAAAGCACCGTCGTGAACTTTCGTGAGTTCGAGGCGCGAACGTCGGACAGTATAAAAACTCAAGCACAGATTGTGTTCTTCATCTTGGGTGCCGGGCAAGACTCGATGGATTTGCGCCGTCAGCTGCTCGGCCTAGCTGGGAGAAATATAAGAGAGCGACTTGCCGGCTTTGGTATTGAGTTCGGGCTAGAAGAGCCGGCAATCTATGTCGATTCCCCAATTACGATGTAGTAGACAATAATCTCAAGAACGAAGACCGGGGCTATGGGCCTTGTCATACGAGATATTCGACAGTCGGTCTTAATAGTTAAATTATTATGTTAGACACCTTTGCTGAGTATTTTCAAGAAACCTTTCGGGGTGAATTTTTCCAATCAGAATGGCAGCGATTGTCTGCGTTCTTGTTTTTTCTTGCTTTGTCAATAGTCATTGGCAAAATGTCCGCTAGAATAACGGCTCTGATTGCGAGCCGTTTCACTGTAGACGGTTTTTCGAATATCTATCAAGGTATCTTTGCTCCCATCCAGAGTTCTTTCCAGGTGGCGGGCACTGTTTTAGGAATCGCGCTATCTTTTAATATTTTAAAGAAGTACGATGCGTTCGCTGAGGTCGCTCGCCCGTTTGTCGATCTCGCTCTCATTCTTAGCTTGGCTTGGCTGGCATCTCGACTCTTCCGACAGGTCGTCCGCTACTATGGCGTCGAGGTTTTACAGCGCTTCGGACGCGAGGTCAACGAGCTTTTGCTAGTGTTTGAAACGCTTGCTAATGTCATTATCGGGTTTGTTGCTGCATTGGCGTTCGCACAAAGCCAACAGTTTAACTTGATTGGCTTGCTGGCAAGTCTGGGACTGGGCGGTCTGGCCATTGCATTTGCAGCCCAGAAAATCCTCGAGCAGTTTTTAAGCGCTCTGGTTCTGTATTTGGATCGTCCTTTCATTCCTGGCGATTATATTCGCATTTCTGGCGGGGAGCTGGGTCGGGTCGAGTCCATCGGCTTGAGATCGACGAAGATTCGGGCCCTGGCAAAGAGCACGGTTCGCGTCATTCCGAACTCCACCCTGGTCAATCAAGAGATTGAAAATGTCACTCGTGCTAAGAAAGTCATGTGCTTGCTCTACCTCGATTTCGAGCGCCCCCTTGAAGAGCAAGATGGCGCGCTGGTGCGCCAAGTAATTGAAGAGAGCACCAACTCGCTTTTTGGCATCGATCCGGGAAGCACGAATATCTCGTTGATTGAGAATGCAAGAGGCCTGAAGGTGCGCGCCCGGGTTACCTTTTTTATTTTGGGATCCTATGAAAATTCCATCAGCCTGCGCAAGCGTTTGTTAGAGCTTGCCAATGAGAATATTACTCAGCGGCTGGCTGCCTTCGACATTAACTTTAGAGCCCAGGAACCAACAATTTATGTCGAATCTCCCGTCACAATATAGATTGGCATTCCCAAGGCTTGTGTCCGGTGCGCTCGCTTTCTGAAAATTCGGCAGAGGTCCGATGCTTGCCTAGGAATTCTCCGTGATGGGATGCCTCACGAGCGATCGCCCGAACGATCCTTGCGGTAATTTACTCTGGTAGGATGGCGCCTCGCACGCTCAGGTCCGCGATTTGCGTTGCTGTCAAACCAGGATTGTTCCCCAGGCGCAGCCCTTCTACCTTGGCTCCGTTGAGATTGGCTTGCTTGAG
Source organism: uncultured bacterium (assembly GCA_964435975.1). Lineage (GTDB taxonomy): Bacteria > Cyanobacteriota > Cyanobacteriia > Cyanobacteriales > Rubidibacteraceae > CAYTBI01. The sequence continues at coordinate 99,490 of CAYTBI010000008.1, forward strand.
GTTGGCACCTTGTAAATCTGCCCCGCGCAGGTCTGCGCCCCCGAGGTTGGCCAGGGCAAAGCTGGCACGGTGGCAGAAGCTGCCGCGCAGGTCCGCGCTGCCGAGTTGGGCGCCACTGAGGTCGGCACCATTGAGTTTGGTCGCCCGCAGATCGGTGCCGCTTAGGTCGGCATCGCATAGGTAAGCACCCCGGAGGTTGGCGCGTGCCAGAGTACCCTCGCTTAGATCGCAGTTGCTCAGGCGAGCGCTCGTGAGGTTTGCCCCCTGCAAGTCTTGGCGAGGATCGAGCTCGGCGAGGACGCACAACTGGCCGAAATTATCGCCGGTCGCGCTCAGTAGGCGATCGCGCGTCTCGCGTAGCTTGGCAACGGCCGCATCGGGGGGGGCGACGGTAGTAGCGGCCGCGGTGGCTTCTACATGCCCAGCGCTCAGGCGTAACAGGCACAGGGGCGAGAGCAGACAATGCACGAACAAAAATTGCTGGAAACACTGCAATAGCACGGCTTGTTGGTTGGGGGTTGGCGAACCAGACCAGCAGTCGTCAGCTGACAGCACGTAGGGGTCGGCCGGATCGAGAGTGTAGGTCAGCTCCAAAATCCACACCCGCTCCGCGGTCTGCAGGGTTCCTAGCAAGACTGCGGGCCGGTCGCCCTCGAGAATTCCCTCACTGGGAGGCAAGGCCAACAGCCAGGCGGGCGCGCCTTCAGTTTCGCGGCGGCTGGCGGGCAGGCTTGGAGTGAGCGCGTTTTCAAGGGAAGCGAACCTACAGGAAGTAGGTACCGCCCGCAGACAACCGCCCCGCAGGCCAAACCGCACGCTGCCCTCTAGCAGCGGAACGACAAAAGGCCGGAAAGTCGCTTGCAAATGAAGCTCCGAGAGCAAGTGCTTGGGAGAGTCCCCTTGGGGAGAATGCGCCTGCAGGGTGAGTTCCAAGCAAGAGGCAAGGTCGGACATGGGCGAAGTGCGAAGAATGTGTTGCCGATGCTGCTGCATCTATTGTTGGGTAATGACTTGGCGTTCCACGCTCGATGCGAGCGGAACTTAACAACTTTTTTGCTGGCGGGGTTCCCAATAGGCGGCCGGAATATCCCCCGTCAAGAGCCAATCGCTCCCGAAGCGTTCGATCTCGGGATTGTCGAGGGCAACTGCTCCATCCATCGCCTCGATCCCCAGATCGCCGACCGGTCCGGGGGCGCTGCTGCCGCCGACGAGCTTGGGGGCGATGAAGGCGGCTACTTTTTGCACCATTCCAGCAGCAACGGCAGCTGCAGCCAGGGTTCCCCCGCACTCCCACAACACCTGCGAGCAGCCGCGATCGTAGAGTGCTGCCATAACGGCTGTGGGGGTCAGCTCGTCAAATTCGAGGACCGCCACCCCAGCCGACTGCAGAAATTTCAGGACGTCTGGGCGCGTGCCCCGCGCAGCGCACACCAGCGTCGGGGCAACCTCCGTTTGCCAGAGTTGGGCGCGCTCGGGCAAGTCTAGAGTCCGGCTCATGACGACGCGCAGCGGGTTGCGATCGCTCTGGCCGTGGGCGGTCATCAGGGGATTGTCAACCCGTAAGGTGTTGCCACCCACAATAACGGCATCGCTGGCACCCCGGAGTTGGTGGACCCACTGGCGGGCGGCCGGCCCGGTAACCCAGGTGCTGTGACCGCTGCTGCTGGCAATTTTGCCATCGAGGGTCATGGCGTACTTAAGCCAGCCGAGGGGCTTGGCATAACGAATGCGGTGTAAAAATGCCGAAATTAGCTCCCTGCAGGCGGCTTCTTCCACACCGGCTATAGTCGCAATGCCTCGCTCGTGCAAGCGCTCGATACCGCCTGCTGCTTTGGGGTTAGGGTCGCGCAGGCCGATAACGACTTTGGCGATACCGGCTGCGATGACAGCTTCGGTACAAGGGGGCGTACGACCGTAGTGATTGCAGGGCTCGAGGCTCACATAAATAGTCGCACCGCGCGCGCGATCGCCAGCGGCTCGGAGGGCAAACACCTCGGCGTGGGGCTGCCCCGGCCCGGGATGAAATCCTTCGCCGACGATTTCTCCATCTCGCACGACTACCGCTCCCACCATTGGATTGGGGGATGTTTTCCCCGCACCCCGGCGTGCCAATTCCAGGCAGCGCCGCATCATTTGGCGGTCGAACTCAGTAGCAGTGTCGGTCATGCTAGTATTTGCGCTCCTGGGGCTCGAAGCGATTGACGACGACGGGCATGTAGGTCGCGGTCACGCCCTCGGGAGTATAGTATGCCAGGGTATGCTGCAGGTAGCGCGCGTCGTCGCGCTGGGGAAAGTCTTCGCGGGAATGGGCACCGCGACTCTCCTGGCGCTGCAGGGCTGAGGTGAGAATGGTTTCTCCTACCACCAGCAGGCTTCGCAATTCTAGCGCTTCGATGAGTTCCGTATTCCAGCAACTGCCGCGATCGTCGAGGTAGATATCTTCGTCGTAGCGTTTGTTTAGGGCCTGCAGCTCGGCTATGCCTGCCTGCATGACCGCCTCGGTGCGAAAGACACCGCAATATTGGCTCATGCAATCTTGCAGGGCTTGGCGCAGTTGACCGATGCGCGTACTGCCGCGACGCTTGAGAAGACCGTGAATTTTTTCGCGCGATCGCACTAAGTAATGGGTTTCACTGAGGGCGGGCAAAGCGCGCGCCCGAACATCGGCGGCGATCGCCGCCCCGACGAGCTTGCCGTAGACGACGCACTCGAGCAGCGAATTGCTGCCCAAGCGATTGGCCCCATGCACCGAGACGCAGGCACATTCTCCCGCTGCGTAGAAGCCTTCAACGAAGTCTGTGGCGCTGCGTCGCACCCGGCCCCGCGTGTCGACTGGGATGCCGCCCATGGAGTAGTGAGCTGTCGGCCGAATCGGAATGGGCTGGGTGACGGCGTCTACACCCGCAAGGCGATGGGCTTCTTCCCAACAGAAGGGCACCCGGCTCAGTATTTTTTCTTTGCCGAGGTGGCGCAGGTCCAAAAACGCACAGGGACCGCCCGCGCTGCCATCGGGATGGACGCCTCGTCCGGCGCGAATTTCGAGGGTGATGGCTCTTGAGGTGATGTCGCGGGGGGCCAGCTCCATTTGCTTGGCGGCGTAGGCGGCCATGAAGCGATCGCCCTCGGCATTGATGAGATAGGCGCCTTCGCCCCGGACGGCTTCGGAAATGAGCACGCCGGCTGGGTAGAGGCCCGTGGGATGGAACTGCACGAACTCCATATCTTCGAGGGGCAGCCCTGCTAGGGCCGCTAGCGCCAAGCCATCGCCGGTTGAGGCAAAGTCATTGGAGGTGGTGTTGAAGACGCGGCCATAGCCGCCGGTTGCAAATAGAACCGCGCGCGCGCGGAGGATTTCGAGGCGGCCATCGAGAAGGCGATAGAGCACTAGCCCCTTGGCCTGGTTTTCTTCGCAAATGAGGTCGAGAACGTACCATTCGTCAAAGATTTCGACGCCCAAGCGACCGAGGTTGCTAACGAGTTCGTGGAGGATGGCATGGCCGGTTTTGTCGGCGGCGTAGCAGGTGCGGCGGTAGGAGTGGCCGCCGAAGGCGCGCTGGGCGATGCGGCCGTCGGGGAGGCGAGAAAACAAAACCCCCAACCGCTCGAGATCGAGGACGACGCCAGGGGCTTCTCGGGTCAGGAGTTCGACGGCGTCTTGGTCGGCGAGGTAGTCGGAGCCTTTAACGGTATCGAAGGCGTGGGCTTCCCAGGTGTCGTTGCTATCAACGTTTTGGAGGGTAGCGGCGATACCGCCTTGGGCGGCGACTGAGTGGGAGCGAATGGGGTGGGTTTTGGCGATGAGGGCGACGGATATGGCTGGGTTGGTCCGTTTGATTTCGAGGGCGGCCCGACAGCCAGCGAGGCCGCCACCTGCGATCGCAACGTCGTATTCGAGCATGGGGCGTGAGGGTGCGGTTGTTTTGGAATTTTAGTGCAGGTGGGCGAGCGGGCTCGGCCTACAATGGGCGACATCGCAATCTGGGTTGGATGAAATGACCCCAGCAGCCGACCGACAGGGTCACTCGACTGGCATGGCGCCTCGAGCGCACCGATGGGCTCGCGCTGAGTATGGCAGGCTCATTGCGGCAGGGCTTTTGGGCGGGCAGCGTGCCGCACTCGTGGCAGGACAAATTCTCAACCCGATGGGTCGCGCCCATGCTACGGCGGTGACCCTATTTTGTAGAGATCGCGCTTGCTGGAAACTTGGGGAGCCTTGCCTGAGTGGCCGCGCTCCGGGACCGCTCGGGAAGAGCTTGGCGAATTTACGATCCCGTAACCAAGCGCCGAATTTGTTTCAAGCCCGCTTCGGTGTAGGGCGCGTACCGCCACTTTAAATCGAGCCAAAGCCCTTTCTTGAGCACTGACTTGTAGTGGGAAAACGTGTCGAAGCTGTGCTTGCCATGGTAGACCCCGATGCCGCTATCCCCAACACCTCCGAAGGGCAGCTCGTCGACACCGACGTGCATGACCGTGTCGTTAATGCAGACCCCTCCAGATGAAGTCGATTGCAGAACTTTGTTTTGCACCATCGAGCTATTGGAGAACACATACAGCGCCAGAGGCTTAGGGCGCTCGTTAATGCGGGCAATTACCTCATCGAGCGTATCGTACGCGAGCACCGGTACGATGGGGCCGAAGATTTCTTCCTGCATCACGGCATCATCCCAGCAAACGTTATCCAGAACTGTTGGGGCAATGAAGCGGCGCTCGCGGTCGGAATCGCCTCCAATCGCGACATCTCCACAGCTCAAGAAACCCTGCAGGCGATCGAAATGCCTTTGGTGAACGATCCTAGCGAAATCGGGGCTTTGGCTCGGGGTCTCCCCAAAGAATGTTGCGATCGTCAGCTTGAGTTGCTCGATTAAGTTGTCCTTGATACGGCGATCGACTAACAAGTAATCCGGCGCGATGCAAGTTTGACCGGCATTAATGAACTTCCCCCAAGCGATACGCCGGGCAGCTACATCCAATTTCACGTCCGCATCCACAATGCAAGGGCTCTTGCCTCCCAACTCAAGCGTGACGGGAGTCAAAGATTTGGCCGCAGCTTGCATTACAATCCGACCAACCTCAGTGCCACCGGTGAAGAAAATATGGTCGAATTTTTCCTCCAGAAGTCGCTGGCTAACCTCTACTTCTCCCTCGATAACGGCAACGTAATTAGAAGTGAAGGCCGCCGCGATGATGTCTGCCACCACCTTTGAGGTATGAGGTGCATGCTCTGAAGGCTTAAGAATGGCACAATTGCCAGCGGCGATCGCCCCGACTAGGGGCGACATCATGAGCTGAAATGGATAGTTCCAAGGACCAATAATTAAGACTACCCCCAGCGGTTCCGGCTGGATCCAAGCCGAGCCAGGGAACTGATCGACGCCCACCCTGACCTTCTGCGGCCGCAGCCAACGCTTGAGCTGCTTGAGAGCTTTGTCGAGCTCTGCGAGTGTCGCGATCTCAAAATAGGCTTCAAAGGCGGGCCGCCCCAAGTCCGCTTTAGCTGCCTCTAGGATGGCCTCTTGGCGGTCGATAATGGCCTGCTTGAGGCGCTGCAGTTGCTCCAGGCGAAATTGCAGGGGCTTAGTCTGTCCCGTAGCAAAAAACTCTCGCTGTTGGCGGACGATATTGGGGATTGCTGGGAGGGCGAGCTGGGCAGTCACAATCGGTCTCCTGTGCGCGGACAAAACACAATCGAGTCGGGTGGCTAATTGGGGGCGAGGGCACTGACGACCGGTCGACAGCTAAGCAGCTTGATTGGCTGGCCAGGAATGCTTTACAAATATTAACAGAAGAGCTGCCACCAAGGGAGCGAAATAGACTTATTGCCTACTGTGTCATTAGCGGATCGGTCGCGGCAGGTATCCTAGATTACCATCCCTCTCGCCGACCACCTAATACCAATTCTGCGAATCAGGGCTACAAATCGATTTGTGGTGTTAGCTTCAATTGTTCTGCTTGCCAAATCGGATCCGAGAGGGGCATCGCCCCCGCGAGTGCATCTTGCGTTCTGAGGCAAGCTCAGAA
>CAYTBI010000009.1:0-60267 GCA_964435975.1 uncultured bacterium
GCAGCTCGTCGGGGGCAACGGCTGCGGCAATCGCCCCTGCAGCGGCTAGATACATCTCAGGGGTAAAAGCCGTCGCCCGGGCATCGAGGGCTCCTCGCAAAACCCCGGGAAATGCCAGGACATTGTTAATTTGGTTGGGATAATCGCTGCGCCCGGTGGCTATCACCGCAACATCATTGCGAACCAGTTCGGGTTGAATTTCCGGAATTGGGTTGGCCATCGCCATCACGACCGGATCGGGGGCCATCGTTTCGATTGCAGCTTTGGTCAGCACGCCAGGGACGCTAACACCAATAAAGACATCGGCACCCACGAGGGCAGCAGCGAGGGTCCCTTCCCGCGCTACGGCAAGGGCTTGCTTTTGCGGGTTGAGATCGTCGCGGTCGCGAGAAACGATGCCTTTCGAGTCGCACAGACAAATGCGCTCGGGATCGGCACCAGCAGTCTTGAGGAGGTGGACGATGGCAATACCGGCTGCCCCCGCGCCGTTGATGACTACCTGCAACTCGCCTAGGGATTTGCCGATGAGTTTGAGGGCATTTTCGAGGGCCGCGAGCACGACGATAGCGGTGCCGTGCTGGTCGTCGTGAAAAACGGGAATATCGGTCTCCGCCCGCAGGCGGCGCTCGATCTCGAAACAGCGGGGGGCACTAATGTCTTCTAGGTTAATCCCGCCGAAAACGGGGGTGAGGCGCTTGATCGTTTCGACAATTTCGTCAGTGTCTTGGGTGGCCAGGCAAATGGGAAAGGCATCGATGTTGGCAAATTCTTTGAACAGCAAGGCTTTGCCTTCCATAACGGGGAGGGCAGCTTCGGGGCCGAGATTGCCCAAACCCAGCACCGCACTGCCGTCAGTAATTACCGCGACGGTGTTGGCCTTGATGGTGTAGGCATAAACGGAGGCGGGATCGTCGGCAATGGCCTGGCAGACCCGACCGACCCCAGGCGTGTACGCCATCGCCAGATCGTCTGGGCCCTTGAGGGCTAGGCGCGACTGCAGGGCAATTTTGCCACCTTCGTGGAGGGCAAACGTGCGATCGCAGGCGGCCAGCACTTCGACCCCCGCAATGGCCTTGAGGGCAGCTACAATTTGCTGGCCGTGGGTCGTGCTAGCCGCATCGACAGCCAGCTCGCGCCAGATCTCCTCGCGGGTTTGCTCGACAAGTTCGACCGTGCTGATGTTACCGCCACAGGTGGCAATCGCACCGGTAATCTCGGCAAGCAATCCGGGACGATTGGGGTAGCGCAGGCGAATTGCGAGGCGGAAACTCGGGCTGGGGGTAATCGCTGCCATGGAAAAACGGGGTAACTCTACTTCGGGCCCAGACTTGATACTTTAAATGAGTGCCCTGCCGGAGACAAGAGCGTGAGCAGCGTGTATCTCACCATTAATATTGAGGCCCCGAGATCGCTCGTCTGGCGCATCCTCATCTCCAAAGCGCGCTGGCATCGCTGGAACACCTATCTGTTCGATTTAGAAAGCAGCTTGCCCTTGGGTCCCGGCCGAGCGGTTCGCTTGGGATTTCGGCGCACGCCGGGCGAAAAAATCACAGCGTTTTACCCGCGCATCACTGAATTTGCCCCCGAGCGCGTTTTGGGCTGGAGCAACCGCGTACCCGGCCTGCAAACCGAGACCAGCTTCGACCTGCAGAGCCTCGGTCCGGCGCGCACCCAATACACCTGCAGCTATCAAGGATCTGGCTGGGTCGATCGCGCGGTTTTGCCCCTGTTGCGCCAAGACGAGCGCCGGGGTAGCCAGCGGATGGCCCGCGAACTCAAAGCCTATGCCGAGCGCGTCTTCGACACCCACCAAGCGAAGCAAGATTGCTCCTAAACGCGCCCCAAAGCACCGCGCGAGGGTCAAATTTTCTCTTCGCGCGGTGCCTCTTTATCCAAGGGCTTGCTAGGCCGCGTCGTCGAGGGCAACGATACCGGGAAGCTCCTTGCCTTCGAGCAGCTCCAGGCTCGCACCGCCACCGGTTGAAATATGGCTCATGCGATCGGCAACGCCAACTTTCTCGACGGCTGCAACCGAATCGCCGCCGCCAATGATCGTAGTCGCACCTTGGCCGGTCAGGTCGGCAAGGGTGCGTGCGATCGCCTCGGTGCCAGCAGCAAATTTATCAAATTCGAAGACGCCCATCGGCCCGTTCCAAATGACGCTCTTGCAATCTGCTAGGGCAGCCTTGAACTTCTCGACGGCGTCGGGGCCGATATCTAAGCCCATCCAGCCATCGGGGATGGCCTCGACACTGACGGTTTGCGCGTTTGCATCCGGGGCAAAATTATCAGCAACAACTACGTCGGTGGGTAAGAGCAACTCGACACCGCGCTCTTTGGCCTTGGCTTCGAGAGTCTTGGCTAGATCCAGCTTGTCTTCTTCAACCAAAGACTTGCCAACGCTGAGGCCGCGAGCCTTGTAGAACGTGAAAATCATGCCGCCGCCGATGAATAATTTGTCGACTTTCTCAAGCAAGGTTTCGATGACACCAATTTTGCTCGAGACCTTGGAGCCACCGACGATCGCGGCTAGGGGGCGCTGGGGATTTTCGATGGCGTTCTGCAAGAACTTCAGCTCTTTTTCAATGAGGTAGCCGGCCACGCAGGGGCTCAGGTACTTGGTTACTCCTTCGGTAGAGGCGTGGGCGCGGTGGGCGGTGCCAAAGGCATCGTTGACGTACAAGTCGGCATTGGCTGCCAGCTGCTGGGTAAATTCTGGGTCGTTTGCTTCTTCTTCGGCGTGGAAGCGCAGGTTTTCGAGCAGGGCAACTCGACCGTTCTGCAGGCCGTCGACCGTGGCTTTGACGCTCTCACCAACGCAGTCATCGCACTGAGTGACATCTTGACCGAGCAATTCCGAGAGGCGCTTGGCGACGGGGGTGAGGCGCAGCTCGGCTTTCACTTGTCCCTTGGGACGGCCCATGTGGCTGCAGAGGATAACTTTCGCGCCTTTCTGCTGCAGGTCTTGGATGGTCGGCAAGGCGGCCCGAATGCGGGTGTCGTCAGTGATATTTTGGCTCTCATCGAGAGGGACATTGAAGTCTACGCGCACCAGCACGCGCTTGCCTGCGAGATCGGTGAGATCGGCCAGAGTTTTCTTTGCCACGGGGCGTTTTCCTCCAATAGATTTCTTATTTGTGATGTTGCCAATTTTTGGCATCTGCTCCGAACTCTTTGCCGAACGCCGTGCGGTGAAGGCCGAGTTCGGAAAGATTTTGGGATCGGGAGCCACACGGGAGATTGTAACCCTGCCGGGGATCCGATATGGAACGCCAGGGACGCTCTCCAAAATTTGCGAGAAAACAGCCCAAATTTTGGGGCGATCGCCCGCAAGCGCTTTAATGGCTCGGAGAAGCGTTGGGACGCTCTTGCCCCGAGCCCAGATGGCGCACGATTTCGCAAAATCCTTCGCTCTCGGCAGCCGTCGTGATGTAGGTGGGCAGACAGTCGAGTCGGTCGCAGTAACGGGCAAGATTGGCAACCCCGACTGAGTGGGGGAAGCGGGCGCGATCGAACATAGACTCGTCGTTGGGGCTATCACCTACAGTCAAGACGCGATCGCGTGCGAGTGCGGGAAACATCCGTGCCAGAACCGCCGCAATGGCGGTGGCTTTATCTTGGGTGGGGGGTTTGATGTGGCCCTGCACGGTGCTGTAGGTAAAGCCCCACCCGGCCTCGCGGCAGAGTGTTGCAATCTCGTCAAGCTCGGCCGCCGAGAGATCGCCGACTGCGAAAGTCCAGTCGGTCAGGCGAAAGGCATTGTCGGTTGCTTCTTGCAGGCGAGGAAACGACCGCTGCAGGCGAGCGAATTGCTCGGCAAGTTGGCGGCGATAGGCGCCCGTCGGGCCGCCCAGAGAACCCAGCCGCGAACCCAGCCGCTCGATCGCCCCGGAGCCGCCAGGGAGAAACACGCCACCGTTCTCGGCGATCGCACCTGCGACGGGCAGATAGTGCCGCAGCGCGTCCGCCCAGCCAGCCGCGCGCCCCGTCACCAGAAGTGTGGCGATACCCGCCCGGCTCAGCTCGCCGAGAGCCGCGAGGAGATCGGGCGTGAAGCGCTCTGCTTGGGTTAGGGTGCCATCTACATCGGTGGCGACCAGGCGAATGCGATCGCCCCGGGGAGCGCAGCTTAGGGGCAACAGCGAGTCATGACTGCGAGGTAGGTGGGTACCGTTCAATCTTTATCGTCGCCCAGCCACGTTTCCCGGGCCGAGAGAATATCTTCTTTTTTCACGCGTTCGGTTTGCCGACCCAACCTTTGCTGCTTTCTGGGCGCCTCGACTTCGGTATCGAGGACGAAGCGCAGGCGCGGACCCGTCTTGGCAATTCTGACGACGGTGCCGCTGTGCAAATAAGCCTTTTGCACGGGTTTATCTTCAATGAAGCAGCCGTTGGCTCCCAAAGCTTCCACGCACCACCCACGCTCGTCACGTCTCATCACCGCGTGATGGCGAGAGACCACAGCACTCATCAAGGTGATTTCGTTTTGGCGAGAGCGCCCGATGGAGATAGATTGGCAGCTACTATCAAACTTCCAGCTCTGAACGACCTTTTGCTGGAGTGGATGGACGAGTTCTACCGTTATCACGACCGCGATCTCCAATCGCAAATTTGCTGCTGGGTCGATTCCGAAGATTTCCCCATTGCGAGCATTACACCGCAAGCCCGCAGTAGCACTCGGCAGCATCTAGCCCACTACGAGGCCCCCGTGCTGCGACAATCGCCACCAACCGCGCTCGGGGAAATCCTACCCCAACAAGACCTTCACAGACAAGGCGACAGGGGCCAGCGGTGCCGAAATCTAGGCCTCAAAACCTATCTCAAAACCTACCGAGCACGGCCACGCTCAACCCAAAGAGGCCGTCTACAAGCAGCGTGAATAAAACCGCACCACTGAAGGCCTGCCAATGAAGTTGCTCCTGCTGGCGGGCCTGCCAGCCAACTGCAAGGAGCGCGCCTGCTAACACCGCACCACAGCTAAGTCCCCAGGGAGTTTGCACGCGTACCAGCGCATCTTGCAAAATGGGAGCGGCTAGGGTCATGTCAGGTAAGCGCATGACTTCGCGCCAAGCATCGGTCACCCCGGTCAGCCAGAAGTAGGCATCAGTCACGGCCGTACCCAGCAGCGACCCCAGATAAAACCAGTTGCCAACTCTCCCCAGGCCGCGCTGCAAGCACCAGATCGCCAGCGGGACGGCCAGAGCCTCCAGAGGAATGTGCAAGATAGGCGCCCAGCGCCACCACCCCCAGTAAATCGAGCCAGCCAGCCAACTCCAGGTAAACCCGACGATGAGATCGCCCCAAAGTGCCGAGCCGGGCGATCGCCGCAACAGCCAGAGCCCGAGTCCCAGCCAGCCCAACGTGAGCGCCAAGCTCGCCCCAGGAAACAGGCGCACCAAGGGAGCCTGGACGAACACCGGCACTGAGACCAAAAACCCTGAAGCCAACCATACCCCTAACCGCGAGGGCATGCCGACCGGTCTGAGGGCCCGAGCCCCTAGGTTGGGGGCCAGAAACACGTCGGGCTTTGCTGGCAGGGAATGATTAATCAAAGCTTTACTGTTCTTAACGTTTTACTTCTTCACAACATAGCACACATCATACTTTATCCCCCCCAGGGGGATGCAACGAGATTCTTAAGTCGTCGGAACTCGGTAGACTAGCAAAGGATTTTGGGGCAAACGCCGATGAGAGTCTGGTGGGTAGGAGTGGGATCGATCGCTGCGACTGCGACTGCTGCGATCGCGCAACCGGATGTTGCCGTCGCGAGGGGCGACGGCCAAATAAGTGTCTTGCAAGCGGCGGTCCTGGGCATCGTGCAGGGCTTAACGGAGTTTTTGCCCATCAGCAGCACGGCCCACCTCAAAGCCGTGCCGGTGTTTTTGGGCTGGGGCGATCCGGGCGTGAGCTTCAGTGCCGTCATCCAACTGGGGAGCATCGTTGCGGTTCTGAGCTACTTCCGGGCGGACCTGCTAGCCCTCGCCCGCGGCTCGCTGGCGGCCATCCAAACCAAAAATTACCAAGCCACCGAGATGCGCCTGACGGCCGGCATTATGGTTGGCACGCTTCCAATTGTGATCTGCGGGCTACTGCTAAAAGTGCTGGTCCCCGACCTGGACGACTCGCCCCTACGGAGTATGGAAACCATTGCCGGGGCCTCTATTGTCATGGGGCTGCTGCTCGGGGTGGCCGAGCGCCTGGGCCAGCGCCAGCGCGGCTACGACGGCCTCGATGCCCGCGATGGCATTCTGATGGGTCTGGCGCAATCTTTGGCTCTCGTTCCGGGCGTGTCGCGCTCGGGCTCGACAATTACTGCGGGCCTGTTTGCCGGGCTCGAGCGAGCGACGGCGGCACGCTTCTCTTTTTTGATGGGCATTCCGGCAATTACGTTAGCGGGCCTGGTCGAACTTAGAGAGCTGCTCGAGCTGGGCATCAGCAGTTCGGAGCTACTGCCGGTAGCGGTAGGCGTCTTGACAGCCGTGGTGTCTTCCTATGCGGCTATTGCTGGGTTGATTCGCTATCTGCAGCGTCAAAACACCTGGGTTTTTGTGTGGTACCGCCTGGGGTTCGGCATTGCCATCCTCGGTACGATCGCCCTGGGAGCAGAATTTTAAGTTTTTCTGTAGCTTTGCTGCTGCAAGTGCCTGCGCTGCCCGAGCAAACCAAACGCGCTAGAACCGAAGTAGGTCCTCGCGCGAATCTCAATTTATGGCGCTACAACCCGCTCGCATCTCTCGCGTTTTGCCCGACTCTATTGCCGCAGAGCTTGGCTTTGAAGTCGGCGATGCGATCGTCGCTATCAACGGCGAGCGCCCCCGCGATCTAATTGACTACCGCTACTTGTGTGCCGAAGAAGAACTCGAACTTGAGGTGCTCGACGGGGCTGGGGTTACCCATAGAGTGGCCTTTGAGAAAGAGTGCGACGACGATCTCGGCTTGGAATTTGAAACGGCGCTCTTTGATGGGTTGATGCAGTGCAACAATCGCTGCCCCTTTTGCTTTATCGACCAGCAGCCTCCCGGCAAGCGCGATACGCTCTACTTCAAAGATGACGATTACCGGCTGAGCTTTCTTTACGGCAGCTACCTGACCCTGACCAATCTTTCCGAGCGAGAGTGGCAGCGGATCGAGCGCCTGCGCCTGTCGCCGCTGTTTGTTTCCGTGCATGCGACAGATCCGGACGCGCGCGCGCGCCTGCTCGAGAACCCCCGTGCGGGTGAGATTTTGTCTCAAATTGCTTGGTTTGACAAGCGGGATCTGCAAATTCACGCCCAAGTGGTCGTCTGCCCCGGCATCAACGATGGCGATTGTCTCGAGCGCACCCTCATCGATCTCGCCCGGTTCGGTGGCGGCGACATTCCTGCAGTGGCTTCGGTGGCGGTGGTCCCGGTGGGCCTGACGCGCTTTCGCACCAACCTAAGCGATCTGGTGCCAGTGAGCCGCACCGTTGCCCGCCAGACCATTGCCCGCGTGCGCGCCTTGCAGGATCGCTTTCGGCAAGATCTGGGACGGACCTTTGTTTGGCTGGCAGACGAGTGGTTCCCGATCGCTCGCGAGGATCTCCCGCCCGAGAGTCACTACGAAGACTATCCCCAAATCGGCAATGGCGTCGGCTCCATTCGGCATTTCGTGAAGGAATTTTCGGCAGCAGCAGAAGCCCTGCTGCCCGCTGCCGTGAGTCCGCCCCGCCGTCTCACTTGGGTCATCGGTAACGCGGTCGAGCGAGCCTTCGAGCCTTTGGTGGCTCGCCTCAACGCCGTTGCGGGGCTAGAAATCAACGCTGTTGCCCTCAGCAGTGCCTATTGGGGCCAGGAGATTACGGTGACGGGTCTACTAGTCGGGCAAGACTTGCTCGCGGGCTTGCAAGGACAAGACTTGGGTGATGGTATTCTGCTGCCCACGCTGATGCTCAAGCATGACGAGGCCCGCTTTCTCGACGACACCACCGTTGCGGAGCTAGCCGCCAGCCTTGGCGTTCCGATTTGGCCCGTTGGCAGCCCTGCAGAGCTGCTGCAAACCGCTACAAGCAGCCAGATAGGCAAGATCGCACCACCCCTACCTGCTGCTACCAGCGGCAACTTGCGCGCGCGACTGCCAGGCGAGCACTGATGCCGCGACCGAAATCGGGGTCCTGTAGGACTGGGGCGACTCTGAGTTCGCTAAATCTAGATTTACAGACGAGCGCGATAGTCCTACAGAGATCGCTGGCATAATGAATGCGTTTGCCCTGGCGTGTCAAGCATCTCTAGAGATATTCGCGCCAAGGCAATCGGCAATTTTTATCGGCTTGCGAGGGAAGCAATTGTTATGAGAGCCTCTCAGTGTTTTTGGAGTGTGAGTGCGGGTACGGTAATCGCCACGATCGCAGGGGTCGCCGCGATCGCTCAGGAGCCGCTTCGGCCCGAAGGCGGCGGCACGACTGCCCGGCCGCCGGCCGACACAGAGTTTCTAGATCCGCCGGCCAATCCCCTCGCTTTTCCAACCGAACCCGAGCAGGTGCAAGTGGGTGAGGTTATCCCCCTTACCCTCGAGATGGCCATCGACCTCGCCCGCCGTAACAACCCCGACCTGCGCGAGGCCCGCCAAGTCCTCAACCGCAGCCGCGAAGTCCTCAACGAGCAGCTCGCCGCCCTATTTCCAACGCTCGATTTGAACGTGAGCCTCCAGCGCCAGGACACGGCATTCAACAACATCACGGCATTTTCTGTGGCCACCGGTGGCGTCGGGGGCGAGCCCACCACATTTATTAACCCCTCTCTCAACCTCAACTACAACCTCTTCACCGGCGGCCAGCGCCCCGCCCTCATCCGTCAAGCCGAAGAGCAGCTCGAGCGCGACCAGCTCAATGTCGAGGTCGTCGAGGCTCAGCTCCGCCTGGATGTCTCCCAGGCCTATTACGAAGTTCAGCGCGCGGACTCACAGGTAGAAATTGCCAAGGCCGCGATCGTCGATGCCGTGAAAAGCTTGGAAGACGCCCAAGCCCTCGAACGGGCGGGCCTGGGAACCCGCTTTGACGTGCTCCAGGCTGAGGTTCGTCTCTCAGACGAGCAACAAAACTTGCGTGACGCCCAAGCCGGCCAAAGTATTGCCCGCCGCGACCTGAGTCGCATTCTCAACATCGACGGACAAGCCGAAGCGATCCCCGACGGGCCCCCTGCAGAAGCTGGGAGGTGGAACATGTCTCTCGATGAGAGTATCGTACTGGCCCTGCGCAACCGCGCCGAGCTCGAGCAGTTTCTCGCCGACATTGCGATTGCCGAGCAGTCACAGCGCATCGCACGGTCTGCCGCCCGCCCGCAGGTGACCCTGGGTGCTTCCTATGAAGCCGCCGATATTTTTGACGACGGCTTACAAGCCGAGGACGGATTTTCCCTGACGGCAAACTTTACCTGGCGCTTGTTTAGTGGCGGGGCCTCCAGCGCCCAAATCCGGCAAGAAGAAGAAAATGCCGCCATCGCTGCTACTCGCTTCGAAGAGGAGCGAGGTCTGGTGCGCTTCGAGGTCGAGCAAGCCTTCTTCACCCTCGAAGCGGAAGAAGAAAACATCACCACGGCCCAACTCTCAATCGTCCAGTCAGAAGAAAGCCTGCGGTTGGCTCGCCTGCGCTTCCAGGCCGGGGTTGGGACGCAAACCGATGTCATCAATGCCCAAACCGAACTCACGAACGCTCGCGGCAATTTGCTCAATGCCATCGTGGATTACAACATCGCCCTGGCTACCCTGGAGCGGGCGGTCAGCAACCTTCCCGATAGCACCTTGTTCGACTTGCCTTAATTCCCCCGATTGCTGTTACACTCCTTGCGTTAGCGTCTTGCGCGGGCGGCGAGCGGCCAGAAGCCGAGGAGTTTCATCGGGAGATGTCGCTCGTTTAGCATTTCTTAATAAGATGAGAGCATCGTTCGGGGAGAACAGTACCTGTGGCCAATATTAAATTCGTACAGATCGACAAGCCAGAAGTTAGCGTCATTTCGGCTGACAATGTCAACATGCGGGAAAAGGCGCTCGAGCAAGGCGTCGATCTCTACACTCTCAAAGGAAAGCTGATGAACTGCGGTGGCTACGGTCAGTGCGGGACCTGCAAAGTTGCCATCATTTCTGGGATGGAAAACCTTTCCGATCGCACGGAGATCGAAGAGCGTCGCTTGCGCAAGTATCCCAGCAATTACCGCTTTTCTTGCCAGACTCGGGTACTCCGAGGCGACGTTGTCGTTCAGGCCAAGCCACAACTCCTCAAGCCAGACAAGCCGCAAGCCCAGACCCAAGCCCAGGCGTGAGGCAGCGGTGGCAACGGCCGCCAGCGGTGATATCCTTGAGGGTGTTTGTGAAATCGACTTATAGTAAGGTGTTGGTGCAATGGAAGTTAATCAGCTTGGCTTTGTTGCGACGATTCTCTTTGTGTTCGTCCCGACAGTTTTCCTGTTGATTCTGTTTATTCAAACGAGAGAAGAAGAGCGCTAGCTCCTTGCCAGCCCCATTCTCATCCTCATCTCTAAAAGCTCCTCCCGGCAGACTGCTAACAGACTATCGGGAGGAGCTTTTAGATGAGAAGGCTCTTTGGGGGGATGAGATTTGTTAAGTCAAATAAAGAAACTTAAATTTTTGCAACAGTCCGCCCGAGCAACACCGGACAGGTCGCGTTGACGCGGACGTAGTCCGAAACCGAACTGCCCAGCAGGCGGTCGAGGTCGGGCAAGCTCTTGGCAATAGTCGGGCGGCGCTCGGGGGACCCGAGGGCGAGCAAGTCAGCGCCGCGCTCTTCGGCCAGCGCGCAGATGGCTTTGCCTGCATCGCCGCCGGTCGCGTAGCAGTGGGTCTCGATCCCCATTTTTTGGGCTCGCACCAAGGCCGGAGAAATTGCTTCGTAGGACTCTACCTGCTTGCCGGAGAGGATTTGGGTGTCGCGACCCCGAGACGGATCGACATAGAGCAGCGACAAGCGTCCTGTTGGGATTTCCCGCAACAGGAAGTAAGCCAGATCCAAGCAGTACTGCGTGGACTCGTATTTGTCGAGCGCCACCATGACGTGCTTGACTTTCTTGACGTAGATGTCGTCTTTTACCAAGAGCATGGGCCGACTGGCGAGCTGGAAAACATACTGGCTGACGGAATTCTCCAGAATGGCTTCCAAGCGCTTGAGTCCGCGAGAACCCATGACAATTAGATCGGTCTGGATTTCCTCGGCGACTTGCAAGACCGTGTCTTTAGGATCGCCTTGGCGCAGGATAGTCGTAACGCGATCGGGCTCGAGGTGGAGCTCTTGCAGGGTGTGGGCGAGGACCCCTGCCCCCTCTTTCCATTTGGCCGTCATGGCCTCGGCACTGACTTGCGGCGTCACGACGTGCAGTAAGGTAACCGCTGCCCGATGTAGCGCTGGGATCTCTAGCAGATACCGCATCATTTCTGTGGTGTGACCGGTCCCCGAATCGGCGAGCAGAATTTTGTTAAGCATCGTTTAAAATCCTCTTGAGATGTGGAGGCTCGACCCCCTAACTCATAGAAGTAGCACGCAAAAAACAGGTTTTGCGACCTTTTGACATGACTCTTCAAAACGCCTCGATCCTCTACTATGGCTCGATTTTGGCCCATTGAGGGGGCCAAATAACGTGCGCTCGAGTCGGTAAGATAAATGAGAGCGATACAAAACTAAACAAGACTTCATGACGAGCGCGACGGACTCTAATAGGGGGCACCTCAGAGTGTTCTTGCAAGAGCGGCTGCTATTTGGCAACGAGCCGACTCCCGAGCTAGCAGCGATCGCCGCGGTGTACTTCGTCCAGGGGATCCTCTCTTTGGCGCGGCTGGCGATTAGTTTTTTCTTCAAGGACGAGCTGGGACTCTCACCTGCTGAGGTCTCGACCTACGTGGGTTTGATTTTCTTGCCCTGGGCGATCAAGCCCGCCTACGGCTTTATTTCCGATTGCCTGCCCCTGTGGGGGTATCGGCGGCGCTCCTATCTAATTTTGAGCGGCTTTCTCGGCACGGCTGCCTGGCTGGCTTTGGCAACGGTTGTCGACTCGGTGGCCGGGGCCCTGAGCATGTTGGTTTTGGCATCCCTTTCGATTGCCATTGGCGATGTCATCATCGACTCGCTCGTCGTCGAGCGCGCGCGGGGCGAGTCCCAAGGCCAAATCGGCTCCCTGCAGTCATTGTGCTGGGGGGTTGCGGCCCTGGGTGGCCTGATTACAGCCTATTTAAGCGGCTGGTTGGTCGATCGCGTCTCGCCGCGTGGAGTATTTGCCATCACGGCTATTTTTCCGTTGATTCCGGTGCTGGTGGCCGGGTCGATTGCTGAAGCGCCCATCTCGAGCGATACCCGGGCTGCCCTGGTGGCTCGATCCCGAGAGCAGATCGATCGCCTGTGGCAAGCCATTCGCCAGCGCTCGATCTGGATGCCGACGGCCTTTATTTTGCTGTGGCAGCTGACCCCGGGAGCCGAGTCGGCGCTGTTTTATTTCAGTACTAACGAGCTGGGTTTTGAGGCTGAGTTTCTCGGGCGCGTGCGCCTGGTCACCAGCGTGGCGGCGCTGCTGGGGGTGTGGATTTACAACCGCTTTCTCAAGGCCGTGCCCCTGCGACAAATTTTGGGGGCTGCTGTAGTTCTCTCGGCGACCTTGGGCATGACTCCTTTAATCTTGGTGACCCATGCCAACCGCGCCTTGGGCATTGGCGATCGCTGGTTTAGCCTCAGCGATAGTGCCGTTCTCACCGTGTTGGGGCAGATCAGTTTTATGCCGGTGCTGGTGTTGGCCGCCAGCCTGTGCCCGGTCGGCGTCGAGGCCACGCTCTTTGCCCTGCTGATGTCGATTTTTAATGCTGGCGGTTTGGTCTCTAATGTCTTGGGGGGCTGGCTTACCGCCGCTCTGGGGGTTACCGAAACCAACTTTGAGAATCTGTGGCTGCTGATTGTAATTGCCAACCTCACCAGTTTGCTGCCGCTGTTTTTGGTGCGCTGGCTCCCGGCTGCAGCCCGCGCGCCCGACAGGCCAGAGACCGCTGCTCCGCCCCTCGATGGAGTTGCAACCCCAGCCGAGAGTCCGGTACCTTAGCCAATTTCTTTCTCGCCGTACCACACGCCAAGGATCTTCCAACCCATGACTGCAACGCTTACCGAGCTGCCCTACGACCGCCAAGACTGGCAGGGGGGCTACCGCTCCCAGTACCAAGAACTCTCCTACTGGATCGAAGATATCGAAGGCGAAATCCCCCCAGATCTCGAAGGCACTCTCTTTCGCAACGGTCCGGGATCTCTAGATGTCGGCGGAACGCCCATCCATCACCCCTTCGACGGCGATGGCATGGTTTGTGCGGTGACTTTTAAAGGCGGCCGCGCCCACTTCCAAAATCGCTACGTGCGCACGGAAGGCTACATTCGCGAGCGGGCAGCAGGCAAGCCCCTGTACCGAGGCGTTTTTGGCACCCAAAAGCCCGGCGGCTGGCTGGCCAACCTGTTTGATTTCAACCTCAAAAATATTGCCAATACGAACGTCATCTACTGGGGCGATCGCCTGTTGGCCCTGTGGGAAGCCGCCCAACCCTACCGCCTCGATCCGAGCAACCTCGCAACTTTAGGTCTCGACGACCTCGACGGCATTTTGGCTGCAGGCAAGGCTTTTGCCGCCCATCCGCGCGTCGATCCCAATGACGGCGATCCGGTACTGGTCAACTTCGCCATCGAGCCGGGCCTCACCAGCACCCTCGAGGTACTCGAGCTCGACAGTGCCGGCAAACTTCTGCGCCGCTACGGCCATAGCGTGCCCGGCTTTGCCTTCATCCATGACTTTGCCATCACGCCCAACTACAGCATCTTTTTCCAAAATCCGGTTGCGTTCAATCCGATTCCCTTCGCTTTGGGGTTGCGCGGGGCGGCAGAATGCATCAAGTTCGACCCTACTGCCAAGACGCGCGCGATCGTCATCCGGCGCGACGGCAGCGGCGCCCAGACTCTCGAGGTGCCGGCAGGATTTGTCTTCCACCACGCTAATGCCTTCGAGCGCGATGCCCGCCACCTCTGTATCGATTCCATCTGCTATGCCAGTTTCCCAGAAGTCGAGCCCGATTCCGATTTTCGGCAAGTAGACTTCGAGAGCATGGATCCGCCCCAGTTGTGGCGCTTCGAGGTCGATCTCGAGAGCGAAACGGCTACATCCAGGCGTCTCGACGAGCGCTGCTGTGAGTTTCCGCGTACCCATCCCGACCGAGTGGGCCAGCCCTATCGCTATTTGTTTTTGGCGGCCGCCCACAACCCCAGCGGTGGCAATGCTCCCCACCAGGGCATTTATAAAATCGATGTCGAAAGCAGCGAGCGGCAACTGTGGTCGGCCGCTCCCGAGCGCGGCTACGTGGGCGAGCCGGTCTTCGTGCCCCGTCCTAGCGCCACCGCCGAAGACGATGGCTGGGTTGTGGCCCTAGCCTACAAAGCAGCTACCCAAACCAGCGATGTGGTGGTCCTCGACGGCCAAAATCTAGCGCGCGGCCCCATTGCGACTCTGCATCTGAGCCAGCACGTTCCCTATGGCTTGCACGGCAACTGGGTGCCTCGGTGCTTCATTTAGAATTGAGCCACGCACGAGGCATCGGCTATGACCCAAACGCTCGGCTCCAAAACCCTAACCCAGCTCCCCGACCACACACAGCTCCCCGAGACCGATGGCATTCCCGTGAAGAATTTCCAGGAGCATCCGCAAACTCGCTTGCTCACCGATGCCATCGAACCCGTCCTCGACGCCCTGCATCCTGACAAGCACTACGCCATCGGCCAAGACTCCGGCATCTACTGGCGCTACGATGCTGAAGATCCCCTCAGGGGCTGCGTCGCACCCGATTGGTTTTACGTGCCGAACGTGCCGCCGACGCTTGCGGGCGAGTACCGTCGCTCCTATGTGATGTGGCAAGAGCATGTCACGCCCCTAGTGGCGCTCGAGCTTGCTAGTGGCGATGGGTCGGAAGAGCGAGACACGACGCCACCCCAAGGCGGAGAAAAACCCGGCAAGTTCTGGGTCTACGAGCAAATCCTGCACATTCCCTACTACGGCATCTATGTGATGGAAAAAAGCCGGGGTCGTCTGGAGATGTACCACTGGCAAGACTTGAAATATCAGCGGATGACCCCCGATGCTGCCGGTCGCTATCGCATCGAGCCCTTAGGAGTGGCCCTCGGCATCTGGCGCGATACCCGCCAAGAGATCGACTGGCTGCGCTGGTGGGACCTCGACGGGAACCTACTGCCCACGGGGGCCGAGCGCGCCGACGCCGAGCGAGAAAGCGCTAACGCCGAGCGAAAACGCGCCGACACCGAGCGCGAGCGCGCCGAGCTAGCCGAGCAAAGCGCGGCCCAAGCTCGCGAGAAAGCCACCCGGCTAGCTGAAAAGCTGCGCGCCCTAGGCATAGACCCGGACGAACTGTGACCCCCACGGCTAGTATGCTCGCTTCTACTCGTTGAGATCCCAGCTATCGCCGATGGTGAGGCCGGACTCGAGGATCTTTTTGGGGCGCAAGACGAGGATGACGCGGGCGAGTAACGTCGCTCGGGCAGCCTCAGCCTCGGCAGCAAACCAAGTAAACGCCAGCTTGCCTTCGGCCTCGATGGCAAAGTAGGCCCGGGGCGTCCAGGTGAGGGCCTCGCGATCGACCACGGCCAACACGGTCTCTGGGACGCCGCCGCTATCTCCCGGGAAAGCATCGCTGCTGCAGGCGATCGCAACGGGGGCCGCAGCCGTGCGGAGGCTCGCCCAACCCGGCAAGGCAACCCAAGGCGTGGTGCTAGCACTCGCTGGGAGCGTCAGCGCCTCGAAAGGGCTCGCGGCGACCGGTTGGGGCAACGGACTGGCGGCCAGGGTTGCTGCGGTGGCCGCCTCAAACGCCAGCAAGGGCAGCAGTTGCGGCAGCTCCTCTTCCGATTCGAGGCGATAGAACGGCACGATCGGAGCGGGTTGGGCGGGCACCACGGTGAAGTCGCTCAAGAGCGCCTCGATCTGGGCGCGCGCGCCATCGCTGCTGGCGAATTTGAGGGCGCGCGCGATCGCTCGCGAGCGATCTTGCAAGTCTTTTTTGCCCCTGGCCAGGCACCAATATCGATAGGCAACGGCATCTCCGACCTCGGGACCAAAGCCTGCCGGGCGCTCTGAGAGGCGGTTGTAGTCTTGAATGGCGCGAGCCACTTCTCTCGCTTGCAGCACATCGAGCTGTTTGGTGGCGATGAAATTGGCAGCCGCCGCGCGTTGGGTCTGGGACAGGACCCGCAGTTCGTAGAGAATATCGCTGCCAGAGGTTGCGAAGCGCGCGCGCGTCGCGTCTGCTAGCTCGTCAGGTGCCATCGTCTCGTACACTTGCGCGGCAACGACGAGTTGGTTTTGGTGAATGGGTTCGAAACCCGTCTCTTCAAAAATCTGTTGGGGTGCGAGCCCGGCCTTTTGCAACTGTTGGCAGGCCCGCCCCCAGGCAGCCCAGTTCCCTTCTTTGTGGCGCAGTTGCTCGATGAGGGTGCGGGCGGTCTCGTTATTTAGGTCGGCCATTAATTCTTACCTTCGCTTGCGAGTCATTAGAGCCCTCGGGATCCAGCGGGTCGATGCCCGCGGGGCTACGGCTGCAGCTCCTGCCACTGCCGAGCCGAGATTGGCGCGATCGCTCGTTTCTCAGGAGAGCCTGGCGAGCGGCGCTCGTAACTCAAGATTTTCTCCCAGCCATGGGACGAAATATCTCGGCCGCAGGTCGCGCCAAAAAACTCAGACGAGGCACCAGCACGCTGCGAGCAAGATTGCCAGGGGGGACCGCACCCGAGCGCCCTGCCCTCGCATCAGGTTACCTCAAAACTAAAGCAGTGCTAGAAACGTTACTTCAAGCAAAGGGCACGCGATCGCTTCGGGATTTGATGGATGCGCGTCTATCTTTTATCAGGGGCGGCAAAAAATTTCGAGGCGCTCCGCGTCAAGGTACAGACAACACGAAAGCCAACGGAGTTGTACCTGGCGCCTGGCCTATCCCCGAGGCGATTCGCAGAGCGACAGTTCCCCGGGTCGAGGTTCCAAGAACCACCGCGGAGCAACCGTCTATCGGGGGCTCCGCCCGCGACCCAAGCACTGCCATCGGTCGGCGCTCCCTGATAGTTGTCATGCCAGCGGTCCGAGCACCACTCCCAGACATTCCCATGCATGTCGTAGAGGCCGAAGGCATTCGCCACCTTGAGGCTCCCGACCGCCGTAGTCTCCTCTCGGTAGACTCCCTTCGGACCGCTGCCATAGGTGTAGTTCCCGTCATAGTTCGCGATTTCTGGCGTTATCGTCTCTCCAAAGTGGAATGGCGTTGTCGTTCCCGCACGACAGGCATACTCCCACTCTGCTTCGCTCGGCAGCCGATACTCTCGCCCCACCTGCCTCGAGAGGCGATCGCAAAACTCCACTGCCTCCTCCCAGGAGACTTGCTCCACCGGGCGGTTGTCGCCTTCGAACCTGGCAGGATCTGCGTCGAGATCGCGCGCTACTTTTGGCAGAGCCACGACCGCCTTCCACTGTGCTTGGGTCACGGCATACTTCCCCATCCAGAACCCTGGAACGCTGACGCGGTGCTGGGGACCTTCATAGATACCCCATCCCGATCGCCCCGCTTCGCTGCTGGGGGCACCCATCTCAAACTCTCCAGCAGGAACTCGTATTAGGTCTAGCCCGATCTTTCGATCTAGTTCCTCTCGACGAAATTCGGCCTGCTTGCGCTCGATTGGCTTCACAAGCTCCCCACGGCCATCAGCTGTCGCCACATTAAATTCAACACGGTTGCCTTCGATTGTTTCTGATGGAAGCCCTCTATTCCGAATGGCTCGCCCCACGAGGACAACTCCAATTCCACCACTAACCCCAACCACCACCTGGATGGCTCGCCTTCGAGAAATGCGAGGCCGGGATGGTTCTGTGCCTTCTGTTTGTCTCTGAGGTTGTGGCGGTTCGGGCGATCGCTCTGGGCGGTTAACCTGCATGGGAAGGGGGAGATAGTTTAAGGGCGTTTCCGAATCTGCGTGCCGCAATTTGACCCATAGGAGCGCAGCGCGAGCAGTAGGATGTTTGCTACCAGTATTGCACTGAAAGCCAGACCCCCCAATCTGTTCAGATGAGCCACCCGAACAACAAAACCCAATCGTCTGGGCTCCTTAACCCGTGCAGCACCGGGCTCTGAGAAAGAGGCACAACCCAAACCTGCCATACGAATAGCATTATCACTTTCGGGGGGGTTTGGAGAGTGCGTAGTTTTGAGGAAGCCTCAAAACGTAAGACGCGCTCTCTGGGCACGTTGCCCCCAACGGAGGGAGCGCGAGGGGGGCTGGTCCCCCTCGCATTCCGGTTCTTACAGTAAGCAAACAGCGAAGCCGACACCACACACACAAAGCAAAAGACCCAGGGAATCTCCCGAGCCTTCTCTGTGACTATCAAACTAACTAACGAGCACGGCAGGATTCGAACCTGCGACACCCAGAACCGGAATCTGGTGCTCTATCCACTGAGCTACGCGCCCTCACTCACCCGACTAGCATAGCACCTCCGACAGCGCGGGCTCCGCCGCCGCAAGCCGCTCGCGCGGGCACGTCACACAAGCACGCAATTGCTGCGGCCGGTCGAGAAAAAATCGCTGCAGAACCTGCCATTGCAGCCAGCAACGGTAGCGCCTCATTCCAAGCAGATGCGCCAGGGTTGGCAGCGCGCTCTCAAGACTCCCGAGACCGAGAGCTTTTAAGGCTTTCTCGGTGCGAGCGGTAGTGACAAAGTTGTCTTGCAAATCCCCGAGGATCGTTTGGATTTCTTTAATAGCGCGCACCCAATTGGCGTAGGTCTGACCGTAGAAGGGCAAAAACAACTCCAACTGGTAGCGGGCGCGCTTGGCTTGCTTGCGCAGGTCGTGAACCGCCTCGACATCGCTCGCCAGCAGCGCTTCGACCTCCGGGGGGCTCGGGATCTTGCCGGAGCGCGCGGCCGACATGCCAACCAGCCAACCAGGATGAAGCAGCAGGTGGCTAACCTCCGGGAGCAACAAGTCCGGGAGCACGGCTTCGATAGGTCGGGCCGCCAGGGCCGTGTAGGCTGGGTCCCGCGCCCAGGCCCGCAGCGATGCCTGCAAGCGACGGTAAGATTTGCTACTGAGGGTGGCGCAAACGCCTTTGCGAGCGGCTTTGCGCTTTTTGGCAAGGTGCTGCAGCACGGCCTCGAGCTGGGGGCGCTCTTCCGAGGGCAAGTAGGGCAAGCAAGCCACCTGCAAGTACTCGAGCAACACGTCGAGATCGCGCAGCTTGCCCAGCTCTCGGGCCAGTCGCGCGATCGCGGGCTCTGCAACGGCCTCAGGTACCGCAAGTGCGGGTGCAAAGCCTCGTAGCGCCGCGCGCAAGCGCCGGGTGCCAACTCGCATTTGGTGAACCTGCTCGGGGTCGCGGCTTGCAAGCACGCGCTTTCGGCAACTCAGTATTTTCTTGACGTGCTTGTCGATTGCGGTCCCGGCCCAGTAGCCCAGCGTCGTCGCGTCTGCTGTCATCATTGCTCCGTCGAAAAGTCTGTCGAAAAGCCAGGGCGGCGTGTCACATAACCTAAAATTAACCTATTCTTAACCTGAGAGGTCTGGCTTGCAATCAAAGTTTGTGCCCCGAGCGCAAGGGATTTTCTATCCTGCGTTCCTTGCGAAGGGACGGCATCGGGGTTGTATAACTAGAGACTGGAGTCAAACTCAGACAAGCGCCGTTTCTGGATATGGAGTAGTCAAAAGAAGGAAATGAAAAAAGTGGGAACCCATTTGGTTGTTGATGCTTGGCACGCTCCAAGCGCCTTGCTCAACGACCCCGAGCAAATACGCGAAGCTCTCTCGAGCGCGGTATTCGCCGGTGGAGCGACCCTCCTCGATCTTTGCGTGCATCAGTTTAGTCCCCACGGCGTGACGGCTACGGCCACGCTGGCAGAATCGCATATTGCCATTCACACCTGGCCCGAATACGGCTATTTTGCAGCCGACCTGTTTTTCTGTGGTGCGGGCGATCCCCATGCAGCCGCCACAGTTTTGCAGCGATCGCTGCAGGCCGAGCAAGTGGAGACGCGCGAAATCGACCGAGGTTTCCCACATACAAGCGATCGCAGGCAGCTCTTAGAAGAAACTGCAATTGCTGGCTAGGGCTTGTTGAGACCGAGCAACTAACAAGCAAAGCACAATCTGCCGCCGCCAGCGTTCTCGCGCCAACTTTACTTTTGATTCGCAAAATCTCATAAAGTCCCTTGCCCCGAGGCTTGGGACTTTTTTAGTTAAAAAAGCTTCGCCCAAAACAGAAGCCGTCCTGCCGCTGGTAGTTTCTGTTTTGGGTGAGTTGCCATTGACGCGAATCAACGCGATCTCGCCCAAACGAAGGTTAAAATCGAGTTTAAGAAATGTAACGCACTCTCAGCTCGCCCATGGCCGACCCCAAACGCATCCTGCTGTGGTACCGCAACGACCTGCGCCTGCACGACAGCGAGCCGCTCTACCGCGCCGCCAAAGCCAAAGCGCAAGTCTTGCCACTCTACTGCTTCGACCCGCGCCAATTCGGCCAGACCGCCTTCGGGTTTCCGAAAACCGGTGCGGTGCGATCTCAGTTTCTCCGAGAGAGCGTCCTCGACCTGCGCGAGTCTTGGCGATCGCGCGGCAGCGACCTCATCGTGCGCTCCGGTCGGCCCGAGGCAATCGTGCCAGAACTCGTCAAAGCCCAGGCGGTCGATGCGGTTTACTACCATGCCGAAGTCACCGCTGAAGAGCGCCGCGTCGAGCAAGCCCTTGCCACCGCCCTCGAGGCCCTGGGCGTGGAATTTGTCTCGTTTTGGGGCGCGACGCTGCACCATCCCGACGATTTGCCCTTCGAGATTTCCAGCGTTCCGGAGGTCTTCACCCAGTACCGCAAAAAAGTCGAGAAAAAATCGACCGTCAACTTGCCCTTGCCCGTTCCCAAGCAGTTGCCATCGCTGCCAGCGGGGCTCGATCCGGGGGAGGTGCCGACGCTAGCGGATCTCGGTGTTGCTGCAGCCGAGCCCTGCGATCGCGGCGTGTTGGCCTTTGCAGGGGGCGAGAGTGCCGGTAAAGCGCGCTTGGTCGCCTACATTTGGGAGAATGACTGCCTCAAAGCCTACAAAGAAACCCGTAATGGCATGTTGGGGGCAGACTATTCGTCAAAGTTTTCGCCGTGGCTGGCCCACGGGTGCCTGTCGCCTCGCCTGATCCACGCGCAGGTTCAAAAGTACGAGCAAGAGCGCGTCCGCAACGATTCGACGTACTGGTTAATTTTTGAGCTGCTCTGGCGAGATTATTTCCGGTTGATTTGTGCCAAGCACGGCAATAAGGTTTTCTTCCCTGAGGGCTTGCGCGGCGTTAAATTGCCCTGGCAGCAAGATTGGGCGCGCTTCGATCTTTGGCGCGAGGGCAAAACGGGCTATCCTCTCGTGGATGCCAACATGCGCGAGCTAGCAGCAACGGGATTTATGTCCAACCGCGGCCGTCAAAATGTGGCTAGCTTCCTGACTAAAAATCTCGGTATTGATTGGCGCATGGGGGCAGAATGGTTCGAGTCGGCTTTAATCGACTACGACGTCTGCAGTAACTGGGGCAACTGGAATTACACGGCCGGGGTGGGCAATGACGCGCGCGGATTTCGGTACTTCAACATTCCCAAGCAGTCTCATACCTACGATCCTGACGGCGATTATTTGCGCCACTGGCTGCCGGAGCTAGCAAGCGTCCCCGGTGGAAAAGTTCACGAGCCCTGGAAGCTCTCGCAAGGGGAGCAAAAAGACTTTGGGGTCATTCTCGGCACGGACTATCCTAGGCCGGTGGTGGATTTTATGAAGTCTGTCAACCATAACGAGCGCGCCTACGAAGCGGCACTTGCGAGCTAGATGGCGACTTAGAAGCATTTGCGCGCGTTGGTTTGCGCTTAGGACAGCTCCTTACTGTGCTGGTGTGGCGAGGTACTACTGCTAAGGGTTACTGAGGCACTCAACTAGGTTTACTAGAGGTTCGCGTAGGCCATGGCACGACAGAACTCCTCTCGTTTGCCCCCAGCAAAAGCCTAAGAGCGTTTTCGTCTCGGGTGAGATGCACGACTCGCTGGGGGTGACGAGCGCGCGGCCCGTCCCCATTTCTGAGGTGCACCTCACGGAAGCGAAAAGCACCCCAACGCCCAAAAGATTGCTCTTTGTAACGCTAGCAGTCGAAATGTAAATTCATCGTTTCGAGTCTGCTGCTCTGAACTATCTTTCATATGAATTCTAATTCATGTCAAGCGGTGACACTCATGGCAGGTTCCCAATGGCAGCATTTTGCACTCGGCAACTGCAAATCTCGGTCGAGCTGACGCACCTGCGATCGCACGGTCTGCTCGCACTGAGTCTTGCAACACGCGGCACCGCTTGAGCCTGGCTTGCGGCTTCGGTTCGTTCTGCTCTACTCGCTCTCCAGAATGAGGATTGCGGCCGAGCTTGAGAGTTGATTGCCAGTTGCCCGATCGTCACAGACAAAATCTCCACCTATGAAATTTACCCATTGCTGCTGCGCGATCGCCCTCGGCGCTCTTGCCCCATACCCGCAGGCAATCGCACAAAACGCCAGCGAAACATCTGTTATCTCTCAGGTTGAGGAACTCGATATTCTCAATCAGCTCCAAGAACTGCGAGAGAATCAAGAGCAGCTCCAGCTCGAAAACCAGCGCTTGCGCGAGCAGATCGAACGACTCCAGGAGAGATTGCCCGCAGATGAACCCCTCGCAGAGGAGCCGAGCGATCCTCCCCAAGAAGCTGCTGAGATAGAGACTGAAAAATCTCCCCGCGTCGGGTTTAACCCTGGTGGTGGCGGCTTTTTTATTGAGGGAGAAAAATATAGATTTCGCATCCTAGGCTACACGCAAGCTCTCTATTCTCGCTTCGATGAAGATCTAGACCGCAGCGATGGCAGTGGTGACTTCTCAATTCGGCGCGCGCGCGTTGACTTTCTAGCAGACTTTTTCGATGACTACCAGCTTCTCATCGAGATTGAAGGCGCAGCCAGCACCACAGTGGTCTCAACCGATTCCGACTTCGGTCTTATTGAAGCACGCTTGAACTGGGAAGTTGCCGAGAACGATCTGCAGTTGCGTACGGGAAAGTTCACGACTCCCTTTAGTACGGAAAACTTCCGTAGCTCTCGCAGCATCGACACTATCGAACGCTACATCGCCTTAAATAGCCTCTTTTTACTTCCGGCTGTGGACGTTCAATTTGGTGCGATGCTACACGGTCAGCTCGGAGAAAGCGATCGGTTCGGCTATTTTGCTGGAGTTTTTAACGGTAATGGCAGTGCTAGTACCAACTTCTCCGATAACAATGATTCCAAAGAGGTGCAGTTACGTTTGAACTATCAATTTAGACCGTCACTCGGCGCGGGCATCGCTTTCGATTACAGCATTGAAGAGCCTCAAACCTTAACCTTGGCCGATCTCAGCTTCAGTAGTTATGTTTCTGTGCCCATCGAAGGGGAGCGACTGGGTTTCAATGCTGATGTTTTCTGGGAGAAGAATCGCTGGAGCTTTCGTTCGGAGGGATTAGCCTTCTTATTCGATTCTCCCTCTGGGGAAACTGTCGGACTATACGGGGGCTTCGTACAACCGGCTTACTTCATCACTGGCAACAGCAGTCAGGGTCTACAAGCCTTAGTACGAGGCGAGGTAGCCCACATTGACGGCGACACGGGCGATAATGGCGACACACTGTGGGCAGTTACAGCAGGCGTGAATTGGTTCATTAACCCTAACGTGCGCCTTCAAGTCAATGGCATTCTGCACTTTTTTGATGGTCCGTCTGAGATACTGGGCTTCGATGACAATAGCGTCGTGCCTTTGCTTCTCACAGAACTCCAATTCAAGTTCTAATCTCTGCATCCACAGTCTCTACTTCTTTGAAAGCAATGTCTATTCTCTTAAATTGGTCTCTTCTCGCTCTCTACGGTGCTGTTTTGTATTGGATCGTACGCCGCACGACACCGGATCGCGTTTCAGCAGAGGGGTTTTTTCAAGGCGAATCCAACGAGGGGCGAGAACCGGGATTTTGGCTCCTAGTCTCCAGCGCTGCGATTACTTGGATTTTTGCAAAATCGATTGACAATTCCGCGAGCTTGTCGAAAGCGTTTGGCATTTGGGGAGACGTCGGCTATACGATTTATTACTTTAGTTTTATCACTGCAGCCGTAGCAATTTACGTTCTGCGCGCTCGCTGGGGCTTTCGTTCGATTCCTGAGTTTCTGGCAACCAAGTATGGCACGCTAGCAACCAAGCTATTTCTGGTGGCGGTTGCTATTCGCCTTTTTAATGAAGTCTGGTCGAACACAAAGGTCTTTTCTCTGTATTTCGGGGCCGAAGGCAGCGCTGGCTATTGGCTAGCTGCTATCTTGGTCACTGTTTTTACGGCATATTATAGCTTGTGGGGAGGGCTGCGATCTAGCTTGCTTACCGATAGCATTCAGATGGTCCTGGCTGCAATTCTCTTGACAGCCATTTTAGCAGCCCTGACACCTGAATTCCTCACTAGCGGTCTTCCGCAAGTCAATACCGAAGCACGACAAGCCGGGCTGACTTTTTGTTGCTTAGCGCTAGTGCAAGTTTTTAGTTATCCCTTTCACGATCCAGTCTTGACAGATCGTGCCTTCATCACATCACCAAGAGCGATGCTACGGGGGTTTATCACAGCAGGTTTCTTGAGTGGTGGCTTTATTTTCCTATTTGGATTTGTGGGGATTTATAGCAATGCTCTCGGTCTTGAGGGCAATCCCTCTCAAGCTGTCCCTGCAGCTATTGGCCTGCCGATGCTTTTGGTTTTCAATGCCATCATGCTCGCTAGTGCTGGCTCGACTCTCGACTCTACCTTTGCTAGTACCGCTAAACTTACCGCGCGCGACTGGAATAACCAGTACGACCGCCCGACTGAGGGCCAAACTCGCTTCGGGCGATGGGCGATCGCAGCAATCTCGGTTTTAGGAAATTTGCCCTTGTTAAGTATCTATCTAGGCGATCGTATCGGTCCTGCTATCATCTTGGCTACGACTATTAGTGGCACGATGGTGATAGGGTTTGCCCCTATTTTTCTACTTTCGTTTCTGCGTTCGGCAGGGAAGTGGAGTTTTTATCTGGCGTTCTTTCCTGGGTTAATATTTGGTGTCCTTATAGTGCTCGAAAACGCCTTGCAGGTTTCTATTTTTCCCCAATGGATTGCCATTGGTAGCGGACAGTATGCTGACGATCTCGGCGTGAATTTGTACGGTTCAATCCTATGCACTCTAGGTTACCTAGCAGGTATGATTTTTGAGGAAAAATCACAGCCACGCATCGAGCCAGGCAATAACTAAGGACTTCCTAGGTTAGGGGCTCAAATGAAACTGACCGAGCAGTTCACTCCCAATTGACTAAGTCTTGCCACCAAAGGTCGATCGCAGCTAGCAGCTGTCTGCCGCGCCGGCCTTCAAAAATTGCTGCCGCACCAACGAGCAACGAGCCGAGCG
Source organism: uncultured bacterium (assembly GCA_964435975.1). Taxonomy (GTDB): domain Bacteria; phylum Cyanobacteriota; class Cyanobacteriia; order Cyanobacteriales; family Rubidibacteraceae; genus CAYTBI01. The sequence continues at coordinate 25,507 of CAYTBI010000009.1, forward strand.
CCAAGCCAATAAGCCAGCGCGCGAAGGCGTACTGCTGCGAGAATGCCAGCGAAACATCAAGCACCGTCCACCCCAAAGTCAGCGATCCCAACAGCAAAAAGGCACGCACCCGCAAAGCCAAACCCGCTAGGCTCAAGCCCAAACCGATCGCGGCCGGGACGATACCCGGATCGCCATACGTAACCACTGCCACCACGCAAATCGGCAGGCTGCCAACGCAGCGCCAGAGGTGTCGTCCGGCCCGAAACTCGGCACGGCGCAAGGCCGGATCTACCTGAGCGACATACAACAGAGCACTGCTCGCCAGAGTCGCCTCCACCAAAGCATGCAAGCCCCCGAGCTGTGCCAATGCGTCCCAGCTACCCCACAGCAAGAACGCCACACTAGCGTAGCTCCAGCGCCAGCTCCGCCGCTGCCAAGCCATCCTGGCATAGTGCGCGGCGATCGCCAGCAAGCTAGCTGCCGAAATCGCGGCAAAGCTCGAGAGGGCGGCAACCAGCGGCAAGGTACTTGCGACCCGCTGCCACGGTCGCCGATGGGGCCAGCCCCATCGCTGCCAGGGTAGAACGGCGATCGCCGCAGCCGCCCCGCTTGCCAGCAATCCCCACCACGGATCCCAATCTCGCAAAGCAGCAGGCATCAGCAGGCGGGCAAACAGCACCGTTCCAGTCAGCTCCCACCAAGCACAGTCGATCCAAATCGCAGCCGCCAGGCTCGCGCGGCGCCCTCGTGCGGCCGCCAGCAGCGCGAGGATTGCCGGCAATCCCAATACCCACGCCGAGAGCGCCGCGCCTCGGTCTACCAAAGCCACCCAGGCCGTCAGCCCCAGAGCGAAGTTGCCGGCGAACCAATGGATCGTGGCTGCTAACTGCAGCTCTGCCCGCGAGAGGTTGGCTCGATTGGCCTGCGGCCAGACAATTGCCAGCCCGCTGTAGGCCAGAGAAATGGCCGTGCCCAGGGTCGCGATCGCCAACAGCACGCTCAGTTGCGTGGCGGGCAAGTGGAAGAAAACCAGCTCGCCTGCCGCAAGAGATAAGCCTGCTAACCCGCAGTAGGTTAGGGGTTTGACTTGGCTGCGGCTCCCCAGCACCAAAAACGCCCCGGCCACGCCTGCCGTCATGAAGCCACTAAAAGCACCGAACTCGAAGAAGTGCAGGACAAACGCCAACAGGGCAAAGGCTACCGACAAGCTGCGGCGCTCGCCGCGCCGGGGGAGCGGCAACCCAATCGCCAACCAGGCCAAGACCAGATTGGCTGCCCCCAGGGCACTGGCCCGACCGCCAAAGAAAGCCACCCCTGCAGCGACAGCTAGCTCCAGCAAGCTGGCTAGTGGCCAGGCCGTTCGCGTGGTGCGGGGCCAAAAAGTCCACAGCAGCGCCGCCCCCGTGACTATGCTCGCCGCCAGCGGCAGTTGCCAGGGTATTGGCGAGCCCGGCAAGCTGTAGGCAAGCACGATGCGACCCAATAGAAATAGCCCCAGCAGCAGGGTCAGGGCAATGGCCCAGCCCGCACCAGCGCGCGCGTAGATCCGCCGCCCGCGTGCGGTGCCAAGCCACAGCAGCCAGACGGCAACTGCTGCTGCCAGCGCCCAATCAGTGCCGGCGAGCAGCGGTTGCAAGCAGGCGATCGCATAGGCCAGGCCGTACCCCAAATGCAGGGCAGCCATCCACAGGCGAGGCAGCCCGCCAACCAGGGGCAACATGGCAATTGTGGCGATTCCCCAGCTCGTCAGGCGGTAGGCCGGCAAATTCCAAACGGGCACCACAGCAGCGCTCAGGGCAACTGCAGCAATCGGCGCCAGTTGGCGGCGGCGAGCCGGGCGCGCCCATTGCGCTAACCCCGCAAGCCCCAGCGGCAACACGCCCCACAAGAGTCCCCAGGGCGTCCCGGCTAGGTCGCGGGACATCGCCAGCAGATAGGCGATTGCCGCCAGCCCAAAACCAAAGCTCCACCCCTGCCGCAGCAGGCGTCCGCGCCAATGGCGCCGGCGATCGCCTTGGTACCCTAGCATCCATTCCAGGCCGGTCCCGAGCGTGCAGGCAACCAGCCAGCCGCTCTGTGGGTTAGGAGAGACCTGCCAGGCGAGCCAGGCGGCGACAGCCAGCAATCCCGTCCCATGGGCGATCGCTACGGTAGCCCGACTGTGCCAGCGCCACCCCAGCCAGCCCCAGAGCCCCGCAAGGGCCGTCCAACTGACTGCCCGAGTTCCCGGCGACCACAAGCAGCTCAACGCGATCGCGGCCCCAAAGACAAGCGCCAGGACCTCACCTCTGCGTCGGACGCGCTCCGTCAGCGAGAGCCGTGGCAGGAGCGCCACAAATACCAGTAAGTAGGGAAATAGCGCCAGCAACCCGACCAGTGCCCGACTAAAGGGCCAATCGGCCTCGAGCCACCGCCAGAGAACCTGCCGGATTGAGTCTTGCAGCACTGACGGTACCCAGCGCCAAATCAGAACGTAAGCAACTAATCCGGTGCCAAACGTCAAGAAAACATCGCTCGCCAAGCCGGTTCGGCGCAGCCGCCGACCGCACAGCTCCAGGCCCATCCCCACAATTGCCGTCACCTGCCAGGGCGGCGGAGTCGCATCCCAGCTGACAAGCGCACCCAAAGCTAGCAAGACCCCCGCCAGCGCCTCACCTGCAGCCCGCAGCGGGCCGACGCGGGCGCGATCTCTGCTCAATAACCAACCCCAGAACCCGAATCCAAGGGCAAAACCCTCCACCGGCAGCAACCCCGTCCCCCAGCCTCGCAAAAAGAGCAGGCCCAGCGCGTAAAAGCTCCAAAGGGGCTGCGGGCGACGGAGAACCTCCTGCACCAGGGCTAAAGCCGCGATGCCGCCATAGAGCCCAATTTCAAAAAAAGGAGGTTGGCCGTGAAATAAATGCAGTACGCTCGTGGCCAGGTAGGCACCCGCCTGGGGTAACTGGCTAACCGAGAGCAGCCACCCCCCAAGCGTGAGGGTGGCAAGGGCGATCGCTCCCCAGCCAATCGGTCCCGAACGCCACAGGTCGAAGGTGTCTATCGCCCAGAAATTGACCGGCACCAGCAACCCTGCCAGGATGCGCAGCGCTCGGGCTGTCAAGACTAAGCCTCCGCGGCGGGCACTCCAGAAGCTCGCGCCAGCAAACCCCAAGGTGTAGGCCCAAAGCAAGCCATATTGCAAAACGGCGGGGAGGTTTTGCCACTGGGTCAGGGCCAATCCCGTCGAGGCCATCACGATGGTGAAAATGCCGGCAGCCAGCAGCCACAAAATGCTGAAGTTCTCGCGCAGCGATCCCCACAGTTGGGGCCAGGCGGGGAAGGGCGACCGACCCGCATCGCTGCTGTGCGTGCTGCCGGGCAGCGCGAGCGGCTCGGTTGCTTGAGACGTAACTGCCGCTGTTACGGGCTCGGGTGGCGCAGCAGGCAACTCCACGGTACGAGAGCAGGCGAGTTCCCTGCAGGCTAGGTCGCGTATCTCACCGTCGCTGAGTAACCCCAGTTTTGCCCAAGAATCCAACCCCGCCAGCAACTGCGGCGCGTCGCTCCAGACCCGAATATAGAGATATGAAGACACCAGATGTCAGACCGCCGTGGCTGCCGGTTCGGCGATCGCCCCCCGGGGGCATCCTAGTCAGCCATCAAAAGCTCCAACCGGCGCGCGCGACCCCTTTCTCGATTGGCACAGAGAGGGTGTGACGCGCAACAGCACTGCAGCAAGCGAAATGATTTGAATAATGTCTATTTTCAGATGCCAGCCGACGGAGAGCTTGAAGGGTAAGCCTCTGTATTTTTGCGACTGTTTTTGTGACTCCCCAGGCAGGATTCGAACCTGCGACCAATCGATTAACAGTCGACCGCTCTACCACTGAGCTACTGAGGATTGTAGCTGCCCGCCCACTGGCAACAGAGATCTAATATAGCAAGCCAACTAGAGACTGACAAGGAAAGATCGCGCACGGGCGTTGCGATGGCGCTTTTTTGCCGGCCCGCGAACGGCCGCGAGTATCATAGGTCAACACCCCGCCAATCCTGACATGAGTTCGACTGCTTTGCCTCAATCCCAGCCGCGACGCTTGCTGCACGAGCCGAGGGCTTGGTTGCGCAGCTTCTGGAAATTTTCTCGCCCCCACACCATCGTCGGCACCACTCTGAGCGTCTGGAGCCTCAGCGCGATCGCCCTGGCTTCTTTGGGCAGCGCGCCAACAATTGCCCAACTGGGGAATAGTCTGCTGGCCTGGGTGGCTTGTCTGGCCGGAAATCTCTACATTGTCGGCCTCAATCAACTCGAAGATATCGAAATCGACAAAATCAATAAGCCCCACCTGCCCCTGGCTGCTGGCGAATTTTCCCTCGCCCAGGGCCGCACCCTCGTCGGCGCGGCCGGTGTAGCGGCCTTGGGCTTGGCTGCCAGTGGCGGCCCCTGGCTGCTGGCAACGGTGGCAACGAGCCTGGCAATCGGCACGGCCTACTCCCTGCCGCCGGTGCGTCTCAAGCGCTTCCCTTTGTTCGCGGCGCTGTGCATCCTCAGCGTTCGAGGGGCCATTGTCAATCTCGGTCTTTGGGCGCACTTTGGAAATCGCTGGCGCGGCGATGCCAGCATTTCTGCAGCCATTTGGGCGCTGGCGGCTTTTGTCTTAGTTTTCTCAATCGCCATCGCCATTTTCAAAGATGTCCCCGATGCCGAAGGCGACCGCCGCTATCAAATTGCCACCCTCACCCTCCGGTGGGGCAAGCCTGCGGTTCTGGGCGCAACCCGCGCGATTGTGGCGGCAGCTTACCTGGGGCTCATCGCTGGGTTTGGCCTGGGTCTACCCGGCACGAGTGCCATCGCTGCGGTGCCGGTTCACCTCGGCCTGCTCGGCCTCTTTTGGTGGCGCTCTCAGACAATCGACCTACAAGAAAAGCCCGCGATTGCGAGCTTTTACCAGTTCATTTGGAAACTGTTTTTTATGGAGTATCTGGTGTTCCCACTGATCTGCTGGGCCGGGCGCTAGAGGGTCCCGAAGCAGACACTTAGCGATTGGAGAGCAGCTGGTGGATCTGCCGAAGTTCCTTGACCACCAGAGCTAAGCCTTGGTTTTGGCGCTCGATGGCATGGACGAGTTTGTCGAGCTTCTTGTCGAGGATGCCAATCCCAGACTCTTGGTGGGCCAAACGCTTGTCCATGACAGCAATCCGGGTCGAGACCTCCCGCTGGATCAGATTCTCCGTACCCTGAATGAACAGCGTTTGAATTTCCGTTAACTTGGCCATGATGGCCTCAGTGGAAATGTCTCCAGCTGAGACAGCCTCTTCTTCAACGCGCATGCCCGGAGCGAGCTGCAGGGTTTTTTGAATCTGACCGATGAGCACCTCAGCCTCAAAGGGTTTCTCCAGGAAGTCGAAGCCCTCAAAGGGCTCCGGAATGCGAGAGGTGACTTCCTCTTTGAGACCAGACATCAAGATAATCGGCGTTTCGCGCAGCTCGTTATCTTTACGGATTGCCTGCATCGTGTCGTAGCCGTCCATTTTCGGCATCACGAAGTCGAGCAGGATGACATCCGGACAATATTCCCGGGCAATGTCTAGACCCGTGAAACCATCTTTTGCTTCGATCACGTCAAAGCGATCGGCGAGGATGCTCGCGACCATCTTCCGGATCATGATACTGTCATCGATTACGAGTACCGTTTTGTTCGCCATGTGCTGCCCTATCGCCTCTGTTGATGCCTCTTAACTGCTGCAGGTCGCAAGCGGAGTTAATCTCGATCTACACAGCCTCCAGATTACAGTGTTGGTGGGCTAGAGAAAAGGGTCCTCCAGAAGAGGACGCGATCGCGCGGCAGAATGGGGGAAGCAAATTACACTGCGGCAATTGTGGTTTTTTATGAGACGCCTACTCCGCCACTGGGCTCCGATTGCCCTGCTGTCGCTACTTCTGGTTTTGGTGACCCACGCGATCCCGCCGGCCGCCCTCACTCTCGCTCAGGGGACTGCCACCACGGCCCCGGTAGTCCTCGATGGCAAGGTTCTATTTGAAATCGACAGCGTCGGGGAGGCTTATCCGGCTCGAAGCCGAGCTCGGGAAGTTGAAGCCCGCCTGAGGGATGAGATTGCCCGCTCCGGCCCCCCGAGGGACCTGGTTGTCGCCGCCGGCAATTGCCCGCCCGACGAATTCGGCCGTGGCGCCAGCAGGAGTCCTGCTCTAGAAGATTCCCCAGCCCCCCAGCAGTGGGTCCTCTGCCCCAGAGGAGAGCAGAAAAACTTGCTGACTGTGACCCCAGCAGATGCCTCTCTCGGCGAGAGCCCGCGCCAGCAAGCAGAAGATTGGAAATCTATCGTTGAGACAGCCCTAGAGCGCGCTTACAATCAGCGACAGCCAGAATACCTGCGCCGAGCCGTGCTGGTGAGCTTGGGCTGGGTTGCTTTGGCTTGGGCGACGGGAGCGGCTGTCGGCATTGGGGCGAACGTGCTGCGGCGGCACATCGAGCAGCGGCGCGAGCAGCCCGACTCGGTGTGGCACTCTTGGCACGAGCCGGCAGGGCTGGCCCTCAAAGGCGGCACGCTCCTTTTGCAAGGCGGCATCCTGCTGGGAGCAGTTTACGCCATCGTCGGTCGCTTTCCCCTGCTGCGGCAGTGGCGCTACAACCTCTGGACCTGGCTCAACGATCCGAATATCGCCCTCGGCACCACGCGTAATTATTCGACCCTGCAACTCGTGGCCTTGGTAGCCCTCTCAGCCGGGCTTTGGGTCGTGGTTGGCAGTGCCACCCAGTTGCTTAAAGAATCGGTCTTGAGGCGCTCGCGCATGCCCGTGGCCACCCAGGAGGTCTTGGCGTTCTTCCTGCGCTACATATTGGTCTTTTTGGGGGTTTTGGTCCTGTTTCAGTTGTGGGGGATCGACTTGCGATCGCTGACGCTTCTGGCCAGCGTGCTGGGGGTCGGCATTGGCTTTGGCGTGCAAAATATTGCCAACAATTTCATCAGTGGCTTGATCGTGGCGATCGAGCGACCAATCCAGGTAGGCGATTTCGTTCGCGTCGGCGAATGGACCGGTACCGTCAAGCAAATTGGGGCCCGCCATACGACGCTCTCAACCCTCGATCGCGTCTCGGTAATCGTGCCGAACTCCCGCTTCCTAGAAGAAGAGGTGATCAACTGGAGCCACGGCGATACTACCTCGAGGCTGCACGTCCCTGTAGGGGTCGCTTACGGCTCCGATGTCATGCAGGTGCGAACCGCATTGCTCGAGGCAGCCACAGGCCACTCGGAAGTGCTTCTGCGTCCCCACCCCCAAGTTTGGTTTCAAGAATTTGGCGAGAGTGCTCTTCAGTTCGAGTTGCTCGTTTGGATTGCTGCCCCGCAAGAGATGCCGCGCATTAAAAGCGACCTCAACTTTCGCATCGCGCGCAGCCTGCGGCGTCGGGGCATTAAGGTCCCCTTCCCCCAGCGAGACGTGAACCTGCGCGCGCCGCTGCTCGATCGCGCCATTGCCGTCTGGCTCTCGCAAACCGCACCACACCTGGCAACAGAGCTAGAAAAACCCTCAGAAGCCCGCATCGAGCAAGAAGATCCCTCCGTTCCTAATCTAAGGGCCGAAGACCCCGACGGTGACAGTCGCCCCGAACTCGACCTCGAAGTCGTCGCGGCGGCGATGCGCGGTATAGATGGCGTCTCGATTTGCAGTCGCCGCTACCGGCTACAGCTTTATCGGGCTTGTTTTATCGGGCACGATGCTGTCGATTGGCTGGTGCAACAGTACGATATATCGCGGCCAGAAGCCGTCGAGATCGGCCAATCCATGCTCGAGCGCGGCATCATTCATCACGTGCTCGACCAACATCAATTTGCTGATAGCCATTTGTTTTATCGGTTCTACAGCGACGAGCTCAAGCTGCGCCAAGGCCGCTAGCTAAAGCCAGCGCGCCACTGCCGGCAGCACGAACCCTAGCAGAGACGCTCGCTGGGCCTCTGCCATTGCTGCTAGTGGGTCGCGCCAAACCGAGAACCGCTCGAGCGCCGCGAGCAAAACCAGATTGTAGAGGCTCTCGTGCCAGGAATCGCCTTGCCCGCCGGCACTGGCACTCGTACTAGCACAGTGCAGCGCCTCCATCAGCCCCCGAACAACCAACAGCGCCTGGAGCGAGTCATCGCCCAAGCGAGCATAGGGCAGGCGATCGCAAAATTCCCAGTCGCGCGGGCCAAGCGGCTGCAGGTCGCCATTGACGGTAATCCCCCGAAAGAATTCGCCGTCGAAGGCACAACCTATCTGTAGCGTGTTGGGGGCTGCCAACGGATAATCGACAATCGCGCCCTCGGTGCCGACGAGGGCAAAGCGCCCCATCTCGAAATCGCAGGGCTCCAAAATACTGGCACGAAACCCACCCGCAAACTGCAGCGCGTACTCGCGCCAGCCGCTGCCACTACTACTTGGGCCAAAAGTTTCGACGCGGGCGGCGCCTACAGGCGCGCGCCCGGCGAAAGCGCGCGCGATTGCAATTGCGCTCTCAGGACGACCGTTGTGCTGCAGCCAGAGCTTTTGGGGCTTGCCAATTTTCCCAGTCGCAACCAGATCCCGCGCCACCCGCAGGTTAGGCAGCTCCGGACCCGCTTGCAAGACCCTCACGGCCGCAAACTTCTCGAACTCGCGGCTGCAGTGAAGATTCTGCTGCGCTAGCGCGCGCTCGTCGAGGAGTAAAGTCTTGCCGGCAACGGGGCATTGCCCTAGCGCTTGCAGCACTGCCGGCAGCTCTGGGGGCGGCACCGTTACGGCCACAAGGTCGACGCGCTCCCAGTCGCACTCGGCAAGGCAACCCACCAGCGGACAGCAGCTCCAAGTGCGGGCTGCTTGGCGGCGATCGGCGTCGTCATCCCAGAGACCGACGAGCGCGAGTTCGCCAGCCAGGCAATAAAGGGCTGGCAATAGGGCATCGCGCGCGCGCGCGGTGGCGCCCGCCACCAAGACTCCAGCCCTAGAAGTAGAGGGGTCCGGTACCACTACAACACCTCACGCCAGCAAACTGGCGGCCATCTTATGCTTGCGATTCATCCGGCCCGACCGACACCTGCTTCGGCAAAGAAAAACGAGAGGCGCGCGGCCACCGGATCTCGCCGGGTGGCATTGTGCTGGCGCGCCCAATATTCGCTCAAAAAATGAATTTGTCGCAGGCCCACCAAAAGATTTAGGCCCGGCACAAAAAGCCACCAGACCGTCAGCGGCTCGGCCCGGCCCTCAGCGAGATAGAGCGCGTTGGTGTCGCAGTACAACCGGAATTGCACGATGTAAATCCAAATAATCCCTAGCGAAGAGAACCACCCAAACCAACCCGGCACATCCGGATCGAGGCGCCAGAGCAACTGCGGAATGGTCACACCCAAAACAAACGGCACCAGGCAAAGTGCTCCGGACCAGCCCTTGCCGGTGTAGCGCTGCAATTCGTCCTGGGTGACCCACTTGTACCAGCCGTAGTAGGCCAAAAACGTCAGACCGGAAAGCAAAATGACGCGCCACAGAGGGCGGGACGTGCCGAGGGGGCGATCGCGCGCGGGAGTCATGGGGGAAAGATTAAAAAGTACTTTACCTAAGTTTATGTTTTGTCGCCATTCCGGTCGACTGCCGGTGGCTAAGACCGACTGGCGTCGACACCGCTCGAGCGCGCCCGATACTCTCGATTAGTGACTATATAAGGTTTTTGAAGATTTCGCGCGCGCGCTCGAGCGAGCCAGAAAGAGCGTGGTAACCTTAGCGGTGCTTCGCGACCCTGGGGGAGTGTTATGGACAAAATTGCAGGATTCCGGACGAAGCTGAGCGCAGTCGCCGTCCTGGTATTAGCTAGCTGCGGTACGCTCGCAGGCAGTCAATTTGCGGTCGCCCAACAGCCCCCGCCGCCCGCCCGCGACCCAGGCGATCGCCTGATCCAGCCGACGCCGACCCCTGCGCCGCTACCCCCAGAAGAGGGCCCGGCAGCACCGCCAGTACCGGCCCCCGCTCCAGCCGTTCCGGGGGCCGATGGGCCAACTGAGTTTTTAGTTAAGCGCATTCGCGTCACCGGCAGCACGGTCTACACCGATGCCGACCTCGCGCCAATTATCGGCTCCCTGCAGGGCCGCCGAGTCACGCGCGCTGAGATTACCGAGGCTGCCGACGCGGTCACGCGCCGGTATCTGGCCGATGGCTATCTGACCTCGCGGGCAATCCTAGTGGAAGAATCCCTCGTGAGTGGCGAAGTGGAGTTGCGCGCTATCGAAGGCTCGGTCGAAACCATCGAAATTGAGGGGCTCGACGAAGTCCGCGATGGTTACGTGCGATCGCGAATCGAGCGCGGCACCAGAGCCCCCTTGCGTCCCAGCGATCTTGAAGACCAACTGCGCCTGTTGCAAGCCGACCCACTGTTCGAGCTAGTAGAGGCCAGTCTCAAAGCTGGCTCTGGTCTGGGGCGCAGCGTGGTTACCGTACGCGTCACCGAGGCAAGCCCCTGGACCTTCCGGTTTAACAGCGACAACTACTCGCCACCTAGTGTCGGGGGCGAGCGCTTCGAGGCGGAAATTGGCTACAACACCCTCACCGGACGTGGCGATCGCTTTTCTGCCGAGTACAGTGTGACGACCCTGGGAGGATCGAGGACAGCAGACTTTAACTACCGCCTGCCCGTTAACGCGCGCAACGGCGCTGTTGCCGTGCGGGTGCTCCTCAACAACAACGACATCGTCACCGAGGAAATCGAAGACCTCGGCATCGAAGGGGAGTTCGAGCTGTACGAAATTAGCTTCCGCCAGCCCTTCATTCGGACCCCCCGCCAAGAGCTGGCGATGTCTGTGGGCTTCAGCCACCAGCGCGGCCAGACCTTCGTAGCAGGCCTCGGAGGATTTCCCCTGAGTATCGGCCCCGACGAAGATGGCAACAGCATCACGAGTACTTTCAGGTTCGGCCAAGAATACATCCGCCGCAGCCCAAACGGGGCCTGGGCGCTGCGATCGCAGTTTAATGTCGGTACTTTGGCTTTCGATGCCACCGACAACTCCGGTGACATTCCCGATAGCAGTTTTGTCAGTTGGCTCGGTCAGGTGCAGCGCGTGCAGGTTCTCAACGAGAATAACTTTCTGATTTTCTTGGCCGACATCCAGCTCAGCCCCGACCCGCTGCTGCCCTCGGAGCAATTCGTCATTGGTGGCGGCCAGTCCGTTCGCGGCTACCGGCAAAACCTCCTGGGTGGAGACAATGGCGTTCGCTTCACCGTCGAAGATCGCCTCACCCTCGTTCGCAACGACGCCGGCCAAGTCAGGCTACAACTGGCGCCCTTCGTAGACTTTGGGGCTGTTTTCAACGGCGACAACCCCAACGATTTTTCCCAAGACAATACCGTTCTAGCTGGCATCGGCACGGGTATTATCTGGGAACCCCTGGCTGGCTTGAATATTCGCCTGGACTTCGGCATTCCACTAGTGGATGTCGATGAGGGGGACAACATCCAGGACGACGGCCTGTATTTCAGCGTGATCTACTCGCGCTAGCACGACCCTATCGATTGTCTTGTTTTGGGAGAAGCCCGACCGTGAAAACTCTGCCCTCGGCTAATTCGCTATTTGCGGTTCCCTGCAGACTATTGCTTGCAATCGCGCCAATAGTCGCCACCATAGCCGTACCGCCAATGGTGCGAGCCGACATCGTCCCAGCCAACGACACCACCGGTACCACGGTAACCCCCAGCGGCAATCGGTTCGATATCGATGGCGGCTCCAAATCGGCCGACGGCGCTAACTTGTTTCATAGCTTCTCCCAGTTCGACCTCAGCGCCGATCGGGTGGCCAACTTCCTGACAACCCCCGAAGTTCGCAACATCCTCGGACGCGTCGTCGGGGGCAATGCTTCCTTTATCAATGGCCTCATCAAAATCAGCGGTGGCGGCAGCCCCAATCTCTTCTTGCTCAACCCGTCGGGGGTTATTTTTGGTCCCAACGCTCGCATTAACGTTCCGGCAGACTTCACGGTCACCACTGCTACCGGGATTGGCTTTGATGGGGGTTGGTTCGATGCCTTCAGCGACCCTAACTACGCCACCCTGGTGGGCGACCCCAACATGTTTGCCTTCACCGCGGGCGAGAGCGGTGCGATTGTCAACGCGGGCGAGCTGGTCGCCCGCGACGGTAGCGCTGTGGTCGTGCTCGGCTCGACTGTCGTCAATACCGGCCGCGTGGAAGCCCCTGGCGGCAACATTGTCGTTGCAGCCGTTGCGGGTACCCAAAATGTGCGCCTCACCCTGCCGGGGCATCGCCTGAGCTTTGAGATGCCGGCAGCGGCGATCGCCGGTGGCATCCAAGCCGAAGACTTGCCGACCCTTTTGGCGGGCAACGGCCTGCCGCCGACGGGCCTAACCGCCGAAGCAGACGGCTCCGTCAAGCTGGCGGCAACGGGAGAGACCCTCCCCACTGCCCCTGGCAGCACGGCTGTGGCAGGTGGCTCCCTCGACGCTAGCGGCCCGGCGGGCGGGACCGTCCAAGTTCTCGGCGATCGCATCGGCCTCTATAGTGCTGAGGTTAGCGCTTCGGGCCTGGCCGGCGCTGGCGGCGAAGTACTCGTAGGCGGCGAGTTCCAGGGTGGGGGCACCACACCCACCGCAACCTATACTTTTGTCGATGCCAGCACCCAGCTTGCAGCCGATAGCCTGCGCTCGGGCGACGGCGGCCTCATCGTGGTCTGGTCCGAGGCAGCTACGGTGTTTCAAGGCGAGGCGCGCGCGCGCGGTGGTGCGCTCTCGGGTAATGGCGGCACGGCTGAATTTTCTAGCGCCGGCAACCTGACTTATGTGGGCAGTGCCAGTGTAGATGCTCCCAACGGCACCCCCGGTAGCATTCTCTTCGACCCGGCAATCATTCGCATCGTTGCGGCCGATTCCGAAGACGCCAGCAGCGCTGTCGATAGCGAGCTAACTGAAGATGGCATCATCAACGCTAGCGACGGCGGCGATGCAACCTTCATCATCACCGACCAAGCCCTGCTCGACACCCTCAGTTCGGGCTCCGGTGCTGTCAGTCTCGCGGCAACCGCAGACATCATCATCGAACCCGATGCCAATTTAGTCGCCCCTAGTTCCGGTAGCACTGCCACGCTAAATTTTGTGGCCCCGCAAATTTCCCTCAGTGCCGATGTCGATCCTGGCGTCTCGAGCGCAGTCTTTGAAGGCGATGTGGTCCTCGTCGAGGATGTAACCGTCACGGGTGAAGATTTCGTCATTTTCAACGGCAGCATCAATGGCAGCCAAGCCCTAACCGTTAGCTCGACCGGGCTGGTGGGCCTTCAAGGCCCGGTAGGCAACACCACGCCGCCAACGAGCCTGACGATCGATAGCCCCCAAACCAGCATCGGCGATCTAGTCTCCGCCAGTAATTTTGTGAGCGTCAGCGGTCCGGTTCAAATTGATGGAGATGTTAATGCTGCTGGGCCGCTGGATCTTGCGGCGGGCTCTGTTGATATCGCCGGCACGGTTTCGCTGCAGCCAACATTCCCTGGCGAGGCCGAAGGCGGCATCAGTAGCTTGAGCCTGACGAGTACTTCGGGAGATGTCAGCGTCGGGGCGATCGCGCCTTTTCCCACCGGCGGCGCGCCGGCAACGCGCGGGCCGGTCGCAATTAACGCACCGCTAGGCAGTGTCGGGATTGGCGGCAGCATTGTAACCGACGGTGGCGACGTCTTGGTTTCCGCTGCAGAGAGTGGCATCTCGATTGGATCTATCGACAGCACGAGCGCCAGTGGCACCGGTGGCGATGTCACGGTAGCAACCAGCGGCTTCTTACAGCTCACCAGCACCAACGACTTCAGCGATAGCGATGGCGGCAGCTTCGGCAACAGTATCGATAGCTTTGGCAGCAGCGGCGATGGCGCGATCGTCTTGACCCACGGGGGCAATGGTGAGATACCCTTTGTCGTCGGGGACGCACAGATCAACGGCACCGCAGGCCCCCTCAACAGCGGCGGCAACATTATTTCGGAAGGGAGCTTCCTCGAGAGCGTCACCGTGGGCAATATTTCTATCCTGACCGAAGCACAGGACGACATTGCCGACGTCATCGATGAGGCCGATCCCAGTGCCATTGTCGGCATCAGCAACACCGTTCAGCAAGCCGTCGAGCAAGCCTCAGACGCCAGAGAAGACACGAGCTCTACCACCGCTTCTCTGGGCGGCCAGGCGATCGCCCGAGTCACGAAGATTGCCGACCTTACTCGAGCCAGGCTCACCCTGGCTGAAATTCAAGAGTCTTCAGGCGTCCGACCGGCTTTAATTTACGTGAATTTCGTGCCAGCAGCCCTCGAAGATCCGGGGGCTGCTGCCATTAATGCCGCAGTCGAGCGGCGCGAGGCCGAAATTACCCAGGCCTACGAGCAGTACTACGACCTGCCGCAACGGGAGAGCCGCCTGTCGCTGTCGGTGCCACCCGCCTCGAGCGATCGCCTCGAAATCTTGCTGGTAACCCCTGAAGGCGAGCCCCAGCGCTTCATTGTCGAGGCAGCCGAGCGCGATGAGGTCATTGCGCTCGCCCAGCAGCTCTACCGACGCACATCCAACCCGGTCGGTCGCAATTTCTTGCCGTTCGCCCAGCAGCTCTACAGCTTTATGATCGCGCCTCTGGAGGCCTCTCTAGAGGCAGCAGGCATCGAAAACTTAGTCTTCATCATGCCCGAAGGCTTGCGGCTGCTGCCCGTTGCCGCCTTGCACGATGGCGAGAAGTATCTGGTGCAATCTTACAGTGCGGGGTTGGCCCCGAGCTTGAGCTTGACCGATACCCGCTATCGCCCGCTGCAGGGGTTGAAAGTCTTTGCTGCTGGGGCCTCAAACTTTGCAGACGAAAATGCCCTCGGACCCCTCCCGGCAGTTGGCATCGAAGTCGAATCGATCGCCACTGATATTTGGGAAGGGGACTTCATTCTCGATGAGGGCTTTACCGTCGAAGCCTTCAAAGCCCAGCGGCGCCGCTCGCCGACAGGGATCGTTCACCTGGCCACCCACGCGGATTTCGAGCGAGACTCCCCGGATGAAAATTACATCCAGTTCTTCGATCGCCAGTTGCGCATCGATGAGGTGCGCGAACTCGGCCTCAACCAGCCCCCCGTCGAGTTGATGGTTTTGAGTGCCTGCCGGACGGCCTTTGGCGATGCGGACATCGAGCTCGGGTTTGGTGGCCTGGCCGTGCAAGCCGGCGTTAAAACCGCTGTGGCTAGCCTTTGGTACGTTGGCGATACCGGCACGCTGGCTCTGATGACGGAGTTTTATTCCCAGTTTGAGACAGCCACCATCAAAGCCGAAGCCCTGCGCGCGGCCCAAGTTTCTCTCATCGAAGGCAAGACCCGCGCCGAAGGCGGCCAGATTCGCGGCTCGCGGGGGGCCTTCAATTTGCCCGAGGCGCTGGCAGGCTCGGAAGAAGATTTGTCCCATCCGTTTTACTGGGCCGCCTTTACCACCATTGGCAGTCCTTGGTAAGCGTTTTGGGGCAGGTAGGCACTGCCCCAGAGCCCTCTCGATTTCTCGCGCTGACGTAGTTTCTCTCAAGTAGCTGGTGTTTGGAGCAACCGATGTCTACCCCTTTTAACGATCGAGCTGATTTCGGCGAGCTGTTGGCGGCCGCACGAGAGGCTCTGCAGGCTTTCGCACGGCGTTCGGACTTTACAAACTCAATGCAACTGGCCTTTGGAACGGGGATCGACACAGATCGCCTGATGGCAGCATGGCTAGCAGGAGAGTTTGGGGTAGAGTTCGGCACGAGCGTGCTACCAGGGAAGGTACTCGGGGGGGCTCTGGGAGCCTATGCTGACGGCACGATTTATCTGGCTGAAGAGTTTTTGCGTGCGAGTGACCCCGAGGCGATAAGTCGGGTTTTTCTCGAAGAGTTCGGCCACGCGATCGACGCTGCCTTCAATTCGGCAGATACCGCTGGCGATGAGGGGGCGATTTTTGCAGCCCTGGTGCGGGGAGACGATCTCAGCGCGCAGCAGCTCGTGGCGCTGCAAGCCGAGGACGACACTCTCGAGTTTGAAGTTGGCGGCGAGATCGTCGTGGCGGAGGCAGCGAACTTCTCGGTCAACACCACGGCCGATACCCCCGATGCAGCGCCAGGAGATGGGGTCGCAGCAGATGCCAATGGGCTGACTTCGCTGCGAGCGGCGCTTGAAGAAGCCAATGCTCTAGCGGGTGATGAGAATATCGATTTCTCGGGGCTGGAACCGGGAAGCACGATTGCTCTATCTGGTGGCGAGCTACTGATTTCTGACGACCTCACCCTCGATGGCGATCTCGACGGCGATGGCACGGGTGATATTACCGTTGACGCTCAGGGCCTCAGCCGCGTCTTTAAAATTGATGATGGCAACCTAACCCAACGTGTGGTCGCCATCTCCGGGCTCACAATCTCCGGTGGCAACGCCCAGCCGGACCCGCTCGATCCTGAAGACGAAGGTGACGGCGGTGGCATCTACAATGCCGAGATTTTAGCGCTCACCAACGTCACGATCTCCGACAACTCTGCTGCCAGCTTTGGCGGCGGCATCTTGAGCGACGAGTATTCCGCTCTGGTCGTTGTTGATAGCACCATCACCGGTAACATCGCCGGCGACCCCAATAATCCCGGTGCGGGGGGCGGCATTGCCAACGGCGGCATCGCTACCACCATTTTCAACAGCACGATCGCCTACAACACCACCTTCGGCATCGTCCTGCCCAGCCCTGATGACGACTCTACAGGCTACTACGGCGGCGGCGGTGGTATCGCTAATGGTGGCACCCTTGCGCTAATCAACAGCGATGTTCTCTATAACTCCGCCGAAAGATACGGCGGCGGCATTCTTAACTACACCCTCGAACCCGACGATGGCGAGCCTCTCATTCTTGCCAGTCTCATTGTTGAGAGCAGCACTATCAGCGGCAATATTGCCGGAGAATCTGACAGTGCCTACGGTGGTGGTGGTGGTGTTGTCAGCGGTGACAATAGCACGCTGAGTATCAGCAACAGCACGATTAGTAGTAACACTGCCTATGGCAATTACAACTATGGCGGTGATTACTCTTACATTGGCGGCGGTGGCGGTGGTGTTGTCAGCGCCGGAATAGCAAATATAACTGCCAGCACCATCAGCGGAAATTACGCGCAAACTGTCGGCGGTGGTTTTCTAAGCTACAGCTACGACGACGACGATAGCTACCCAACAATCTCCAATATTACTAACAGCACGATTGCTGGTAATACTGCCGGTTCTGCGGGGGGCGGTCTCATCAATGATGGGACGGTTTATCTCACCAACAGCACCATCGCCCTCAATGCCATAACAGCCATCGGTGGCTATGGGGCTGGCATCATCAGCCTCACCGAATATGACAGTACTACCGGGGCCGGACTACCGCTAACGTCAATTACCTCCAGCATTGTGGCTGGTAATTTGGGTACCGATGTCGAGCTTTTCGCCGACGATACCGGCACAGCCACTAACACCTTCACCAGTGGCGGCAACAACCTAATCGGCACCAGCCAGACCGATTCCATCCTGAACACATTAGACCCCTTCGAACAAGCAGGCGACCTCACCAATAACACCGCCCCCGGTCTCGATCCCGATGGCTTGCAAGATAATGGCGGCCTGACCCCAACAATTGCATTAGAGGCCAACTCACCCGCTATCGACGCCGGGAGCAACCCCAACAACTTGCCCCTAGACCAGCGCGGGTTCTTGCGAACTTCTGCAGAAGACACCGACATCGGCGCCTTTGAGGTGCAAGCGACGGTCGTCGCCCCAGAGGCGATCGAGGTCAACAACCCCGTCGATGAAGCCGATAACGACGTCACAGATGGAGACGCGAGCTTGCGAGATGCTTTGGCAGCGATCGCCCCTGGTGGCACTATTACCTTTGCATCCAGCCTGAACGACAGCACTCTCTTCCTCGATTTGGGCGAATTACTTGTCGATCGCTCTGTAACCATTGATGGCGGAACTACTGGCGTTACCATCGACGCAGGCGGCGGTAGTCGCATTTTCAACATTGATGATGGCGACACCGCAACGGATGCCGTTGTTGAAATCTCTGGGCTGACGCTGACTGGAGGTTTTGTAACCGGCAACGGCGGCGGCATTCTCAACCAAGAGAACTTGGCCGCCTCCAACAGCACCATCACCGGCAATATCGCAGTGGCCGCAGACGACGGGGATGGCGACGGTGGCGGCATCTATAACGCGTTCGGAGCCACGTTGACGGTCTCTAACAGCACGCTTAGTGGCAATACAGCAACCTCTGACGGTGGGGCCATCCGAAATTTCACAAACAGCGATCTGACGGTTTCGAACAGCACCATCACCGGTAATTCTGCTGACTCTGGGGGTGGCATCTTTGGTGCCTTCTATACTGCTGAATCGAGCATCACCGTTACCAGCACGATCGTTGCTGGCAATACAGCTATCGTCGATCCCGATCTCAATGCTCCTTACTCTGGTAGCCTTAGCACCTTCATCGTTACTAACAGCGCGATCCAAGTTGGTAGCGGCGACCTGGCCAACGGAGTCGATGGCAACATAGTCGGAATCGATCCGCTCCTAGACCCGGATGGCCTGCAAGACAATGGCGGTCCCACTCCAACAATCGCGCTACTGCCTGGCTCGCCCGCGATTGACGCTGGCAGCAATCCCGACAACTTGCCCACAGACCAGCGCGGGCTGCCGCGCCTACAGGGGGATGGCGTTGATATTGGTGCTTTTGAGACCGAAGAAGTAGCCGGCAGCGCGCCCGTCGCCGCCGACGACACGGCAGTAACCTCAGAAGCCACGCCAGTTACCATTGCCATTTTGTCTAACGACACCGATGCTGATGGCAATGACACGATCGATCCTACTACCGTCATCATTTCAGCGCCGCCGCAAGCCGGAAACGTCGAGCTTGTCTCTGATGGCACCGTTATTTATACGCCCGAAGCTGGCTTCACTAGCTTCGATATCTTCACTTACACCGTTGCCGATATTGATGGCAATCTCAGCAATGAGGCCACGGTCACGGTCGAGGTCCTGCCCGATGCCACTATTCCGGTTGTCGCCGATGACACGAGCGCGGCCGCAGCAGGCGTGCCCGTCGTTATTGATGTTTTGTCTAACGATACTGATGACACCGACTTCAGCAGCGCCACCATCGCCATCGTGGCACCAGCGGCAAACGGCAACGCCACTGTCAATCCTGACGGCACTATTACCTATACCCCCGACATTGGGTTTGCTGGCCTCGATACCTTCGCCTACACCGTTACCGATATTGATGGCAACGTCAGCGAGCCCGCCACGGTTAGTGTCACTGTCGAGAACAACGATTTTCTAGTTGTTGACACGCTCGTTGACGAGAATGACGGCATCGACATCGGCAACGTAAGCTTGCGGGATGCCCTGGCAGCCGTCTCGCCTGGTGGCACCATTACCTTCGATAGCACCTTACTGAGTGCAGACGAAGGGCTCGGCGTTGGGGTTATCGGCCTCACCTTTGGCGAATTGGTTGTCGATACTTCCGTCAGCATCGAGGGCGACATCGATGGCGATGGCACGGGCGATATTATCGTTGATGCCCAGAGCCTGAGCCGCGTCTTCAATATCGACGACGGCGACTCCGGAAATGTCGCTGTTGTCAATCTCGCCGGGCTAACTATAACTGGCGGTGTGGCCAGTGGATTGGGCACAGACGGCAATGGCGGCGGGATTCTCAACACTGAAAACCTTACTCTGACCGACAGCACTCTCTCGGGTAACTCCGCTGACGACAACGGCGGCGGCATTCTCAACGACGGTACGACCAACATCAACAACAGCACGCTCTCGGATAACTCTGCCTTAGTCGGCGGTGGGATTTCCAACCCCCTTGGCATTGTCAGCATCAGTAACAGCACGCTCTCGGGTAACTTCGCTGACAGCAACGGCGGCGGGATTTTTAACTTCCTTCCTGGCACGGTCGGTATCGGTAACAGCACGCTCTCGGGCAACTCTGCCAACGACGGCGGCGGCGGGATTTTTAACGACGACGGCACGGCCAGCATCAGCAACAGCACGCTCTCAGGCAACTCTGCCAACGACGGCGGCGGGATTTATAACTTCTTCGGTACGGCCAGCATCAGCAATACGATCGCCGCTGGCAATGTGGCAAACGACGGCAGCGAGATCTTCGACAGTAGCGGCGCGATCGCAGCCGATGCCAACAATCTCTTCGGCGACAGCAGCCAGACCAACGCAGATGCATTCTCTGGCTTCACGCCTGGACCCAACGACATCACCGCTACCTCAGATGGCACCGATCCCACCGCCTTGGGCGCTATCCTCGACTCTGCTGGCCTACAGGATAACGGCGGCCCCACTCAGACCATTGCCCTGGTTGTAAGCAGCCCTGCCATCGGTGCTGGCGATAACACGCTGGTTCCCCCAGACACCTTTGACCTGGATGGCGATGGCAACGATACAGAACCCGTACCCTTCGACCAACGGGGCGATGGCTTCGATCGCATTGTCGGCACGGCAGTCGATATTGGGGCTTTCGAGACCGAGGTAGCAGGCAGCGCGCCCGTCGCCGTCGATGATACGGCAGTAACCCCAGAAGCCACGCCAGTTACCATCGCCATTTTGTCTAACGACACCGACGCCGATGGCGACGACACGATCGACCCCACTACCGTAATCATTTCAGCGCCGCCGCAAGCCGGGAACGTCGAGCTTGTCTCTGATGGCACCGTTATTTATACGCCCGAAGCTGGCTTCACTAGCTTCGATATCTTCACTTACACCGTTGCCGATATTGATGGCAATCTCAGCAATGAGGCCACGGTCACGGTCGAGGTTCTGGCCGATGCCACTATTCCGGTTGTTGCAGATGACACGAGCGCGGCCGCAGCAGGCGTGCCCGTCGTTATTGATGTTCTGTCTAACGATACTGACGACACCGACTTCAGCAGCGCCATCATCGCCATCGTGGCACCAGCGACAAACGGCAGCGCCACTGTCAATCCTGACGGCACCATTACCTACACCCCCGACGTTGGGTTTGCGGGCAGCGATACCTTCGCCTACACCGTTACCGATATTGATGGCAATGTCAGCGAGCCGGCTACGGTCACGGTCACGGTCGAGGACGATGGCTTCCTGGTTGTTGACACGCTGGTCGATGAAAACGATGGCATCGACATCGGCAACGTGAGCTTGCGGGATGCCCTGGCAGCCGTCGCGCCTGGTGGCACCATCACCTTCGATAGCACCTTACTGAGTGCAGACGAAGGGCTCGGCACTGGGGTCATCGGCCTCACTTTTGACGAATTAGTTGTCGATACCTCCGTCACCATCCAGGGCGACATCGATGGCGATGGCACGGGTGATATTACTGTCGATGCTCAGGACCTCAGCCGCGTCTTCAATATCGATGACGGCGACTCTGGAAATGTCGCTGTTGTTGCAATCTCTGGGCTAACCGTGACCGGAGGTACGACAGCCGAAGACGGCGGCGGCATCCTCAATCAAGAAAGTCTGACGCTTACCAACAGCACTGTCGAACTCAACAACGCATTTACCGGTGGCGGTGTTGCGATCTTAGGCAGCAGCGCCCAGCTCTCCATCGAGAACAGCACCATCGCAGGTAACACAAGCACCTATGGCGGCGGTGTTGCCAGCGACAGCTCCTACGGGGACAGCATCACCATTACCAGTAGCACCATCAGCGGCAACACCGCTTTTTCGGGCGGCGGCATTTTCATCGGTTTCGGCACCATATCCGATCTAATTAATACGACCGTTACCGACAACTACGCACAAATCTACTCCGCGTATGGAAATGGCTCGGGTGGCGGGATTTTCAATAATGGCACCTTGAGCTTGAGCAATAGCACTGTCACTGGTAACAGCGCAGCCGAGAGCGGTGGTGGGATTTACAACTACTCGGGTGAGGGCTCGGGCATACTCGACCTGGTTAGCACGCTCGTTGCCGCCAATACCGCCTCCGCCGACCCAGATCTCAGCAGTCTTGAAATTGCTTCTGCCGTCAATAGCCTCATCCAAGTTGAAAACGGTGCCGTTGTCGATGGTGTCGATGGCAATATCGTCGGGGTCGATCCGTTCCTGGGGGCCGAGCCCGTACTGGCCGATAATGGCGGCCCGACCCTAACCGTTGCCTTACCGGATGGCTCGCCTGCAATCGACGCGGGTAGCAACCCACTCGCGCTGGTCTTCGATCAGCGGGGCGACGGCTTCCTGCGAACTTCTGGAGAAGCCACCGATATTGGTGCTTTTGAAGTGCAAGTCGTCGTTGTCGCCCCAGAGGCGATCGAAGTCGATATCCTCATCGATGAAGATGACGGCAACCTGGCACCAGGAGATGTTTCTCTGCGGGAGGCCCTAGAGGCCGTCACTCCTGGCGGCACGGTTACGTTTGCACCCGGTTTGACCGGCACGATCGCCCTCGATGCCGAGCTAGGCGAGCTGGTTATTTCTCAATCCCTAACCCTCGATGGTACGGGTAGCAACATTACTGTCGATGCCGTAGGTAATAGTCGTGTTTTCAACATTGATGATGGCAATCCAGAAATCATAGCCGCTGTCGAGATTTCTGGATTGACCATAACTGGGGGGACTGCCTCCGACGGCGGCGGCATCCTCAATCAGGAGAATCTCACGCTCGCTAACAGCACCCTCAGTGGTAACTCGGCATCGACGGGCGGCGGGATTAGCAACATCGGTGGCTTAACTATTACCAACAGCACTCTCAGTGGTAATAGTTCCGAAGTCAACGGCGGTGCCATTTCTAATTACGGTACGGCGGACCTCAGCAACAGCACCATCAGTCAAAATGCCTCGACCTATGGCGGCGCGATCCTAAACTTTGCGGGTACGGCCTTCGGGCAAGCTTTCGATGGCGCGCTAGCCCTTAGCAACAGCACGGTCAGTGACAATATCTCGACCATTGGGGGTGCTGTCAATAATGCTGGTGGCGATGTATCGCTCGTCAGCACGATCGTCGCCGACAACTTCGCAATCTTCAGCTCGGGAGAGTCAGATGAGTTTGCCGTCAATTCTGACGTCACTGCCGAGGACCTCGTCACCGCACTGCTGGGCCCGGGGGTTGCTATCTCCAACATCAGTCTGACCGGCGCCGATGTCGCTGGCGGCACTTTCAATGGTGGCAGTGTTGCGGGGTTGGGCATCGAAGCTGGGGTTATCCTCGCCACTGGCAACATTACCAATGCCTTGCCCCCCAACGACAGTAGCGGGGAGGGCGATAGCCTCGGCCAGCCGGGCGACCCGATTCTCGACGCCATTCTCAACGATCCCGCCCAAGACACCAACGATGCTGTCGTACTCGAGTTTGATGTCGTCGCCAGTGACTCCGAGCTGAGTTTTAACTACATCTTCGCTTCGGAAGAATACAACGAGTTCGTTGGCTCGAACTTCAACGACATCTTTGACTTCAGCATCAGCAACCCAGACGGCAGCGACCAGCGAAGTGTCGCCCTCATCCCTGGCAGTGAGGTGCCCGTCTCAATCAATAACGTCAACAATGAAACCAATTCCAGCTTCTTTGTCGATAACACATCGGGTAATTTCGGCATCGAATACGACGGCTTTACGGTCCAGCTAACCGCTACTGCTGCGGTTACGCCTGGGGAGCCTCAGACCCTACGGCTGGCGATCGCCGATGCAGGCGATAGCATCCTCGATTCGGCAGTCCTCATCGAAGCCGGCAGCCTCAGCGCGCCCTCCGATGTCGATCTCTCCTCAGGTCCCTTTAACTTGCCCACAACTGGCCTAGGGGACATCACAGCCGAGTTTAGCCTGGTCGAAAATGGCACCATCTCGACCGATCTGGGCAACAATCTCATCGATGTCGAGCCGCTGCTGGGGCCGCTACAAGATAATGGCGGGCCCACGCAAACCATCGGCTTACTCCCCGGTTCTCCGGCCCTCAACGCGGGCAGCAATCCCGACGGCTTGACGACCGACCAGCGCGGGGAAGGCTTCCCACGCACCATCAACGGGCAGACGGACATTGGCGCGTTCGAGGCTCCCAACCTGCCACCGATAGTGACGCCAGCGAGCTTCACGGTCAGTGAAGAGAGCCCCAGCGGTACTGTGGTCGGCGAAGTTATCGCTACCGACGAGCTCGGCGGCCTCAGCTTCGAAATTGTTGGCGGCAACCCAGACCCCAATCAAGACGAGACTCCCCTCTTCAGCATCACCAGCGTCGACCCCGGCATGGGTGTAATTACCGTTGTCGACGCAGAAGACCTTCTTCTGGTGGTCGGTCAAGTCGTCACGCTGCAGGTAACGGCCACCGATGAGGCCGGCTTAGTCAGCAGCCCTCCCACTGAAATCGATATTGCGATCGGGAGTCCCCTCGACCTCGACGGTGTCGGGGGTCTCGATCCTTTTATAGACATTTTCAATCTCTTTGCAGTTGCCGTTGGTGCTCCCCAGGCCATTCAAGTTTCCCCAGCAGCTTCTGCGGCTGGCAGCACCTTAACCAGCATCTTCAACAATGCCACCGATCTACTATCCGATCCTGAATTCCCGCTCGATCTAGATGGAGTCGATGGCATCGAACCCTACATCGACATCGTTAACCTCTTTAGAGGGGCAGTCGGCACCCCCGACGATATCTTCGTTTCGCCAGCAGCAGCCTCTGCTGGCGAAACCCAGCAATCTATCTTCGATGCAGCCAACGAGCTAATTTCCGGCAATATCACCGCCGAATCGCCAGTATCGGCACCAGTGCTTGGCAACGCGCTCCAGCAGGCGTTTTTCGAGTCTGCTGGTGTCGAAGAATATCACCTGGAGCCGAATATTATTGCTCCGGAGGGCTCGATCGCCTTTTACGGAGATTTGCTAACCAGTCCTGAGGTCTACAAATTTGCGGTAGAGAATGCAGAAGATCCACTCACTTATTCTCTTGCCGGTGGGGGCGGAGCTTTCGAGATCGACGAAGATGGCACCCTCTCCGTCGTCGACCCCGAGAGTCTCGAGCCCGGCCAGGCAAATAACGTGCTCCTAACTGTTAACAGCCGCCACAGGAGCGCAAGCGTACTCGCAACAATCGAATCTCTTGCCGGACCCAATCTCTACACCACCCCAGCCCTAGAGAGTGCCAGCAGCTTCGCAGAACTCTCCGGCGTCAACCTCGGCGCGAGCCTACCCAACAACCCAGACCTCAACTACTTGCTCGCAAGCAGTACGGGTTCGGCCCTGCTCGATCGAATCTCGGAAACGCTCGCCCAAGACCCAGCAGCTCGCGATGCCGTTGCGGAGGCTTTGGGGCTGGTGGAGTCTGCCCTCTAGTCCGCCATCTCGGCGAGCGGGTCAAACACCAATGCCATCCTCAGCGAGTCAGAGAGGGGGGCTTATCGCCCCCAGGGGCGAATTCTTCGCGCGCCTGCTGCCCCGCAGCTAGGATCCGGTGGCAAATGCTACCGCTCCAATCCGCCCGTTATCTATGAGTGCCCGCAGCGAAGACACCGCCACCCTGGCTCGGGGCCGAGGTGGGGCCGTGCCCAGCAGTGCCGACCCGGTAGAGCAGTTTCGCTCGACCCTACAACAGAATGCTCTGGAGCAACTGAGAACCAGTCGAGAGCGCCTTACCCAAGAGTTGGGCATCTACCAAGACCCAAACTCTCCTGCTTGGAACCGGCTGCGTCAGCTTGCCGCCCGAGATGTCGAGCGGGTCGCCCGACAAACAGACGCGGGCGTTGACTTTGTTCGGTTCGTCGAAAAGAATATCACCTCGGGTTCTCGCTTCCCTTGGCCCCCCAGCGTTCGCTTCCCTCCTGAAGATGTCTTAGACGTTGATATCTCTGCCCGCCGTGCGGACTTGTTGGCACAGCTCGCAGCCAATGACCTCTGGCAAGAGCGGCTGGCAGAGCACCGCGACGAGTTCGATCGCCGCTTGCGCGCAATCGACGCCACGGACGCGCTACGCCAGCAAGTGCGACAAGAGGTGCCCGCACTCGCCGTTTTGGACGCTTCTGGGGACCTGGAAACTTTTGCCACTGTCGCCACTGCCGATGGCGATCGTCGGCTGCCTCCCTTTGGTCCCCTGCACGACAGGTTCTGGGAAGCCATTCGCGGCATCGACCGACTGCAGGAGAGAATCACAGAAAACCCCAACCGCGCCCTCCGGCTCGATGCCGTCACCGAGCGGACCCTGGCACAATTTGCAGCGCAAACCACCGACCCTCGAGAACATCAAGCGGTGCTAGAGTGGGTCGCCGCCCAAGGCTATCAAGATCTTGCCATCAAGCTTGGGGCGACCCTGAGTGGTTTGGGCCTAGTCGGAGCGGGGATATACTTTCGCGACAACAAAGCTATCTCAACTGGCGTTGGCGCGGCAGCAACGGCTCTGGGGGGAACCACGGCTTTCTACGAGCTGCCCCTGCTCGAAGACATTGATGGGGCCGCCCAAGCAGGATTGGGAGGGGCAAACCTCACGAGCATCAGCGCCGACCGGGCGCGATTCGACCTTTGGATGGGGCGATTCGGACTGGCGGCGGAAGGCCTGGGGGGGGTATTCGAGCTGTGGCAGTTGGGCCCCGAGGCGATTGGGGCTCTCTCCAGGCTCGACCCACAACAGTTGGCACGAGTGCCGGAAGCAGTCGGGCTCCATCAGACGGGCCGGGCAGACGAGGCCCTGGGTCTCTTGGGGTGGGGGCGCGATCGGGGAGAAGAGATCCTCGACCAGCTTGCCAATGCATTGCCAACTCAGCAGCCGGCGCTAGCAGGGGCGGGCCATGCTCCTCTGGAGTCCCGCAACCTACAGCCTGGCAGAGAAATACCTCGGCCGGGTACTGGTGGCTCTCCTGGCGAGTTGCCGGTCGAATCGGTGAGGTTCCAGGTGTCGATCGCAGCAGAGCGATCGGCGGCCATTGGCAAGGTTCTAGAGTGGCTCGAAGAGGGTGCTCCCGGGCGGGCAGTGGCGGCGCTGCTAAATTCCTCGGCAGAAGAGCTCAGCGACTCGGCGGGGGACGTGCTCGATGCGTTAGTCGAGCAGGCCGGAAACAGCACGCTAAAACGAAAGCAGTTATTGGATCGCCTTGATGCTTTGGCGGCCCATACCGAGACTTTAGGGGAGAATCCGAGCGCTCTAGCAAGGCTCCTCAACCTCGATAATGATATCTTTGCGCGGGTTGCCAAGAGTTCTAAGGAAATTGAGAGGGCAATTGGGCGCGCTGAGGTCGTTGATGGCATTGCGGGCCGACGGCTGCCACGGCGAGGGACACCCGCATGGGACCAATTTACGAGCGAGCTAGCCCCGGCTTACAAAATTGATAAGAACAATGTCATCAGCCGCGCGCGGGTTGGAGATGGCTATCCAGCCCTGCAAGTAAAAGATGGCGAGATCGCCGAGATCGTGGGGAAGTCCCACGACCGCCTCAGCAATCCGGGCCAGATGCAGACCAACTACCTGAGAGCCAACCGTCAACTCAAATCGATTCCAGCCGGGCACCAACTCCACCACCTCATTCCCGATGCGGTAGTTCGCGACCACGAGCTGGCAAAGATAGCCAGAGAAGCAGGGTACGACTTGGACCGCGCCGGAAACCTAATCGACCTCCCCAGTACTGAAGAAGCCCTCCAAAAAGCTCGGGGACAGCTTTTGCACTCTGGCCCTCACGAAAACTGGAGCAAGTATGTTAAAAACCTACTTACTGAAGAAAGAGATGAATTACTTTTACAGGAAAATGTGGGCAGCATCGACCAACTCGACCCCTCACAAAGAGCGGAATTTGCTGAAGCTGCCAAGAAGACTCTAGAACGCCTCGAAAAACAGCTTAGAAGCCTCATCGGAGACTTTGAGAAGTTAGAGACAGAACAGCTAATCGAGAAAAACAAAAACGGTATCTGGCGTCTTGCCGAGGAAGAGCAAGGCAACGCTCAAACCCTAGTTGCTAGCCGCGAAGACCCAGAGGGGCAGAGCCTCTTGGCACGAGAGCTAATGACTCAGACAATTAGCCTGATGGAGCGAAGAAACAAACACAGCCTCAGTAATCCCCATTCAGGAGTTACTATCTCTGCGAACGCAGAAAGTCGTAGTGTGGCTGCCGAAGGCCCAGAAGGCAAGATTTTTGAATTATGGACGGGTGGGGACTACATTATCGTAGACGAGCAGGCCGCCACCCAGATCCTGGAAGATTTGCAGTACGACAATCAACTGGCAATAGAGACCCAGGCTCTAGAGAGTCAAGAGTTAGAGCTTGGGTAGGTAAGCTTTTCCCAGGGAAATTTAGACATGGAAACGACCAAAGACAGCAAGGCAAACCCCAACATGGATGCAGTATTCAGAATCAAGGTAGACATAGACCATCTCGTTGGTGACTTGAAAGATGACGCCTGGCTACCAGAGGACTCCGAAATCAGAAAATATCCCCACAGGGGCTCGAATAGCCTGTTTAGTTGGCCGAAGCGAATAGAGGGCCTAGACGGAGCCGTCTTCGATTGTGATGGAGAAAGAATTCAGATTTCAGACTTCCCTAGTGTCAAGGAAGATTGGCCCATCATGTCTAGAAAGATGCTGGACATATTACTCTCAGTGGGAGATTTCCCCCATCAAGCTATTCCGGTGGTGATGAGCAACGTCTTCGATAATCCTCCCATTGAAGCATTCCATAACTTCGTGGCCGTGCAGCTCTTGGAGCATCTCAACATCTTCGATTGGGAAAACTCTGTTTATGAGACCGTAGAGGACAGACCTGACATAGTAGAGCCAAATTCAATTGAAGACTTGGTTTTGGTGGAGCCAGAAGGGGGTTTTCCACCGCTGTTTCGCGTGAAACAAATACGAACTCGCCTCTTCATTTCCTCTGCTGCCAAGCAAGCCTTAGAAGCAGCCGACATCCAAGGCATCGATTACCGGAATAAAGATGGAAAAGTCCTGTATCTCTAGCTGTCAAAACTGATGGCAGTGCATATCACTTTGTAGAAGCTGGGGAGTCTTTGATAGAGAGCAATCTAGAACCCAAGCGACAAGCTTCTGTTGGGCATATCGACTTTTGTAATCTAAAACTGAGGGAAGGACATGGCTGCAGCAAATAGAAGAGAACGGTGCCTGGAGCAGGTATTCAGAATCAAGGTAGATATAGACCATCTCGTTGGCGACTTGAAGGATGACGCTTGGCTACCAGAGGACTCCGAAATCAGAAAATATCCCCACAGGGGCTCGAATAGTCTGTTTAGTTGGCCGAAGCGAATAGAGGGCCTAGACGGAGCCGTCTTCGATTGTGATGGAGAAAGAATTCAGATTTCAGACTTCCCTAGTGTCAAGGAAGATTGGCCCATCATGTCTAGAAAGATGCTGGACATATTACTCTCAGTGGGAGATTTCCCCCATCAAGCTATTCCGGTGGTGATGAGCAACGTCTTCGATAATCCTCCCATTGAAGCATTCCATAACTTCGTGGCCGTGCAGCTCTTGGAGCATCTCAACATCTTCGATTGGGAAAACTCTGTTTATGAGACCGTAGAGGACAGACCTGACATAGTAGAGCCAAATTCAATTGAAGACTTGGTTTTGGTGGAGCCAGAAGGGGGTTTTCCACCGCTGTTTCGCGTGAAACAAATACGAACTCGCCTCTTCATTTCCTCTGCTGCCAAGCAAGCCTTAGAAGCAGCCGACATCCAAGGCATCGATTACCGGAACAAAGATGGAAGAGTCCTGTATCTCTAGCTATCAAAACCGATGGCAGTGCATATCACTTTGCAGAAGCTGGGATATCAAACGCTAACAACGTTCGGTTTGAATTGTCATCTGGTATGATTGCGGCGACGCAGCAAACCATGACAGGGACAGAGCAAGACTTTTAAGACTCTCCCGAGCCCGCGCGCGCTTCGGTCGCAGCCCGAAACCGATCGCACTTCAAAAACAAAACTCCCAGCGGCGGCAAGCACAAATCTAAAGAAAAAGGCGCGCGGTGGTAGGGCCAGCGCTCGCTCCATTTTCCCCCGAGGTTACCAAGATTACTGCCTCCGTATTCGCGCGCGTCGCTGTTGAGTAGCTCGCGATAAAACCCAAACTCCGGCACGCCAATGCGATAGTGACTGTGGGGCTGGGGCGTGAAGTTACACGCTACGACAATAAAATCGCGGCTGCTGCGGCGCATGAATGCCAAGACGCTGTGGCGGCTATCTTGATAGTCGATCCACTCAAACCCCGCGGGGTCGAAGTCTTGCTCCCACAAAGCGGCCTCGCGCCGATACAGTCCATTGAGGTCGCTGGTAAATTGCTCGAGCTTGGCATGCGCCTTGACCTCAAGCAGAGACCAATCGAGATCGCTCCAGACGTCCCACTCGCTCCACTGGCCGAATTCTGTGCCCGCAAACAGTAGTTTTTTGCCGGGATGGGCATAGGTGTAGGCTAGCAAACAGCGCAAATTTGCAAGTTTTTGCCAAGTATCTCCCGGCAATTGGGCAGCCAGGCCGCTCCCCATGACCTCGTGATGGGGCAGGGCCAACACGTGATTTTCCGTGTAGGCGTAGGACAAACTAAACGTAATGTTGCTCTGATAGTGCTGGCGCGATCGCGGCTCGGTCGTGAAGTAGTCTAAGACGTTTTGCTCCCAACCAAAATCCCACACCAAGTTAAACCCCAAGCCGCCATTGTAGGGAGGGCGAGACACCAACGGCCAAGCACTCGTTTCCTCAGCAATGGTTAGGATTCCCGGATGATCGCTAAAGATCGTGGCATTTGTTTGGCGCAAGAAATCAATGCCTTCGAGGTATTCGCGGCCACCCTGAACGTTTGGCGTCCACTCCCCTTCTTTGCGGCGGTAATCGCGGTAGAGCAGGGCCGTCGTCGCATCGAAGCGCAAGCCATCAATATGATATTTATCGAACCAAAAGAGCGCGTTCGCCAACAAGTAATTGCGAACTTCGGGCTTGGCCAAATCGAAAGAAAGCGTGCCCCAATCTCGATACTCTCGCTGGCAAGGATCGGCGCTCTCGTAAAGATGAGACCCATCAAAAAAAGCCAATCCATGCTCGGCTTTGGAGAAATGATTGGGAATCCAATCGAGAATGACGCCCAGGCCCGCCTGATGGCAGCAATCGATGAAATACATAAACGCTTCGGGCGGCCCGAAACGAGACGTGCAGGCGTAGTATCCCGTTACTTGGCAGCCCCAGGAGCCGTCTACCGGATGCTCGCACAGAGGCAAAATTTCAATGTGGGTAAATCCCAGCCCGCAAACATAAGGGATCAGGCGCTCGGCTAGCTCGTAATAGGTCAAAAAGCGACGATCGGGCTTAAACTCAGAAACTGCAACGGGCTCTAGCCCCCCACTGCGACCCTCAAGAGTATCGGTCATGGCGGCATGCTGCCACGACCCCAAATGCAACATATAAATGGCAACGGGCTTTTTGAGAACGTCGTCGCGCGCGCGCGCTTCGAGCCAGTCGCGATCGCGCCATAGGTAGGTGCCCAGATCCGTTACGATGGCTTCGGCGTGGGGGCGCACGGCCTGCTGGAAACCAAAGGGGTCGGTTTTTTTGTAGATATGACCGACAGAATTTTTGACCTCGAATAAATAGCCATCGCCGACTCCCAGCTCGGGAATAAAAATTTCCCAAATCCCGCAGCTATTGCGATTCATTTGGTGGATGCGTCCGTCCCAGTCATTGAACGCTCCAATAACCGAAACGTTGCGGGCGTGCGGAGCCCAAACTGCAAAATAAACCCCCGCGACGCCGTTGACCTCGAGACAGTGAGCGCCGAGCTTTTCGTAGAGGTGGAAGTGATTGCCTTCGCCAAAGAGAAATAAATCGAACTCGGTCAGGTGTTGGGGACGCAGGCTGTAGGGATCGAAAATGAGGCGATCGCCTTCGGCGCTCTCTAGGCGCAGTTGGTAGCGCTCTAGCGGCGGCACGATGCCCACAAAAAAGTCGGGATGATGGGCGGGCTGTAGGGGGTATTCTTTGCCCGTTTGCACGTCGATGGCCCAAACGGCCGTGGCGTGGGGCTGGTAGGCACGCACTTCTTGCAGTCCGTCACCGCGCGCGTGGCAACCCAGGATCTCGTAGGGATGGGGATCTTGGTTGCTGGCCAGCTTGGCGATGCGATCGGGTGCGACCGTCATGTGCGGATCTCCTGGGACGCAGTTTTTCTAGGGTATCGCCAATTACCCAGCGGCAGCACGAACTTCAGCCCCAGAGTCGTCGCCGCGGCGGCCCCTGCAAGCGGGCGTGGGTCTCTCGCAGCAGTGTCGGAATATCGAGTTGGTGCGGGCAGCGGGGCAAGCAATCGCCACAGTCGGTGCAGCGATCGCCTCGGCGGCCGGGAAACCAATGGCCGGCATTTTCTAGCATTTGATAGCGATATTCGCCGTAGTGCTGCATCTGTAGGCCCACCGCCAAGTTTCGCAGCCGCAACACCGCCGGGATCTCGATGGCTTCCGGGCAAGGGAGACAGCGATGGCACTGGTGACAGTGAGTGTCGCCAAGGTGTGCGGCCAAGGCAGCCTCCAGACGGGCGAGGGCTGCTTTCTCGTCAGGCTCTAGGGGGCCATCGAGATCGCCGAGGGCCAGAGGTGTCGCCAGTTCGCTCGGATTGGCAGGCCCAACGCTCAGTGTCGTTACGCGGCGATCGGCGAGCAAAAACCGATAAGTTAGCGCCAGCGGCGAATGAGGGGCGCAGAGTTGCCGGAGCGCTTCTGGCGGATTGTGGAGCCGACCGCCTTTATCGGCAGGGGAAATGATAAATACCCCCATATCCGAGGCCGCCGCTCGCGACACCGCCGCGCTCAGCCGTCGGTCGAAGTAGTAGTAGTGCAAATTGACAAAGGCAAAAAAACCGGTGTCGATCGCAGCGAGGACAATGTCGAGGGGCGCGTGGGTTGAGAATCCGACCCAGCCGATGTGGCCGCGATCGCGGGCGCGGTTCAATACCCTTTGAATTTCAGGCAGGCAGGCAGCGTCGAGGTGCTCGCGGGTATTGATGCCGTGAAACGCCAAAAAATCAATGCGATCGCGCTGCAGGCGGGTGCGGGATTCGGCAATTTCTCGCTCGAGGCGGGCAGCATCGCCTGCCGGCAATAGCTTAGTCGTCACAAAAGCGCGCTCTGGGGGCAAGCCGAGATCCTGGAGCGCCTGGCCCAGGTAAAGTTCGCTCTCGCCATAGCCCCGGGCTGTCTCAAAATGATTGACACCGCGCCCCCAAGCGGCGGCCACAATCTGTCGCAGGCGCTCGGGACCGACGGCCAGAGCGCCCATCGTTCCGAGGGCGAACGCCGAGAGACGAGCCTCCGTTCGTCCGAAGCGGCGGTAGCGCACTAGATGCCGCTTTCGCTGCTGCTGCTACCACCAGAGAATTTGCCGCTGGTGAAATCTTCGGGGCGCAGGTTCGCGACGAACTCTTTAAAGGCACGAGCCTCTTCTTCATCGGCCTCGCGATCGACGGGGATCGAGGCATCGGCAATCACCTCCTCCACGACCCAGATCGGGCTCTCGGTCCGCAGGGCAATCGCAATGGCATCGCTGGGGCGACAGTCGATTTCGCGAATCTCTTGCCCTTTCTGCAGGTACAGCAGGGCGTAGAACGTATTGTCTTGCAAAGAATGAATGACAATGCGCTGGACCTGTACTTCCCAGGCATCGAGCACGCTCACCATCAAGTCGTGGGTCAGCGGTCGCGGCGGCGTTTGCTTCTCCAGGGCGCCGACAATCGCTCTAGCTTGGTCCTGACCGATGTAGATCGGCAGCGCGCGCCTGTCGGACTCATCCTTTAGCAGCGCGATCGGGCTGCGAGTCACGGCGTCTAGGGCAATTCCAGCGACTTTCATTTCAATCATGGGTTGCGCCTCAACTTTTTTTAATGTTGCGAGCTACAAGGAAGGCCGAGATGGCCGATCGGGACCAGCACGATACACTGAAAGCCCGCATCGCGCATTGCGTGCTCCTTGTTACCCAAATTGGCTCCTCCCCTTCCACAGTATGCCGCAGACGCGATCGATTTTTTTAGGGAGAGCGTAAAGTAAAGTCAATGTAACGCAGCAGTAGGGCTCGCAAAAAAATAAATTTTATTTAAAATTCCATCGCCGCTCTGTATTGACTTAATTGACTTAGTAGTTATGTTCACCGGACTCATTCGCACCTGCGGCCGCCTACTACCCGCAACTGGCGACCGCCTGCAGATCGTACTGCCCGCTAGCGCCACCG
The DNA here is from genome assembly GCA_964435975.1 of uncultured bacterium. Taxonomy (GTDB): domain Bacteria; phylum Cyanobacteriota; class Cyanobacteriia; order Cyanobacteriales; family Rubidibacteraceae; genus CAYTBI01. The sequence continues at coordinate 59,639 of CAYTBI010000009.1, forward strand.
ACCTCATCACCGACTTGGCATACGGCGATAGCATTGCTGTCGATGGGGTTTGCTTGACCGTTGAAACCCGGCGCGCGGGAGGCTTTGTTGCTTCGGTGTCTCCGGAAACCCTGCAGCGAACTAACCTCGGCTGGCGCGATCGCGCGGCCGCACGGGTCAACATCGAGCCCGCCTTGCGGGTTGGCGACAAACTCGGCGGTCACTTTGTTAGCGGCCACATTGACGGCGTCGGCGCACTGCTGGCATCGATGCCAACGGCGAGTGCTTGGGAGATGACGTTCGGGCCGGTTGCCGAACGGCGCGAGCAATGGCAGCAGGTCGCGCGGTATCTGATTTCCAAAGGCAGCATTGCTGTTAATGGGGTCAGCCTGACTATCGCCGCTTGCACCGACGAGTGGTTCAAGGTTGCTGCGATCCCGGCCACGTACCGCGAGACAAATCTGTCGCTGCTCGAGCCGGGCAACTGGGTCAATCTCGAGAGCGACATCTTGGGCAAGTATGTGGCGAAGCTTGTCGGTGCGGGCCGATTGTCGGGTTCGGCAGCAAGCGACCCAACCCGTATTACCACCGGTATTGATAGCATCGATGCCGGTTTTCTAGCCGAGCATGGCTATGTATAGCTCGAATTG
>CAYTBI010000009.1:60367-69077 GCA_964435975.1 uncultured bacterium
TCGAATTGTCACCAATAGCAGTTTGCTGCTGCCCGTCAAGGGCGATTCTAACAAAAGCCCAGTGGAGAGCCGGAGTATACTGGGGGTTACGTTGCAAGCTGGAGAACTGCGTGGAACTGTCCTGCAAGACCGAATACGCCCTCCTGGCGCTGATCGAACTAGCCGGGCAATACCGACAACAGCAACCGTTGCAAATCCGCCAGATTGCCGCCCAACAAGGCATTCCCGATCGCTATCTCGAACAACTGCTCGCAGCTCTGCGGCGCGGCGGCATCGTCCGCAGCCAGCGGGGGGCAAAAGGGGGCTACCTCCTCGCCCAAGAACCTTGGAAGATCTCCTTGCAGAGCGTGCTCGATTGTTTGGAGGGGGCAGAAACCCGCGAGGCAGAATCCACTCAGACCCTAGAGCACGCGATCGTCGCTGAGGTTTGGCAAGAAGCCACAGCCGAGATCGCTCGGGTGCTGGGCAACTATACCCTTCAAGATCTCTGCGATCGCCGCGATGCCAAGCGCCAGCTCGACTTGATGTACTACATTTAGACGCCCTATCCCCGACAGCCCATGCGCATTGCCAACAACGTTACCGAGTTGATCGGCCGCACCCCTCTCGTTCGCCTCAACCGCATTCCCCGTAGCGAAGGCTGTGGGGGCGAGATTGTCGTCAAGCTAGAAGGAATGAACCCTTCAGCCTCAGTCAAGGATCGCATCGGCGTCAATATGATCGAAGCAGCCGAGCGAGCGGGCGAGATTGCCCCGGGTAAAACAATTTTGGTCGAGCCGACCTCCGGCAACACCGGCATCGCCCTGGCGATGGCTGCTGCGGCCAAAGGGTACGATCTGATTTTGACGATGCCCGAGACCATGAGCAGCGAGCGGCGCGCGATGCTGCGGGCCTATGGCGCCAGGCTCGAACTGACGCCCGGAACGCGAGGCATGGGGGGGTGCATCGAGCGTGCCAGAGAGATCGTAGAATCTCTGCCCGATGCCTACATGCTGCAGCAATTCAACAACCCCGCTAATCCCGAAATTCACAGCCGCACCACTGCTGAGGAGATTTGGGCGGATACCGAAGGCACTGTCGATATTCTTGTCGCTGGGGTCGGAACCGGCGGCACCATTACTGGCGTTACCCGCGCGCTCAAGCCCCGCAAGCCCTCGTTTCAGGCGATCGCCGTCGAGCCTGCGAGTTCTCCCGTTTTGTCGGGGGGCGAGCCGGGCTCCCACAAAATTCAGGGTTTGGGGGCAGGATTCATTCCTGAGGTTCTCGATGTCAGTGCGATCGACGAAGTCGTAACGGTTACCGATAATGAGGCCATTCTTTACGGACGCCGCCTGGCCCGAGAAGAAGGGCTGCTCTCGGGGATTTCCTCGGGGGCAGTCTTGTGTGCGGCCGTTCGGGTCGCCCGACGCCCGGAAAATGCTGGCAAACTCATCGTAGTCATTCAACCGAGCTTTGGGGAGCGCTATCTAAGCACGCCGTTGTTCCAAGACCTGGCGCCGTGCCCCACGCCCCTACTAGGCTGAGGGTATAGTGAAAAAAAATACGCGAGGGGAATGACTGGGCGTGCTCGATCGCACCCACTACGAAACACTGGGGGTTGCCACCAACGCGACGCAAGCCCAGATCAAGCAAGCCTATCGGCAGTTGGCCAAACGCTTCCACCCCGACTGTGGCAGTGGCGACCGCGACAAGATTATCTCGCTTAATGCCGCCTACGAGGTCTTGGGGGACCCACAGGCACGGCGCACCTACGATTTGGAGCGAGTTTCTAGCCTGAGCGCTTCTGCAACGAAACGTTACGCCCGCGCGGCCTCTTCTCAGAATTGCGCGCGCGCCAGTCGCCGCCAGAGCCGCAAAGGCGAGGCAACTCCCCAACGCTGGTTTCAGGAGGTGTACGACCCCGTCCAGGGCGCAATCGCGCAGATCCTCGGCCCCCTCAAGCGGGAGCTGGATGCCCTGGCAGCCGACCCATTCGATGACCTTTTGATGGAGTCTTTTTTGGCATATCTAGAAGGCGCGCGCGATCGCCTCGACCGGGCCAAGAAAACCCTGACGAGCTGCCCCAATCCCGTTGATGCCGCGGGTGCTGCCGCTCACTTGTACTATTGCCTGGATCGTCTCGGCGACGGCCTCGACGAATTTGAATGGTTCGCCAATAATTACGACGAGCAGCGCCTGTACGACGGGCGGGAGATGTTTCGTATCGCCCGCAGCCTGCAGCAGGATGCCCAGCAGGCCGCCGCGCGCGTCGTGTCTTGATATCTCGGTAATTCAACTGGCATAGGTGCGGTCAAGCAGGCGACTTTCGGCTTAGAATATCGTTACATGTCATTAACATTTCCGTAGCTAACCACTGCCGAGGAGAAACGCACTCATGGGAATTCTGCAGCGCCTGTTCGGTCGCGACCCGAAGCAACCGAAGGAAGCCTTCTTCCTGGAGGCAGACGACGCCAAGACTTACGGCGATATCGACTATATGCGCAAGTCCACCGTAGTCAAGCGCACGTTCGCTAAGACCATCTCTGGTGGCGGCGGCGAATACGTCCAAGAAGTCTCCAACATGCAAAAGCGCATCATCAGAGGAGAAGAAGAGCAAAAACAAAAGCCGGAGAAGAAACCCGCGACCCCCAGTTTTGGTTCTTTCGGCTCGACTGGTACCGAGCGTCGCCGACCCAGCAACAATAATGGTGGCAGCGGCGATCTCGACTTCCGGAACATGGCCCGGGGCATCAACAAAAAGCGCTAGTCGGATGTCGCCTGCGGTCGCAGGCTAGTCTCTCGCGATGTAACAGCAAGCGGGCATGCGGCGCATGCCCGCTTGCGACGTTTGCGGGGGAAGCAAACATCAGCAATTGCGCTCCACGCTACAATTTTTCCCGATGTGGGATTTTCTTGCCCATCTCTTTGCTTAGAAGCGCCGCATTCATGACGATCGCCAACTCTCAACCGCTGTACTACACCTGGCGCGGCTATCGGTGCGCGTACGCGCTGCACAATCCCACTGGCTCGGGCACTCCCTTGGTACTGGTGCACCCAATTGGCGTCGGGCTCGGGCGCGAGTTCTGGCTGCGATTTGTCCGCCTGTGGCCGGGAGACAATCCCATCTACGCTCCCGACTTGCTTGGCTGCGGCCAGAGCGATTTGCCGCGCGCGGCCTACACGCCAGAAGACTGGGCGCAGCAGTTACACTACTTCATCGCCGAGGAGGTCGATCGCGCGCCAATCCCGATCGTGCAGGGAGGCTGCTTGCCCATCGCCCTCGCCCTCATCCAACTCGGGGCAGCAGTAGAGCTGCGGGGCTTGATTTTGTCGGGTCCGCCTGCCTGGGCGGTCATCTGCGAGCCCGCGGCGGCGTGGCGGCAGCGGCTGGCTTGGAACCTCTTTGATTCGCCTTTGGGCTGGGCCTTCTACCAATACGCCCGCAGTCGCGGATTCCTCCGATCTTTTTCTCAAAAGCAACTCTTTGCCGATGGCAGCGCTGTGGATGCCGAGTGGCTCGATATGCTGATTGCCGGGGCGCGACCCCTGGCAACCCGCCACGCCGTATTCTCGTTTTTGGCGGGTTTCTGGCGGCGAGATTGGCGACCGGCCATTGCAGAAATCCCCGTACCGACCCTGGCGATCGTGGGCGATCGCGCCTCGACCATTAGCCGCACCTCGGAGCCGCCAGAAACCCCAGCAGAACGTTTGGAGCGCTACTGCCAGCAACTGCCCGACGGACGGGGGGCTATGATGCCCGGGCGCAACGTTTTGCCCTATGAGGAGCCGGAGGCCTTTGCCAAACTCTGCTACGAGTTCTTTCGCTCCCTTTGTCCGAGCTGACCCGACCCGATGGGTGAGTTCCTAGCCGCTAGGGTCCCAAATAGAAATTCTTCAGCCGTCTCAGCACAGAGAGGTCGAGAGAAGTAGTATCCCTGACCGAGATCGCAGCCTAACTCGGCGAGCACTCGACAATCTCGCGCGGTTTCGATGCCTTCAGCAATGGTTTCGACTCCCAAGCGGCGACCGAGGGTGATAATCGTTTCGACAATTTCTCGCGACCGTCGGTCGGTATGCATGCGACCGACAAAGGAGCGATCGATTTTGAGGCTATCCACTGGCAGCCGGTGGAGATAGCTCAAAGAGGAGTACCCGGTCCCAAAGTCATCGATGCTGACGTGGATTTGGCGAGACTTGAGCTGCTCGAGCAACTCGATAGTTTGGGTGATGTTCTCGATGAGGGTGCCTTCAGTAATCTCCACAACCAAGCAAAAACCGGGCAATCCTCGGGTGAGGACGCGGTCGATCTCAACGAGTAAATCTGTTGCCTGGAGGTCTCGCGCGCAGAAATTAACGCCAACTCTGAGATTCGCTGCCATTTGGGGATAGCGGGCGCGCCATGCTAGCAGCGAGTCGGCGGCTGCCTGCAGTACCCAGCGGTCGAGGGGGACAATCAGACCCGTTTCTTCAGCGACGGGGATAAACTCGTCAGGCATGATAATCCCCTGGGTGGGATGATGCCAGCGGACGAGGGCCTCCACACCGACAGGGCAGCCGTCGGCCAGGGCCACAGTCGGCTGGAAGTGCAGGTGAAATTCTTCGCGCTCCAAGGCGTCATTGAGGTCGCGCTCGAGGTGCAGCCTCTGCAGGGCGCGGGCGTACATGTCCGAGTTGAAGACGACAATCTTTTGGTCGGGGCTGCCGCAATTGGTTTTGGCTCGATACATTGCCAAGTCAGCATCGCGCAGCAGGTCGTCAGCGCTAGCATATTGGCTGTTGCTGAGGACGATGCCAATGCTGCCGGCGATAACGAGCCGGCGATCGCCGAGATCGACGGGCAGTTGGAGTTCTTGGGAGAGACGCTGGGCAACGCGCATGCCGTCATCGATGCTCGCAACACTCGTCAGGAGCGCGACAAATTCATCACCGCCCAAGCGAGCGGCCAAATCGACGTTGCGAATGGAGTTCTGGAGCTTTTGAGCTACGGCAACCAAAACCCGATCGCCCACAGCGTGGCCGAGGCTATCGTTAATCGCCTTGAAGCGGTCGAGATCTAAAAATAGCAGGGCAAATCGCCGCTCGGGGTCTTGATGTTGCTGCTGCAGGCAATATTCCAGGCGCTCTAAAAGCATCGTGCGATTGGGAAGGCCCGTGAGGGGATCGCGCAGGGCTTGGTGGCGCAATTGCTCGTGGGCGAATTCTCGCGCGCTTATTTCGCGCTCGAGCTGGGCGTTGGCGCTCTCAAGTTCTTGGTTGACAGCTGTCAGGTCCGCCGTGCGTGCCAGGACCCGGGCCTCGAGTTCGCTGTTGAGGAAGCGGATTTGGCGCTCGGCCCGCGTAAGGCGCAGTTGATTTTCGATCCGAGCGACGAGTTCTCCTGCCTGAAATGGCTTGACGACATAGTCCGATCCGCCACACTCAAAGGCAAGCACTTTATCGCGTTCGTCGTAAAGGGCGCTGATGAAAATAATTGGAATCTCGCGCGTGGTCTCATCGGCTTTGAGGCGCTTGCAGACTTCGTAGCCATCGAGATCGGGAAGCTTGATGTCGAGGAGAATCACCTCCGGTGGTTCGACTGAGATCGCGCGCAGGGCCAAAAAAGCATTTGGAGCGGGTCGAACCTTGTAACCGCGCGTGCGCAAGAGATCCCGCAAAACTTGCAGGTTCGCCAGGGTGTCGTCCACGATTAGAATGTTGCCCTTCCAGGTGTTGTCGTTCATGTCCTCGCTGCTCGGTCGAGATTCTTGGAGCTGATGGCCGCGCGCACGAGCTGGCCGAGCTGCTCGTAATGAAACCCATCTACAAAACCGGCGAGAGCCTCGCCCAGAGAAGGGCGCTCTTTGGCAATTCCCTCAATTACTGCTAGCATCTCATCGGCATCAAGCAGCACGATCGCCCGCTGCAATTGCAGCAGCCGGGCGAGATTCAGCTTTGAGAGGCTCGTTAGTAAGCTTTGATGTCCGGCAGGTGTATTTGGGAGCTTTCGTGCGGCTTTTGCTTCGGAGGTTAAAACAACAGGCAAGTGCAGGTAGCGCGAGAGCGCCTGGAAAATGTCTTGCTCGCGATAGGGTTTGGCAATCACCTCATCGCAGCCAGCAGCCAAAGCCTGCTCGCGATCCTCGGCAAAGGCATGGGCCGTCAACGCGACGATTGCGACCCGATTATCACGCTCTCGAATTTGCCGGGTGGCGGTGTAACCATCCAGGCGAGGCATCGCCAGATCCATCCAGATGAGGTGTGGCTGCCAGCTCTCCGAGATGGCGATCGCCTCGCAGCCGTCGCGGGCCGTGCGCGCGGCGACGCCCATTTCAGCCATCAGCGCAGTCAAAATCTGACTGTTGACCGCGTCGTCGTCGGCAATGAGGACCCGGCAATCGGTGGCTTTAAGAGCAGAAGTATCCGAGCACGCCCTGGCGCTGTTGCGTGCTGAGAGCGTTGCATGGGGGGCAGTCGCCCGGGTCGTGGGCAGCTCGAAAGAGAAGGTAGATCCGCGCCCTAATTCGCTGGTGACCGTTAGCTGGCTGCCAAATAGCCGAACGAAATGACGGCTAATTGCCAATCCCAGCCCCGTTCCCTCAGACATCGTTCGTCCATTGGGGCCTTGGGTGAAGGGTTCGAAGATGCAATCTAAATCCTCAGCGGAGATGCCCGATCCCGTGTCAATGGTATCGAAGGACAGAACTCCTGCGACCGGCGTCTCGCCCGGACGCCAGCGGACCCGAAAGGTGACGCTGCCGCGATCGGTGAACTTAATCGCGTTGCTGAGAAGGTTGAGCGAGACTTGTCTGAGCTTACCGGCATCGAAGCGGGCGCACTCGGGCACTTGCGGGTCGATTTCGAAGGTCAAGTCGATCCCTTTGGCATCCGCTTTGAGAGCCAGCATCTCCTCAAGGTTGTGCAGCAGCTCTCGCAGATTGCAATCTTCAAGGGATAACTCCGCCTGGCCGGCTTCAATTTTGGCCAGAGAAAGCACGTCGTTGATGAGTTGGAGGAGGTGCTCGCCGCTCCGACGGACAATACCGACCTGCTGCTGGGCCTCGCGGGGGATCTCCGGCCGGCGCTCGAGGAGCTGGGCGTAACCCAAAATGGCATTAAGGGGCGTGCGCAGCTCGTGGGACATGTGAGCCAGAAATTGGCTCTTGGCTTCGCTCGCAGCGGCGGCGGCGGCGAGGGCGCGGGCAAGACCTTCGGTGCGCTCTTGCACCCTATCTTCGAGCGTTTTCGAATAGTCCTGCAACTGGGCGTTCGTGGCGGCCAGCCGAGCATTGGTAACGGCCAGCCGGCTTTGCTTGTAGGCATTGGCAGCCGCGACCGCGGCGAGCGTGGCTGCCGCCAGAGGAGAAATGGTTGGCAGCACCCAAAATCCATACCGGAAGGCGAGATAGTTTCCCGACACCAACAATAGCCCCAGACCGAGGGTACCGACTGGCGAGTGGATGGGCCAGCGGCGGCTGCCATTTGCTTCGAGCCACCAGGCAAAAGCAGCCGCGACCGTCGCCCAAATCCCAATCCAGGCCCACTCCCCAACATGGGGCAGAACTTTCAAGGCTGCAGGGCGACCTACAAGCGCGCCGCTTATCAGCTGCTGGGTTAGGTCGGCGTGAACGGCCGCACCGGGCTGAAATTGACGGGGATGATAAGGGGTTGCGAAGAGATCTTTGGTACTCTCGGCAACGGTGCCGACGATGATGATGCGATCGCGCACGAGTTGGGGGTCGAAGCGCCCTGCCAACACGTCGCTAAAGGAAATACGATCGAATGTGTCGGTATCGCTCCACCAATTGGCTAACACCTGGTAGCCGCCGACGTCCTCGCCCCGGTAAAGGTACTCGCGGCCGGTTAGCGGCAGAAACTCAGTCCGACCCAGACGGTAGCGCTGACGCTGCGGATCGACAACCTCAAGCTCGATATTCTCAGCTGCCAAATAATGCAAGGCCAGGCGCACGGCCAGCGACGACTTGATCTGGCCGTCTCCGGCGCGATCGCGCAGCGTCAGCAGGGCGCGCCGCACGGTCCGGTCGCGATCGATAATCACCTCCGAAAACCCGACTCTTTTTGTGCCCTCTAACACGGGGGAGGGTTGAATGCGGTTGCCGAGAACCTTTTCGACACCAAAGATGTTGTCGCTCTTTCGTAAGACGCGATCGAGCGCACCACCACCCTGACCCAAAGGAAGATCCCGGTAAAGATCGACACCGATCGCCCGCGGCTCGTGCAAGACGAGGGTCTCGAGGGCTTCTGCAAGCAGCCCGTCGGGCACGGGCCAGGTACCAATGGCGGCAATATCCGGCTCGTCAATGGCCACCAGCACGACCTGCCCGCCCTCGGGCCGATCGGGGCGCAGGCGAAATAAGATGTCTAGGGCACTCCACTCCAGAGACCGCAACAGGCCGAAGCTACTGAAGAGCCCCACAGCAGCAGTTGCACCTAGCGCGCTCAGGGCGATAGAGATTGAGTGTCTGTGCATTGCGGTAGCCATTTGCGCGTTTTGCTCGACTGAAACTAGGGTCGAGCGAGTAGGGGGGCCTCGGCGAGGCTCCCTAGGCCGACTGTTTCGGATGAGAGCAAGGCACGCCACTGACCGATCGCACCGCGGCTAACCGCTGGGTCGGAGTGGCGATCGGCCATCACGACCAAGAGGTCGTACCAAAGACCCGCTCGGCCGTAGGCCGTTGCTACCTCTAGGCTGTCGGCTGATGGGGGCACGCTCAAGGTGTCGGGGGGCGAAATG
>CAYTBI010000009.1:69087-72867 GCA_964435975.1 uncultured bacterium
ACGTATTCAGCGAGTCTCGCAGCGGCGAGGTCGCCCAAAAGCTGCTCGGCGGGACCAAGGGCGTCCTCATCATCGACGGCTATGCCGCCTACAACTTCGTCGTCGATGACGATGGACGAATCCGTGTCGGCTGCTGGGGGCACGCTCTAGGGGGCGGGGGGCGAAATGCGGCGTACCCAGCCATCAACATAGGGATCGTCAATCTCAAGGCGGCTGCCGCACTGCAGGACGAAGTACCAGTGGTAGTCACGACCGACCTCTAGCGCGGGTGCATCGGCCGGTAGCTGCCAGCGGAGAATTCCGGCTCGATCTTTATTGAGCGGAATGACCGTGGAGTATAGGGTGCGCTCCGCGCCATCAGGTGCGGTTGTCTTGAGACTGAAAAAAGCTTGGGGCGCCTCGGTGCCAGGCAGATGCACGAAGAATGCCGGACGCTCCTGTAGCGTCATGCCAAAGTTGTGCTGCTTGGGGAGCAGCGCCTGGAGGCGTTCGGGGTTGTCTGCCGAGCACCGCTCGCCGCGCGTAGCAGCGCTCTGGGCCGAGGCGGCGCTGGGGGTCTGGGTGTCGGCCGGGGGAAGGAAAGCCTGGCGCGTAGCAGCGTTGCCCGCGGTAGCAGCTTCGGGAACTTCGCTCGCGGCGGGCGGTACAAACGTGCCGCGCGTGGCGGCATTCCCCGTCGTGGCCCCTGCTGGTGCCTCACTCTCGGCGGGGGGCACAAAATTTACAGCAGCACTCCGAAGGGGCGTGGCAACAGTTATGCCAAACAGTAAAGGGGCGATCGCAGCCGAGCAGACTCGAAAATTAGCATTCATCCTACGGGTATCCAAAAAGAAGGCTGTAATGTTAAGCTTTTACGCTTGAATTTAACAAATGTTTTAAGAATGGAAAATGTGCCACCAGGCTTATTATTCCCCCGCCTTAGGTTATCTATTTCCAGTGACCGACTAATACAAACGGAGACCAAAAGTATGGGTGACTATATCGATCGTCAGCAAGCAGTTTCTGCTGAGCGCGACGGAGCGCAAAGGCCTTGGAGTTGGCCGGATCGCTCAGCCGATCGTAAAAATGCCCCATTAGAACGGCGGTCGAGCGATCGCGCACTTGCCAGAGGGTAGCAACAGTCGATTGCGCGCCAGAACTGACAGCAAATCCAGCCAAACCCAAAATAGCCAGATCGTCCCCTGCTGCTGTTTGACAAGCGCTCAAAACGAGGAGATCGAGTCCATCGCCGGGGCCTGCCGCACTGCGAGAAAGCAGCAGTTCGTCGAGGGCTCGCAGGTCAATAGGGCCATCCCAAGCTTGTAAAAAGGTCTCCTCGGGTCGAGAGCCAAAGCGACCGTGGGTGGCAATGTGCAGAATGTTGGCGCGGCGGCGCGTTACGGCCCGCGCCAGGCGATCGCGGGTGAACGCCTCATCCATCAGCACGGCAGTCGGCAAAGTCGCTTCGAGGCGTTGGAGCTCGTCGCTGACTCCTGGCAGGGCAGCGAACGAAGCCCGCGGCTCGGTCAGGCCGGCTGCCAAACTCCGGCGGCGGCTAGATCGCGCGCGTGGCTGCAGCAGCTGTAGCCCTTGCGAGAGGGCGACACTATAACGCTCGATGAGATAGCGCTCGCCATCGTGGAGTGCGGCCACAGGCAGTTTCCGTAAATTGCCATCGAGCACGAATACCAGCGTCTTGATGTCCTGGAGCCAACCGCGATCTTCGGCAGGCCGCACCAACCAGTCGTAAAACATCTCAGATTGGCGCAGGCGCTCTTGGTTGTCAGCGGCAGGGTGCAGGCTCGAGAGCAGTGCCTCGACCTCTCCTTCGACTTGGTGGCGTGGCAGAGGCAGCGAGTAATACTGCAGGGGCGCGTTGGCCCGCGACACGATCGCCGCCAAGCGATCGGGGAGCAAGATCGGGTAGATAACCGCTGCTTCGGGATCGAGATTGTCGATGGCCACGCGCTGGGCATCGAGACACGCCTCGCGGAAAAAGTTATCGAGCTCGGCCAGGCGCAGGGCTTCGATGGTCAGTCGCGCTTGCTGCAGCTCGTCTGGATTGGGAGCGTCGGTCAGCAGCAGCGCCACGAGTTCGCGGTAAACCGGCTCGACGGTCTGACGGAAGGAAAATTGCACGTCGCGACCGACGGCGGCCAAGTCGCCACGCAGCGTCCCGAGTTCGCTAACGGCTTCTTTGTAAGCTGCAATGGCCGCAGTCCGTTCGCCTGCAGCGGCTAGCAGCCGCCCCAGCTCCCAGGCAGCTGGAGCGACGATCTCGGGAGCCTTGAGAGATTGCGCTAACTGAATCGTCGCCTGCAATTCGCTGCGGGCCATACTGGTTTGGCCTTGGCGAGACTGCCAGCGGGCGCGTAGTAGCCGCACCTGGGCCAAGCGGCGGCGATCGCCTAAATCTGCGGCCATCTCGGCAGCATCGTTGAGGGTTTCGACAAGAGGCTCGCCAAAGGCACCGACAGCATCGGTCGGCGCGCGCAGCAGATTGCCAGCCAGTGCCAAGATGGCATCCATCTTGGCGGGGCCGGGCGGGATCTCGGCGAGCTGTCCCCGTGCTGCTGCCACGGTAGGGGGCAACTCCAGCCAGGCCGATCGCGCAATTTGCCCTTGTAGTTGCGTCACCATCGCCGTCATCTGCGCGCGAGGTGAATCGGCCATTTCGGTGGCTGCGGCCACGCGAGCGGTTGCCCCAGCAAAATCCCCGGTGGCCTGCAAGAGGCTTGCCAGGGTCAGCTGCAGCGATCGCGCCTCGTCGCGGGCCTGCAGCCGAGCTGCCAGATCTAGGGCCTCTTCGAGGGTGGTGCGGGCCGCTCGAAAATCATTGCGAGTGAAGCGCACGCTCCCGAGCAACTGCCAGCCGCGTAATTGCAATAGGCTATCGGGAAATTCGGCAGCGATTTCGGCAGTAGTGGCAACCAGCAGGCGCTCGGCGCGGCGAGCGTCGCCGAGCTGTTGCCAGACGCGGGCGCGATTGAGCTGGCTGCCCAACTCTCCGAGGCGATCGCCGCTTTGTTGGTACAGGGTCTCAGCCCGTTTCCAGGCTGCAATGGCTTCGGCCTCGTCGCCCGTTGCAAGGGCAAGACCAGCCGCTGCGTTGTGGGCCTGAGCTTGCAGCTGGGGCGGAATGTCACCCGCTTCAAGGAGTTGTTGGCCGGTTGCCATAGCCGTGCGGGCAGCCTCCCAGTCGCCCAGCTTTTGACAAACCAACACGAGGAAGTTCGCACTTTGGATCTGCCCGCGGCGATCGCCGCGAGCGGCGTAGGTGGCTGCGGCCCGCTCCCACTGCTGGCGCGCCCGCTCGTAGCGTCCGGCAGCATATTCATCTTTCCCTAGCAGCAGGCTGCGGGCAGGATCTGGCGCGGCTGCTTCTGGCGCGGCTGCCGCAGCACCGGTATCGAGATCGAGTTCGGCAGCCAGAGCGGGAACGGCAGCAACGGCAGCGGTGGCAACCCAGGCTGCGACGAGCAAGAAGTGAGTTCGGATCACGGCAGCGACACCCCCAAATCTACGGCCAAATTTACAGTCGGCGCAGCAGCAGCCCGTTCGGCGGCCGCCTCGTCCCCACAATGGGGCTGCTGCGATCGCCAGCGCTCCGTATTCGAGGCAGCCACCAGTTCGATCTCACCGCCAGGATGGTGGCGCCAGCCAGTGGCTTCTTGGAACGGGCGAGCGGGTGGTGGGGGCTCGCTCTCGGCAGATCCGATTGCAACTTCGGTGGGGGCTAACACGCGCAGGTCGGTCCAAGGCTCGGGAGACTGCAGGCGGGGGGGGGGGGGGGGGGGGGGG
>CAYTBI010000009.1:72877-103922 GCA_964435975.1 uncultured bacterium
CCTGCAGGCGGCCGCTCGGCCTTGCCGGCAAGCCCGAGCGACCGACGACGGCAAAGCGATTGCCCTCCCCGGCAGCGCAGCTCGTGACAATCTGCTTGGCAGGATCGCGCAAGCGGGCGGACAAAACAACCAGGCTTGCAGCTGGGTTGACCTCCGGGCTCGAGACTTGCACCTCCCCGTCAACGCCGAGGTTAGAGCTGGCCGTGACCGGACAAGTCGGGCACGGAAAAAATCCCGTCGTCTCGATTTGAATGTTGCCGCCATCGCCTGTCTCGGCATTGGCAACGATACGGCTATTGCCATTGAGCAAGATGTTGCCATCACTGGCATCGATAAGCAGGTTGCCGCCGTTGCTGGCTCCGAGGGCTGCTGCCGATATCTCGCTGTTGTTGAAAAGCAGTAAGTTTTCGCTAACTATTAGGTTGAGACTACCTTCGTTATTGCTGCCGGGGGTATTGCTGGCAGTTGCCGTGCTGATGCCGCCGTTGTCTAGCGTGACTGTTTTGGCTTGAATAGTTGCGACGCCTCCATTTCCCGACCCCACACTAGGGATGGGGATAGCACCAATGCCTGGGAAGAAGAAGACCAAAGTTTCGCCCAAGAAGGGATTGACCGTCCCGGCACCAACGAAAGCGTTGTCGGTCACTGCCAGGGTGCCGTTAGGGACGTCGATTTGCAGCTCTCCAGCGCTGCCCGTACCAAAGGTTGTTGAGACCAGGGAGCTGACAATCTCGCCACTCTCGGAGACGCCCGCAACAGTTATCGAATCCGTTGCCACCACCCGTAGGATGCCGCTATTGCCCGCGTCGATTGAGGAGGTCGTCGCGATCGCCCCGCCCAGAATAGAAACTTCGCGGGCCTCGACGGTCAAACCGCCTGCATCGGCCTCGCCAAGGGTAACGGTGAAGAGCCCAGTCGCCAGGGGAGCGCCGACGGGCACGCCTTGCAAAACTACCGTGTCGGCTTCCAAACTGATGCTGCCAGCGCTACTCCCGGGGCCGATACCCACCGTCGCCGCGACGATCGTGCCCCCATCCTCGAGGCGAATGTCTTGGGCGCGCAGCTCGACTGACTGGGCCGGGCCTTCTCCGAAGGTAAAAGCCGCAATGGTGCTGTTGGCAGCACCGCCGGCGGCAATGCCTTCAATGAAAATCGTGCCGCGATCGGTGCCCCCAGCGTCGACCTCAACCTGGCCGCCCATGCCAAAGGTGTTGGCATCCGTGTTGGCCGCGATGGCAGCGCCAGCACGAACGGTCAGCTGCCCGCCGTCGAGGAGGGTGATGTCGATATTACCCGCGTTGCCGGCAGGAGCGCCAAAAGCCCCGCTCGGATCTGCACTGAAGCTGTCGGCGCCAGCTACTGCAGCGATCCCACTGGGCGAAAAACTCTCGGGATTGTCAGGATCGAGCAGTATGCCGCCGCTGAGATCGATCTCGGTCGCCTGAATGGCGATCGCGCCGCCATTGCCCGAGTTTGAAGTCGAGCTGTTGATCTGAGCGCCGTCGCGGGCGCTCAAGCGACCGGTCTCAATGAAGATATTGCCCGCATCACCGGCACCGGCTGTCGTAGTTAGCAGCCCCCCCAGAGACGTGCCCGGTGCTACTCCCGCCAGTTCGACCGACTCTCGCGCTGTCACGGTTAGGTTGCCCCCCGCTCCGGTCTGGCCGGGATTGAGGGCCGTTGCGCTGATCAATCCTCCTTCGAGGACCCTGAGCCGATCGGTTTCGATCTCAATATCACCTGCTTTCTGGGGGCCAAACGTGTTGGTTGCCAATAGCGAGTTTTGGACGAGAACTTCATTGGCCTCGAGCGTCAGCGAGCCGGCGGTGTTGCTACCAAAAGTAGCTGTAGAAATCGTCGCGCCATCGATTGCCCGCAGGCTCCGCGCGCCCTGGATAGTAATAGAGCCAGCCGGTCCGGCACTGACGCCCGGCGCCGGATCTGCGCTGAGGGTAAATAAGCCACTCTCGAGCAACGAAGAGATTTGCTCGGTAGTAAGACCGTCTGAAGGGGGAGAGACCAGCACCAGCTCCAACAGGGAAGATAGCGGGCTCGTGCCGGCGATCTCGATGTCTTCGGCCGCGATCTGGATATTACCGCCAGCTCCCGGCCCAAAGGTATTGGCGGCGATCGCACCGCCCTCGCGCAGTTGGAGGCGTGGCGTCTGCAGGAAAATATCGCCCGCATTCCCTGCAGACGAACTACTGGCCTGCAAGCTAGCAGTGCCGGGAGGGCCAGCAGCCAGGCCAACCAGCTCGACTGACTCGGTTGCGACGATATTGAGGGTGCCACCATCGCCTTGTCCGAGGGTGCTTGAGGCAATGCTGGCGCCATCACGAACGATAAGGGTACCCGTCTCGAGCTGAATTTCGCCAGCCGCACCGTCCCCACCTGTTGCCGTTATCAATCCGGCAGGTGCAGGCGTGCCGTCGGGATTCAAGCTGCCCACCAAAAAGCCAGCGAGTTCCACTCGCTCGGATCCCAGAATAGTAAGGGTTCCCCCCGCCCCGCCGCTCAGTGCCGATGTCGTGATAATGCTGTTGGAAATCTTCAGCTCGGGCGTTTCGAGGGTCAAGTCCCCGGCGGGCTGGGCGCTAGCGGTAGCAGAGGCGAGAAAGGAACCACTTTCGAAATCGATGCGCTCGGTGGCTGCGATCCTTAGGGTGCCCGCACCCGCCGGAACGGAGGGTGTCGGGAGTCCGGCAAGATCCAGGTCAAGGAAGGACGATGTGGCAATGCCCGCACCATCTTGCAGGGAAAGAACGCCTGTTTGCAGCGTGACGCTGCCCGCGCTTCCCGGACCCAAACTAGCCGCAAATAAACCATCAGATAGAGATTCTATGAGAACTTCCTCAGGAATGTCGGGGGGAGACCCGAGATTACTGAGGTTGAGTTCGGCGAGAAAAATATCCAGCAGGGGAGCCACCGATGCTTGGCCGGAAATTGCGATCGTGTCGGCCTCGATTTCGATATCGCCCCCGCTGCCGAACCCAAAAGTATTAGCAGAGATAGTTCCGCCGGTAATTTCAACGAGATCGGCCTCAATCGCGATATTCCCTCCGTCACCAGGGCCGAAGGCGCTAGCGGAGATCGAGCCACCGTCGCCTAGGATCAGGCGAGGCGTCTCAATGAAGATGTCACCACCATCGCCACTCCCAGCGGTGCCCGCAGACAGGCTCCCGTTCTGCACGCCTGGGGATGCTGCCGAGAGTTCGACAGACTCAGTAGCCACGACGGTGAGATCGCCGCTTTCCCCATCACTCAAGCTGTTCGTCAGGGCAGTTGCGCCATCTCGGACTACCAGCACTCCCGTATCGATCTGGAGGGCACCTGCTTGCCCGGGACCAATTGACGCCGTAATGAAGCCGCTCGGAATCGTGCCGAGGGAATCAGTGAAGATGGTGCCCGCAATCTCGACGCGCTCTGCTTCGCGAATCTCGATGGTGCCGCCAGCCCCAGCCCCGGCAGTTGCCGTGATGGCGAGGGAGTCAACCGCCCTGAGTTGGGGTGTGGTGATGGTGAGATCCCCAGAAGGCCCCTCACCGGTCGTGCCCGTAACTAGAATCGAGCCCCCCTCCAGAGCAACCGACTCGCTAGCAGTAATGTCTAGGCGACCGCCCGTACCGCCAAAGAACGGGACAAAGGATGTCGTGGCGATCGCGCCACCCTCGCGCACGGCAAGCTCGCCCGCGCGTAGATCGATGTTACCCGCATCGCCCGGGCCGAGGCTAACTGCAAAGAGGCCATCTGCGAAGCTGGCAATTAGCAGTTCTGGGTCGAGATTTACAGCGCTTAGATCCCCAAAATCTTCAACCGAGCTGAAGGGAGCCACGATAGCCTCCAGGAGTGGCGCTGCCGGCGCGCTGCCGGCGATATCGACCGTGTCAGCATCGATCGTGATGTTGCCGCCATTGCCCGTGCCAAAGGTGCTCGCCGAGATTGCGCCGCCGTCGCGGAGGGTTAGCACTGGCGTTGTCACTGTGATGTTGCCGCCATTGCCCGCTCCGATCGTGCTCGCGCTCAGATTGGCCGTCCCAGGGACTTGCCCGCTTAGCTCGATCGCTTGAGTTGCCACGACACTCAGCTCGCCTCCCGCACCCGTATCGCCCAGGCTGCTGGTGGCCGCGCTGGCCCCGTCGCGGATAATGAGTTCGCCGGTTTCGATTTTTATGGCTCCTGCCGCACCAGAGCCAACTGTGGTTGTAAACAAACCGCTCGAGAGGAATGTAGCCGGATTCGGAATGGGTAAGCCCCCAGAGAGGTCGATGCGCTCGGCACCGACAATTTCGAGGGCACCACCGGCCCCGCTACCAGCCGTTGAGGTGGTCAATAGCGAGCCGTCAACGCGCAAGCTGGGCGTGGAGAGGGTTAATTCTCCTGAAGGTGCAGATCCTGTCGTGCCCGATGCCACCAGCGAGCCGCCTGTCACGGTAGTCCGCTGGGTGGCCGCAATGTTTATGTCACCGCCCGCGCCCCCAATCTCTGGTAGCAACGAGGTTGCCGCTAGGGTCGCGCCATTTTGCAGGGCAAGCTCGCCCACCTGCAGATCGATATCGCCCGCACTGCCAGGGCCGAGGCTAACCGCCAGCAAGCCATCTGTGAGGGTACCAATGACCTGCTCGGGAGTAATCTCGATGCCATCAATCGCGCCGGTCGGATCGAGTCCGGGCAAAATCAGCTGCAATAAAGGCGCAACGGGGGCGCTCCCGGTGACTGCGACGGTGTCAGCCAAAACCTCGATCCGGCCACCACTGCCGGGCCCAAAATTAGCAATGGAAACGGCCGCCCCATCACTCAAAGAAAGGCTTGGGGTCTCGATGCGGATATTGCCCGTGTCGCCCGTCCCGGTAGATCCTGCAAACAGACTGTTGACCGGTTGCTGGAGACCGGGCTGCTCCGGCCCCAAGGGCACGATAAAAGCAGCCGTCCCGATAAGTTCGACAGCCTCGGTCGCTTGGATATCAATATCTCCACCGCGCCCCGGCCCAGCCTGAGAGCTGGTAATCAGGCCCGCCCCCGCGCCAACATTGAGGGTGCCGGTGGCAATGGTCAAGTTGCCGGCATTGCCATTGCCGCTCGTCGAGGTGACAATACCGCCGGGAAATTCCAGGCTGGGGGCTCGCAGAGCCGCCCCGCTCGCCTCAACGCGCTCGGTCGCCGTAATGATGATGTCGCCGCCGGTGGCTTGTCCGACCAAGGCCGACGAGACCACCAGCGATTCCGAGACCACCAGCGAGCCCGTTTCGATGGCAACCTCTCCTGAGGAGCTAGCACCCAGGCTGATGGCGAGCGCCCCGGAGCCTTGGGTCAGCGCAACCGAGTTGGCACCGACTAAATTCAAGTTACCGCCAGAAGCGCTGCTATCGAGACTGGTGGTGAGGGTGAGGAGGGCCGCCCCGCTCTCGAGCTTGATGTCAGTCGCCTGCAGCGAAATCGACCCGGCACTGCCTGTTCCGAAGCTCGAGGCAAAGATGCCATTTTGCGCGTCTGGCTGGGGCAAATTCCCCAGCGCCCCGTCTTCTGGTAGCGCGCCCACAAACAGCGGCAGAAAGCCCACAATCTGCTCGGCCAGGAGATTTTCACCGATAATTTCAATCGTCGTATCGGCAACAATGCCGATTTCTCCGGCCGGGCCGCTGCCAAAGCTGTTGGCCACGATCGCCGCATCCGTCGAGATCGCGACTGACCCTGCCCGCACTCGAACATCGCCGCCACTAAGGCCGCTCGTGTCGAGGACCGCGCCGCCAGTGAGAGTGAGGGGCGCGCCGACGACCGCCTCGGGAACCCTCAGACTCAACAAGGCTGAGTCTGAGGTCGCAAGCCCGATTTCTGCCGGTTGGGCCAGGGCAACAACATCAATGCGTCCTGCGGGCGCGATCGCTTGGCCGCCGGTGAAGGTCGTTTCGCCCCCGGCGAACAACAAGCTCTGGCCGGGATCGACGGCCAACCCCACCGTCGATTCGTTACGGATGGGAGCAACCCCGAGTTGGCTAAAAAATAGCGCTGAGGGGGCCACCGTCAGCAGCGGCGCGGCCGCACCGGCCGCAGGGTCGGCCGCAAACCGACCGCGATCGCCAAAATCGATGCCATCAGCGGTGCTCGCCACAAACGATCCCCGCAGATCCAAGCGCGCGTTGGGGCCAAAGAAAACCCCGTTCGGATTGAGGAAAAACAAGCTGGCCGTGCCGTCAACTGCAAGGGTGCCATCGATTTGGGAGGCAAGATCGCCGGTCACCCGCGTGATGATGGCATCGACGGCAGCGCTCTCGACGGCAAAACGCGCTTCGCTCCCGGCCGGGACCGAGAAGGTCTCAAAACTATGGAAAAGATTGCTCCCTGCTGCGGTGCCACCGGTAATCCGGGTCCCTGCAGGGGAGGCTTCGACGCGAGAGGGCACGGGCAACGTGGCATCGGGCTCGATTCCCGGTGATGCCGTTTGAGCCTGCCCAGAAGTCGGCAGCAGCAGCGGCGCGATCGCAGCAAGAACGATACTGGGGTGGAGTCGCGTGCGTTTATCCAAAACCTTATAAACGTGAGCTAGAGGTGTTCGGCAAGCAGAGCGCCACCACAGGTCGACTTGGTGTCCTGTTTGCTGACTTAGTCGAGAGATAGAGCACACGCATGCGGGTCTCAAATCCCTTTCTAAATATAATCAAATCATAAAGTTCTTGTGAGGGGAAGCCCCCGACCGGCGCGATCGAGGCCGCCTGCGATGGGACTGCCCGGCGGGCCGCCCCATCGCTTCTAGAGCTTACCCGAGTTTCGGGGCGTTAATTTTTATTTTGGGGTGCAAAGGCCAAGCGAAATCCGAAGAGGATGTGGCGCGACTGCACCGGTCGAGAATGCTGATAGGCCGCGCGACAAAAGCCGGGCAGATCGTCCCAGGAGCAACCTTTGAGCGCGATGCGATTGCCGCCTCGAATCGGCGTGCCGACATACTCAAACACATTGCCACTCAAGTCTTCGCCACCATAGGGACCCCGACTTTTCGCGAAGGCTCCGACGGCACTGGTCCCTTGCGGTCGGGTCTTGCCCCAGTTGGTGGCATCGTCCATCCAAGTGTTTCCCCAAGGAAAATAACGCCCGTCGCGGCCGCGGGCGGCTTTCTCCCACTCCAGTGCCGTTGGCAGGCGGTAAGCGCGGCCGTCGCGCGCGCTGCGCCAACGAGCGTAGGCTAGGGCGTCTTCGTAAGACACCAGCACCACCGGATGGTCGCCGCGACCTGAGGGGAATTCGCCTCCCTCCCAGAGATAAGATCGCACCTCAGCATAGGGATGCACCAAAAAGCCCTGCGCGTTGTATTCTGCTTCGGAGATGCCCGGCGCGCGGTGGCCCGTCGCCCTCACGAAGTCCTGGTAATCGGCATTGGTAACCAAATGCTCGCTCAGACAAACGGCTGACAGCGTCACGGTTTGTCGGGGCAGCTCGCCTTCAAACCAGCGGCGCGATCGCAGATTGGCCTCGGCTTGCGCTTGGCGGCTGGGATCGCTCGCCGCCGCTGCCGAAATGCGATAGGCAAAATCCCGCTCGGCGCGATCGCTCCCGGCGACAAACGCACCGGCTGGGATGGCAGTAAAGGCTGGGTCGCCACAAACATCTCGCGGGCGATCGGCCGCCACGCGGCAGCTTACCAAGATTGCGGCGATCGCCAGCCCAATCGCCCTAAAATTCGGCACGCACTTTGAACTCATAGTCACCGCCGAGCTCGAGTTGGTAATCATTGCGCTCGAGAAAGCGGCTCAACGGCTCGAGAATTAACGCACGCCCCAATGAAGGCTGCACCAGCAGTTGCCCGCGGGCGAACCACCACTGAAATTGCCACTGATAGTTGGCGGCGATCGCTTCGCCTGCCAAAACACCCTCTTGCCAGGATTGCTGGATGACACGCACGCGGACCGTTGTTTCGGGAAGTCGCTTTGCCATGGCTCTCGGGGCACGAGTCGCGCGACCGCTCTAGGATGGAATTATTCGCAGATTCTACCAACTCCCTTTGGAGGTTGCCCGCCCTTGCCTGCAGCCGATCGCGCTTCGGAGGCTCTCGAGAGCACTATCGCTACCCTGCGACACCTGCAAGACGAGTTGCACTGCCAGCGGGCGGGGGAGCTTTTGCAGGTGTTGGCCGCGCGCCTGACGGCCAGCCCGCGAGAGCGCGCGGGCCTAACAGCTCAATTTGAGGTGCTAGCCGACCGAGCCGAGCGTCTGGCCCATTCGACACTCCAAATTGCGGCCTTTGGACTGGTCGGCCGGGGGAAATCTTCTGTCCTCAATGCGCTGCTGGGAGAAGACTTTTTTGCAACGGGGCCGCTCCACGGTGTCACGCAGACGCCCAGTAGCATCGGCTGGGTGGGATATCGCCACTCGATTGCCGGGGAGCAAACATTCGTGGCCGCCAGCAGTGATGGCAACAACTGTAGTGGCCAGGTTCGCGTCGAGCTTGTCGATACGCCCGGCCTCGATGAAGTTGGTGGCGACACGCGGGAGACCCTCGCCCGGCAAGTGGCAGCCCGTGCCGATTTGCTGTTGTTTGTGATTGCTGGAGACATCTCCCAAGTCGAGCACCAGGCACTGCAGCAACTGCGCGCCACGGGCAAGCCGATGGTGTTGGTGTTCAACAAAGTCGATCGCTACCCCGAAGCCGATCGACTGGCCATCTACGCCAAAATTCGCGACGAACGAGTCCGCGAGCTGCTCTCTCCCGAGGAGATCGTGCTGGTGGCGGCCGCCCCCTTGGTCCGTCAGGGGCGGCGCGGCCCCGAGGGCAAGCTGCAAATCGAGCTGAGGCGCGGTCCGGCAGCCATCGAGCCGCTGCGCCTCAAGATTCTGGATATCTTAGAGCGCGAAGGGAAAGCTCTAGCCGCGCTAAATTCACTACTATTCGCCCGCGACCTGAGCGAGCGCCTGCTCGCCCGCCAGCACAAGATCCGTGCCGAGGCGGCCGACTCGCTGATTTGGCAGGCCACCAGCATCAAGGCTGCCGCCGTCGCGCTCAACCCCGTTGTGGTGCTCGATTTGCTCGGTGGCACCATCATCGACCTCAGCACGGTCGCCGGGCTCGCGCGCCTCTACGGCGTGCCGCTCCAGCAGGCTGCCGCTGTAGATCTGCTGCGACAGATTGCCTTGGGCCTCGGCGCTGTCGGGGCAACGGAGCTGCTGGCGGTTTTTGGTTTGGGATCTCTCAAGAGCCTTCTGGGCCTCGGCGCTCCTGCTAGTGGCGGCATCACCCTGGCTCCCCTGGCTTCGGTGGCGATCGCCCAAGGCGCGATCGCGGGCTTTTCGACCCATGCGATCGGGCAAATTGCCAACCGCTATTTGCTCCAGGGGGCCTCCTGGGGGCCTGCAGGCATCAAGGCCACCATTCGAGAGATATTAGACGATCTCGATGAAGCCTCAATCTTGCGGCGACTCAAAACCGAGATTGCCGAGCGCCTGACGGTAGATTGAGCGATCGCTCGTGCAGTGGCAGCCCAAGCCAATTCTTTTAGGCGTTGGCCTGGCTTGCGATCCTGTAACCATTCCCTCAGCACCCCCTCAGTTGCGCTCGCTAGCGTTTATTATTAGAAATTCTTTGCCGACGCTGCTCGTGGCCATGAACGCTGCCGATCGCATCTCAGTTGTCATTCCAGCCCTCAATGAGGCCCATCATCTGCGCGCTACTTTGAAGCGTTTGCCTCGCGAAGATGGGTTAGAGGTCATCGTCGTCGATGGTGGCAGCCACGATGCGACCTTGGCAGTCGCCCAAGAGCGGGCGGATCTGGCAATTGCAGCTTCTGTCGCCGGTCGCGCCTCTCAGATGAATACCGGCGCTCGCGCCGCTACGGGGGGCATTCTGCTTTTTTTACATGCCGACACCCATCTGCCGGTCGATTTTACAGCTTGGATCCGCCAGACCTTGGCTCGCCCCCAAACGGTTGCAGGCGCATTCCGATTGGCGGTTGCCAGCGATGCGCTTGCCCTACGGTGGGTGGAATTTGGCGTTCGCTTGCGGTCGCGGTGGCTGGGGCTTCCCTACGGCGACCAGGGTATTTTTCTGCGGCGCAGTACCTTCGAGCGCGTTGGCGGGTTTCCCGAGCAGCCGCTGATGGAAGATTTCGAGCTAATGCGCCGCCTGCACCCCCTCGGGCGCATTCAAATCGTGCCGAGTGCGGCTTCGACCTCTGCCCGCCGTTGGGAGCGCTTGGGTGTTTGGCAGACAACGGCCCTCAATCAGGCTATCGTGATGGGCTATTTGTTGGGCTTCTCTCCCCAAAGGTTGGCCGACCTATATCACCGCACTCGCCGGAATCGTTCCGAAAAGTGCCTTGATAAGGCAGAGTGCCTTGATAAGGTGTAAGGAGGAGACCTTACTTAGGAGCGCCGATCGCCATGCCAACTAAATCTCTCGCCGCTGCTGGAGCTGCTGTCGGGCTTCTCGGGCTTCTCGTTGCCGGTCCCGTTCGCGCCCAAACTGTCATCATCGGAAGCCCCATTGCCGCGCCGGTACCTGTCAATCCCAACACCGGCCACACCCTACGCCACAGCCGCCCGGGCGTCTCGAGTGTCAGGCAGCAGCGGGTGGCCCCCAGTTACAACAGAAGATTTGGCTTCGAGCCTCGCTCTGCCCGAGGCTACCGTCGGTTCCACAGAGGTGCGGTCGCGCCGGACTTTGAAGTTCGCGGGCCTCGCCGCCGCGCTGTCATCATCAATGGTGGCGTCCCCATCATCATCGACAATGGCTCGACCATCATCGACAACAACTATCGTGGCGGCCCCATTATTCTGCGCAAGCGTCGCATCAGATAGGTATCGCACCACCGATCGCAATTGCCTAGGATATAAGAATGTATCTTTGGCAGGTCTCAACGAATTGGCATGAGCGATCGCGCGTTTCAAGAAGAGTTTGAAGTCATTGTGGTTGGAGCGGGCCATGCTGGCTGCGAAGCAGCTTTGGCAGCCGCACGCCTAGGCTCTCAGACTCTGCTGCTGACTCTGAACCTCGATCGCGTCGCCTGGCAGCCGTGCAACCCGGCTGTGGGCGGTCCGGCCAAGTCGCAGCTCGTCCACGAAGCCGATGCTCTAGGCGGCGAGATTGGCAAGATGGCCGACCGCACCTATTTGCAAAAGCGCACCCTCAATATTTCGCGCGGCCCGGCCGTGTGGGCGCTGCGCGCGCAGACCGACAAGCGCGAGTACGCAGCGCTCATGCGCCAAATTGTCGAGAATCAGGCAAACCTGACCCTGCGCGAGGCGATGGTGACCGACCTCATCGTGGGTCCCAACGATGAAATTCTAGGAGTCGAAACCTACTTCGGAACCTGCTTCAGGGCAAATGCGGTGATTCTGACGACCGGCACGTTTTTGGGGGGGCGCATCTGGGTCGGCAACAAATCCATGCCTGCCGGGCGCGCCGGCGAGTTCGCAGTCGAGGAGCTGACGGCAACCATAAAGCGCCTGGGTTTCGAGGTCGATCGCCTCAAAACCGGCACCCCCGCTCGCGTCGACAAGCGCACTGTCGACTACAGCGTGCTCGAACCGCAGCCCCCCGATGACGAGGTGCGCTGGTTTAGCTTCGACCCACAAGCCTGGGTCGAGCGGGAGCAGATGAGCTGTTACCTGACGCGCACGACCGAGCAAACTCACGCCCTCATCCGCGAAAATCTGCACCTGTCGCCAGTTTACGGCGGCTGGGTGGATGCTAAGGGGCCGCGCTACTGCCCCAGCATCGAAGATAAAATTGTCCGCTTTGCCGATAAAGAGAGCCACCAGATCTTCATCGAGCCCGAGGGACGAGATATCCCCGAGCTCTACATTCAAGGATTTTCGACGGGGCTACCAGAAAATCTCCAGCTACAGATGCTGCGATCGTTGCCGGGCCTCGAGAATTGCCGCATGTTGCGCCCGGCCTACGCTGTCGAGTATGACTACATCCCGGCGACGCAGTGCTACCCAACCCTGATGACCAAGCGGGTAGCCGGGCTCTTCTGTGCCGGGCAAATCAACGGCACCACCGGCTATGAGGAAGCGGCCGCTCAGGGGTTGGTGGCGGGCATCAACGCGACGCGATTCGCGCGCGCGCGCGCGCAAATCGTACTGCCTCGAGAAGAAAGCTACATCGGCACGCTCCTCGATGATTTGTGCACCAAGGATCTGCGCGAGCCCTATCGCATGCTGACTTCTCGCTCGGAATACCGTTTGGTGCTGCGCTCTGACAATGCCGATCGCCGCCTAACTCCCCTAGGGCGCGAGATCGGCCTCATCAACGATTGCCGCTGGGCGGCATTCGAGCGCAAGCAAGCCAACATTGCCACCGAAAAAGCGCGCTTGGAGCGCGAGCGCGTCAGAGAGCGCGACCCGGCTGGTATCGCAATCGCTCGCGACACCGAGCAAAAAATCAAGGGCTCGATCGTGCTTGCCGACCTGTTACGGCGCCCCGGCTTCCACTATGTGGATTTGGACCGCTACGGGTTGGGCAACGAAAGCCTGAACCGGGCCGAGCGCGAAGGGGCCGAAATTGATATCAAGTATTCTGGCTACATCCAGCGCCAGCAGCATCAAATCGAGCAGGTGGCCCGTCACGCCAATCGCAAGCTGCCAGAAGATTTGGATTACTGGAGCATCGAAACCCTTTCGATGGAATCGCGCGAGAAGCTCTCGCGGGTGCGGCCTCTAACTCTCGGACAGGCAACCCGTGTCGGTGGCGTCAATCCTGCTGACATCAACGCGTTGCTCGTGCATTTGGAGCTGCGGTCGCGCCAGACTGCCGCTTGCTAAGTTCGGCAACGGCCTGCTACTTTTCTGCGTGCAGAACCGGTAGGATATGTCTCGGCGGAGCGTCCGGCCGATACCTTCGCTCTGCTGCGGCTAGATTTGCCCGGTACCCGCCATTTGCAAATGCGAAATGGTGCAAAGGGCTAGTGTTGATTTTTTATATTTTTTTAAGGAAACGCGCTAAAACTTCACTCCATTCGCCAATGCTACCAAAGCAATGTTAACTTTTATAAAGTCTTCTCAGGCTCGAGCGAACGGTCGAGCCTGCAGTACGGCGGCATCGCCGCCAATCAGGGCGATTGGGGCCACATACTTCTGGAGCCGCATAATGAGAAACAATAGGTTCCACAGCAAGTGCGATCGGGGGGATCTCCCGGCCGCTACCCACCGTACCTTTTCATTGCACCGCTAGGGTTACTGCACCAGTAGGACTTATGCACTTCACTGAAGGCCTCGCGCCGATTTCCACATCTGAGACTGCCACTAAGAACTGGAGACACCACGCCGTTACAGTCCTCCTTGCCTACCTTGAGGTTCAGTACAAGGTCCTGATGTTCCTGCTTCTATTTGTCGTAGGTTGCCTGTGCCTTGCTTTGCAGCCTTCTCGGTTGCTCGGGTCCGAGAAGTGTTCCGAAAAATAGTCCCTGATGGGCACTCAGCGCCTCGGCGCGGGAGCACTCGACCGATAGAATGGCTTTTTTGTCACGGCGGCCGGGTAGGCTTTGCCACGGATCTCTACAGCAAGTTCTTGGCCGAGTTTGCCCAGTGCCACCGGCACGTACCCGAGGGCAATAGCTTTACCTAATGTTGGTGAGAGCGTCCCGCTGGTGACGACACCAACGGCCTCGGCCTCGAATTGAATGGGATAGTCGTGGCGGGCGATGTGGCGGCCTATCATTTCTAAGCCGACGAGTTTTCGGGGGATGCCGTTTTTTTTCTGAGCCTCTATGGCTTCTCGGCCGATAAAGTCGCCCTTGCGCTCCCAATGGACCAGCCAACCCAAGCCGGCCTCCAGCGGCGAGATGGTCTCGTCCATGTCTTGGCCGTAGAGCCCCATAGCAGCCTCTAGGCGCAGGGTATCGCGCGCGCCCAGGCCACAAGGGGTCGCGCCGCGATCGCCCAATTGCTGCCACAGGGTTGGCGCGAGCTCTGCCGGCAGCATAATCTCCACGCCATCCTCACCGGTGTACCCCGTGCGAGCCACAAAAACTTCGGCACCCTCAAACGAGGTTTCCATGTGCTCGAAGCCCCATAGCTTGCTGGGGCGATCGGCTAGCAGATCGTCTACCAAAGCAATCGCCTGCGGCCCCTGAACGGCCACCAGGGCACGCTCGCGGGAGACATCAACAAGTTCGACGCCGCTGTTGGCGAGGTGCTGCTGCAGCCAGGCGAGGTCTTTGGCCTGGGTAGCGGCGTTGGCGATCGCGACGGCGGCATCGGGGCCCTGCGCGTAGATAATCAAGTCATCCAGAATGCCCCCCGCTTCGTTGAGAAGCACGGTGTACTGAGCTTGGCCGGGCTGCAGGGCAAGCAGATCGGACGGGACTAAGGGCTGCAGGGCTGCCAGGATGCCGGTGCCGCGAAACAAAAATTTTCCCATGTGGGAGACATCAAATGTGCCTGCAGCCTCCCGCACCGCCGCATGCTCTTGCTTGAGGCCGGCAAATTGCACGGGCATCTCCCACCCGGCGAAGGGCACCATGCGCGCGTTCTGGGCGCGCAGCGTATCGAAAAGTGGCGTACGAGCCAGGGTGACACGATCGGACATAGGGCGTGCTGAGATTTCAAGGAGACTCCGGGGCGATCGCCGAGCGTTCTGCCCCCATCAACGGTAAGATCTAATTCATATTTGTCAACTCCCATCAAAAAAACAAACCTTATGGAAACGCTGAGAATTGCCGTTTTTCTCGTGGTGAGCTTCTTCATTCTGCTGTTTATCTTTGGCTTCTTGTCTGGCGACCCCGCTCGGAACCCTGGCAATCGCGATTTAGACTAAGAAGCCTGGAGGGATAGCCTTGACGGCAGTTTGTTGTTAGCGCGCGACCCCCAATACCTTATGATGTCGGGGCGGGAGACCTACTCTCGCCCTTTTTTTGGCCGTTCTGGGCTACTGGGGCCACTCGTTCGAAGATTTTGCGCCTATGATTCCCTCGGTTTTGTTGTTAGCTGCAGTTGCATCGCCAAACCCCACCCAGGCCACAATAAGCACGACAGCAAGGGATCTATGGGCCCCACCAACGGTTGCCGAAACAATTGCCGAGACGCAACAGCTTCAGGCAAGTGCCGACGCGCCGGTCTCGCTCGCCCCGGTCTCGCTTGCCCCGATCGGCGCACCCCGATCGGCAAGCGATCTCGCGCCCGATCGCAATAGCCGCACCTACACCTTTGCCATCGCGCAAACTTCCGAAACCGAAGTGACACCGGTTTTAGGCGATGGCGACCGGGGCTTGGAAATTAGTGCCGATCGCCAGGAATTCGATCGCGATCGCAATATCGTGGCTGCCGAGGGCAACGTGGTCATTCGCTTTTCTGGGGGCACCCTCGTTGCCGATCGGGTGCGGGTCAATCTGACCAATCGGGTTGCTCTGGCTACGGGCAATGTGGTCTTGACCCGAGGCGAGCAAGTCCTGCGCGGCGACGAGTTTGAATATTCCTTCGTGCAAGATAGCGGCCGCGTTGCAACGGGTAATGGCGAAATCTTTCAACCGACGGCCAATCGCGATTTCGAGCTGGCTCCCCCAGCCGATGATGGCTTCGGTAGCACGGTAGCCCGTCGCACGCTGCCGGGGACCGGAACGCCAGGCACCAACACCAACGTTACCGACGTGACGGCCACCAGCGCGGGTGGCATTCTGACCGGTCGAAGCATCCCCACCAGTGCCGACGACTTGCCAGAGGGCGGGGGCTTCAATCGCCTGCGCTTCCAGGCCGATCGCATCGAGTTCGATAGCGATGGCTGGCGGGGCACCAATGTCCGCATCACCAACGATCCCTTCAATCCGCCCGAGCTGGCCGTTCGGGCCGACACGGTCGAGTTTCGCCGCATCGACAGCGAGCGCGATGAAATCGTCACCACCAAATCTCGCTTGGTCTTTGATGGCAGCACGACGATTCCCCTCTTTCGCAATCGCATCGTGCTCGACCGACGGGAGCGCCCCCCCGCTCTATTTAATGTCGGCTTCGATGATGAAGACCGTGGGGGCTTGTTTCTGGAGCGTACGGTCGACCTATTTGAAGACGAGCGCGTGCGCCTGAGCCTGACCCCGCAGTTTTTCTTGCAGCGGGCGATTGAAGGCAACGACGGAGCTGCCGATGCCTTTGGCGGCATCGGGCGGTTTGGTTGGCGTATTGCCGAGCGAACGGCTCTGAGCGCGCGGGTCTCCCTGTTGACCTTCGATGTTGACGAGCCAGAAGACCGACGCGCGCGGGTGCGCCTGCGCCAGCGCGTCTTCGAGCGCCGGCCCCATACGATCGACTTGGCCTACAACCTACAGGAGCGCATCTTTAATGGCTCTCTCGGGTTCCAAGATGTCGATGAGAGCGTCGGCTTGACGGTGCTCTCGCCGCGCCTATTCTTCGAGCGGGCGGGCGTTTCGCTGCGCTACCAAGCCGACGTCCAGCGCGTCCGGGCCGAGACCGACTTTGATGAGTTTCTAGATCCCGGAGAAGACGAGACATCGGTGGCGCTGACACGCTACCAAGGCGCCATTCTGGCCGATTGGGAGCAGGTGCTTTGGACCGGGGAAGCACTGCCTGCCACCCCAGAGCAGGGGCTGCGCTACTCGCCCGTGCCCATCGTGCCCAACCTGCGCTTTTTTGTCGGGGCGAATGGTATCTTCAGTGCCTACAGCAACGGCGATTTCCAAAATCTGCTGAGCGGCACGGTCGGGCTTCGCGGCGAATTCGGGCATTTTGCCCGGCGTGCTTTTAGCTATACGGCCTTTTTGGTGAGCTACACCAATGGCGCTCTTTCGGGAGAATCGCCTTTTTTGTTCGATCGCGCCGTTGACGTCGAGCGCATCACCCTCGGACTGACGCAGCAGTTGGTCGGCCCTTTCCGTTTGGGGGTGCGCACGACCCTCAATCTCGACTCCGGTGACGAAATCAGCACCGACTATATCTTGGAATACAGCCGCCGGACCTACAATATTGCCATCCGCGTCAACCCCCAGCTCGAAGTGGGCTCCCTCCAACTGCGCATCAACGCCTTCAACTACCGAGGCACTGCCGGGCCGCTGGAGCAAAATGACATTCAACCGGTAACTGACGGTCTGGCGCGCTAAACGAATTTGCCCTCGAGCTAACTGTATTTGCCCGGTGCTCCCCAGCGACTTACTCCAACACCGACGGCACGGCGAAAGTATCGAGCCGAAATACCTGGCACCCGAGGCGGGCGCGATTTCGCTGGCCGAGAGCTATATCAATTGTTTTCAAGCCGCCGTCGGCAACACTCAGGGCAACCTCGACGTGCGGCTGCGCGAACTCGAAGGCGATGCCCCAGATTATCGCCTGCGGCGGGGGTTTGCCCACATTCTCAGAAGTCGCTTCTCGACTTTTGAGGTGGTTAGCCCGCTCGAGCCCATCGTGCTGCGCCAGCGGGTATTTGCCCTGGCGGCGGCGGCCGGTCCTCTGCCGACTCGGCGCGATCGCACCCTGGAAAAATTAGCTCGCGAACTCTCCCAAGAGGGCGCGCGGGAGGTCACCAGCGCCGAAGTGCGTGCGGGTTTGTATGCCGACTTGGGGGCCAACCGCATCTTGACCCAGTTTGAGGCTCCCACAGCAGCAGCGCTGGTCCACCGCTACAACCTCTCGCAGGTGCAGGGCGTTTTTTATAAAGCCAGCCAGGTTATTTTGAGTGCCCACCGCAACGTTCCTGGCGAGTACAAGTTGCTTTTTCGCTATCTCAAACTGTTTCAGCTCATGGCCTACATAGAAGGCGATATCGATACGGGATTTACGATCGCGCTCGATGGGCCGGCGAGCTTATTTAAAGCCAGCACTCGCTACGGACTGGCCCTAGCAAAAATGCTGCCCGCGCTGTTGCACGTCAGTCGGTGGAGCTTGGCAGCAACGCTGGAATACCGCGATACCTACAGCGGCGACCGCTGCCAGGGCCGCTTCACCCTCGAGAGCGACGGCCACCGTTTGGTCAGCCATTACCCGCCCGGCAAGACCTACGACAGCATGCTCGAAGCGTCTTTTGTCGAGCGCTGGCACAAACTCAAAACCGATTGGCAGCTAGAGCGAGAAGTCGCACTCATTCCCATTCCTGGCAGCGTCATGATTCCTGATTTTCGGCTGGTTCACCCCAACGGTCGCGAGTACCTACTCGAAATAGTCGGTTATTGGCGACCGGAGTATTTGCGCAAGAAGTTTTCCCAGGTGCGGCAGGCAAGCCTGCCAAATTTAATTTTGGCGGTTTCCGAGCGCCTGAATCTGGCAAAAGCCAAGGTCAGTTTGCACGATGTCCCCGCGCGGATCGTATGGTTTAAAGACAAAATTTTACCAAAGGCAATCTTAGCGGCGATTGCGGGTGGCGATGCCTGAGGCCGGCAAACTCTTGACGAAAGGCGCGATCCCCGCACTGAAATCCTCTAGGCGGATAAAAGCTCCCGCTCGCATTTGTGTAAAAAAAACTACATCATCGTTCCCCGGCAGCCTGTCAGACTGGGCGAACCTGCTAAATATTTCAACAGCTATTGATGCAAAGTATCGCGCGCGCGCCCCACATCATCGGCATTATCGGCTTCTCTCTACTGGCGATCGCCTGCACTTGGCTCGAAGGCGGGCCTGGAGCGGCTTTGGTTGTCTGGAGCGATCGCCTCAGTTGGCTGCTGGCTGCCGTCGCTCGCCTGATTTTTTGGGAAGTTGGTGGCGTTCCCGTACTGCTGCTGTGGATTTTTGGCAGCGGCATTCTATTAACTTGGCGGTTGGGCTTTATCAATCTGCAGGGGTTTCGCCACGCGATCGCAGTTCTGCAAGGGAAGTTCGACACGCCCGGTAGCACGGGGGAGGTCTCTCACTTTCAGGCCCTGACTACGGCTCTGTCGGCTACGGTCGGTCTCGGTAACGTTGCCGGCGTTGCGATCGCCATTGGCATTGGTGGCCCCGGCGCTGCCCTGTGGATGAGCGCGGCGGGCTTTTTTGGCATGTCGAGTAAGTTCGTCGAATGCACCCTCGGCCAGAAATATCGCCAGTATCACGCCGATGGCACGGTGTCTGGTGGCCCCATGTACTACATTCCCCAGGGATTGGCGCGACTGGGGCTGCCTCGGCTCGGGCGGGGCTTGGCGGCTGTTTTTGCTGTGTTGGTGGCCTTCAGCAGCATGACCAGCTCGAGTATTTTCCAGAGCAATCAGTCGTTTCAGGCCGTTGCCGCTGTCGTTCCGGCTTTGGGCTCGGTGCCTTGGCTTTACGGGCTGCTGCTCGCAGCGCTCGTCGGTGCCGTCATTTTTGGGGGGTTGCGCCGGATCGCAGCCGTTGCCAGTACTGTCGTCCCGGTGATGTGCGGCATTTACGTTTTGGCCGCCCTCTGGATTCTGGCGAGCCGCGCTGGGGAGGTCCCCGGCGCATTGGGGACGATTTTTGCGAGCGCGCTGTCGCCAGCGGCGCTGGGTGGCGGTGCGGTGGGTGCTTTCATTCAGGGGCTGCGGCGGGCAGCTTTCTCCAATGAGGCGGGCTTGGGCACGGCTGCAATTGCCCACGCTGCCACGCGGACCCGAGAACCTATCCGGGCGGGTTATGTCGCGCTGCTGGAGCCCTTTATCGATACGGTGTGTATCTGCAACCTAACGGCCCTGGTTCTGGTGGTGACTGGGGCCTACGAGTGGGAAATCGGCGCGGGAGCTGCGATGACGGCGGCGGCCTTTGGGAGCGTTCTGCCCTGGTTTCCGCCAATTTTGGCTGTGGCGCTCTTTTTCTTTGCATTTTCGACCATTATTTCCTGTAGCTACTATGGCGAGACGGGCTGGCGCTATCTTTTTGGCAATCGCAGCGGCGTACTTTTCAAGATTCCGTTTTTGCTGACGGTCTTTTTTGGCGCGATTGTCGAGCCGGGTATCGTCATTGAGTTCAGCGATGCGATGTTGCTCGCGCTCTCTGTGCCCAATCTGGCGGCGGTTTATCTGCTTTTAGGCGAGGTTCGGCGCGATCTCGATCTCTACCGCCAGCGCTACCTGATTTTTCAGAGCGGCAATGGTGCCGAGCCCTGCCGTCCCGTTGCCGATCTCGAGCGGGCTATAGTCACGCGGCTGCCGCCTCGATCTAACCGCGAGGCGGCATGAGCTGTAATCTGGGTTAAGCGAAGGGTGGAAATTGTGGCCGAGTTTTTTGAGTTCGAGCGCGAATTTACCGAGTCATTGCGCTGCATTCCCATGGTGGTGCGCTTCAAGCTCGACACCTGCGGCGTCAAACTCAAGCTCGACCATTGGAACCGGTTCGATCGCACCGCGCGCTTGCAGCTGGTGGAGATGCCTTGCAGCACGCCCGCAGAGGCTCGCACCTACCGCGATCGCCTCCAAGAGATGGTTGTCGCCCAAACCGGCAGCCCTGCCAAGGATTTACCTGTCGAGCCCGCTCCTCCTTGGCTGAGTGAAGACGCACCCGACGAGCTTGTGGTGGCAAAAGCCGAAGCCTTTGGCGTCGAGCTGACGCGCCATCAGTGGGCGGCTCTTTCGCCCCTGCAGCGATTTGCCCTCATCAAGCTCTCCCGCCCCAGTCACGAGAACCGAAATTTCTTGCCAGCACTGCGAGAGTTTCAATTGTTGTAATCTGCCTCAGCCCCGTAGCGATAGCGCCGCAGATCGATGCGATCGCAATTGTCAAATTCAATGCCTTCGGCCAAGAGGAGATCTTTTTGTCGGTAATCGCTGCCGTTACGTTGGGGGGAGTGGGAGATTTCGCCTTTAGCGTTGACAACCCGATGCCAGGGAATGTCGGCAAGGAGTTCTGGGGCCACGCGAAACAGCGCGTAGCCGACTTGTCGGGCCTGTCCGGGCAGATCCGCCATCTCGGCAATTTGGCCGTAGGTGGCTACACGCCCGGGGGGGATCTGCTTCACGGCGGCGTAGATAGCTTCGTAACGCTCGGACATCCGAGTCAGTACCTCATCGATGAGAAATCAATCGCCTTACTCGAGCATCGCTCCTAAGGGCAATAGGGTTGGCAGCCACCCATGCTGAAAATCGATCCACGACCTGACATCTCCGCAAAAATTAAGAGTGCCGCCAGTGGCAACGAGATCTTAAATTGCTCGCCTGCAGATGTGGTGTCTTTTAGCCTGCGGCACCACTCGGAACAATCTGCCACCAAAAACCTCTCTTGCGACTGCGAGACTTTCACCGGAGGCTCACCCCCTTATGCCCGCTCGTTTGCCAATCGCCCTGGCCGCCCTTGCTCTGGCCCTCGTGCTGCCCGTCGGTTGCAGCCGCCCGCAACCCACGACTGACCCCCAAGCCACCGCGCCTACCGAAGAACCAACCCTAACCGCACCAGCAGAGCCTGCCGTACCCGAGGCGCTACCGCCCGAGACTGCTGCCGTTGTCGCCAGCGCCGGCCCAGACGGGTTGTTCGATCCGCCACGGGGCGACATGCGGATGGTCGTCATCAGCGACCTCAACGGCATTTATGGCTCCACCGAATACGACCCGGAGGTAACCAAAGGCATCGACTTGCTACCGTTTTGGAAACCCGACTTGGTTCTCTGCAGTGGCGACATGGTAGCGGGCCAATCGCCAACCCTCTCGGTCGAGCAAATCCGGGCGATGTGGGCGGCCTTCGATCGCATCGTTGCCGCGCGCTTGCGGGCGGCCGACCTGCCCTACGGCTTCACGATTGGCAACCACGATGCCTCCGGCGCGCGTGGCATCGGTGGTGGCTTTCTATTTCAGCAAGAGCGCGATCTCGCCGCCGAATATTGGAACGATCCGGCTCACGATCCGGGTATCGACATACGCGATCGCCACGACTTTCCCTTCTACTACACCTTCGAGCGCGGTGGAATTTTCTTCTTGGTTTGGGATGGTTCTTCTAACGCCATACCCCCCGAAAAAATGGCTTGGGTCGAGCGCGCTCTCGCGAGCCCCGAGGCCCAAAACGCCAAAATGCGCATCCTAGTGGGCCACCTACCGCTTTACGCGGTGGCTGTCGGACGCAACGAACCGGGCGAAGTGATGCACAATGCCGACCAACTCCGCGCCATGCTCGAGCACCACAACGTTCATACCTACATCAGCGGCCACCACCATGCCTACTACCCGGCCCACCGGGGCAACCTACAGCTTCTGCACATGGGCATCCTCGGCTCCGGGCCGCGACCGCTCATCGATAGCAGCTTGCCCGCACGCAAGGCCATAACCGTTCTGGATGTTAATTTCGACGATCCGGACCTGACAACCTACACGACCTACGACATTCGCAGCCTGCAACTTATCGAGACCGGTACGCTGCCGCGATTCCTGGCCGGTCACAATGGCATCGTCCTACGTCGGGATGTGGCCTGGGAGCAACTGACCCCAGAGGAGCAGAAATTTTGCCTAGATCGATTGGGTCCCGAGCGCTGCGGCCCCTGAAACATTAAGGAAACCGGCTCGAGGCCCCAAATTAATATTGCGGGCTAGACCGCAACCGCTTCTTCTGCAGGTACTGCGGTGCTGGCGCCTGCTTCTGCGGTGGGGAAGGGGATGACACTAACCTTCTTGCGGCCGCCGCGACGGGGAATGTAGCCAAACTTGACGGTGCCGTCAATCAGGGCAAACAGCGTGTCATCTTTGCCGACGCCGACGTTGTCGCCGGGGTGAACCTTGGTGCCGCGCTGGCGCACGAGGATGTTGCCCGCTCGGACGGCCTGGCCGCCGTAGCGCTTGACGCCCAAGCGCTGTCCGTTTGAGTCGCGCCCGTTTCGGGTACTGCCCGTTCCTTTTTTAGAAGCCATGGTGGTGTTTTCCTATGCGATCGCTGTTTCCTAAGGGTATTTATTCTGCTTCCGAGGCCCCAGCCGCCACTTCTTGAGGCGCTTCGGCCGCTTCTGAGTCTTCGATGGGGAGAGCGACTGCTGCTGGAGCCGCCTCCTCCTCGTCGGCCTCCCAGGTGCGATCGCCAACGGTAATGCTCCCGACAACCCAGCGGGTCAGCTCCTGGCGATGGCCGCGCTTTTTGCGGGTTTTCTTTTTGGGGCGCATCTTGTACACGATGACCTTGCGACCCCGGCGGTGGCGGTCGATCGTGCCGCTGACGACCGCACCCTCGATGTAGGGCTGACCGATGATGACCTCATCGCCATCGGCAACCAGCAGCACCTTATCGAAGCTGTAGGTATCGCCCTCAGCAGCGACTGTATCCTCGTCAACTCTCAGGCGATTGAGATCGTAGAAGCGGCCGGGCTCCACATGGAATTGGCTGCCGCTAGCCTCGATAATTGCGTAAACCATACGATGCCTTATGCTCCTTCCTGCCGTACGGGTAGCACTTGCATTTTGACCCGGTCCGAGCAGATAGCTAAAAAATAGTAATTCCGCGCACAAGCCCCCATTATCGAGCATCCTCCGCGCCCTGTCAAATCACCGTTGCCAGCACTTTGGGCTGCTACTCCCGGGCTTTCAGAGGAAGGCCATCTCGAGTATCGCGCGCAGGACTGCTGGTAAAAGATAAAGAAGTACTCAGTAGAGCGATGCGGATAGCGCGATCTCCGAGTCCGTAGGCATGGATCCACGCCAGCAAAGCCAGCAGGCGATTGCGGAATCCTGGCAAATAAACCCAGTGAACGCCCAGCCACATCAGCCACGGTAGAATCCCGGTGAGAAGCACTGGTCCAATCTTGCCCACGGCCCCGTAGCCGCCAATAATTGCCAGGTGGCCTTTATTGAGGTAGCTGAAAGGCTTGGGGGCTTTACCCTCGAGCTGCCTGCGGACATTACGGGCTGCGGTGACGCCTTGCTGGAGCGCTTCGGGGGCCACGCCGGTCGGCGGCTTACCGTGTAGCCTGGCGTGAGCCAAGTCGCCAATGGCGTAGACATTCGACTCGCCTGCCAGCTGCAGCGTCGGCCAAACCTGCAGTTTGCCTTTGCTGGCTATTTTGGGTGGGCTCGACATCTCCGGAGAGGCGGCCTCGAGCCCAGCGGCCCAAACGGTCGTTCTTGCCCCAAGGGACGAGCCGTCCTGAAATCCGAGGGTCTCGGCCGCAACGCGATCGACCCGCGCCTGCAGTTGTATCTCCACCCCCAGTCGTTGCAACTTGCGGGCTGCGTAGCGCCCCGAACGTGCGGGCCAGCCGGGCAAAAGGCGATCGCCCGAGTGCACCAAGACAATCCGAACCGTGCTTACGTCGAGATTGGCGTAGTCCCGCCGCAGCGCCTGCTTCAGCTCGGCGAGCGCTCCGGCCATCTCTACACCGGTAGGGCCGCCGCCAACAATCGCAAATGTCAGCAGCTCCTGGCGTCGCTCTGGGTCGGGCGTTTGCGCGGCTCGCTCGAAGCAGTAGAAAATCTGGTTGCGCAGAGCCACAGCCTGCGCCAGCGTCCGCAACGGGAAAGCATTCTCCATCGCCCCAGGTATGCCGAGGAACTGCGTCCTGCTCCCAGTTGCCAGGATCAGATAGTCGTAAGGAACTACCGGCCCATCGGTCTCGACGGTCTGCCGCTCGAGATCGACTCCTGTGACATCAGCCTGCAGAAAACGAAGCCCGGTGCGATGTCGTAGAATCGTCCGTAGC
This sequence comes from uncultured bacterium, assembly GCA_964435975.1. Taxonomy (GTDB): domain Bacteria; phylum Cyanobacteriota; class Cyanobacteriia; order Cyanobacteriales; family Rubidibacteraceae; genus CAYTBI01. Next base: position 97,329 of record CAYTBI010000009.1, read on the forward strand.
GGATAGGCAACGGTTTCTGGCTCGACTTGGGCTGCTGCCACCTGATAGAGTAGCGGCACGAAGGTGTTGTAGTTGTTGCGATCGATCAAGGTGACATCAGCATCACTGCCTGCTAGAGACTGAGCTGCCTGCATCCCGCCAAAGCCAGCACCGACGATAACCACTCTCGGGCGATTGGGTCCGGTTTTCATGAGTTAGAGCTTTAAAAAAATTTAAGCTTCTTAAATTTTGCCAGACTTGTCCCGCAAACGTTGCTGAGAATTACCAAGGAGGTCGTATGAGCTTAGAGCGCCTGCAGGGCGAAATAAAACACGCCGATGTCGTATTGGCTTACACCTTCTTGCGCGTCATTGTGGGGGTGAACTACTTCAACCATGGCGCGACCCGCATTGGCGACATTCCGGGTTTTATGGATGCCATGGTTGCGGCGATGGCAGGAGCTTGGATGCCCGAGGCTCTGGTGCGGCTCAATGCGGCCTTGGTCCCGCCGGTGGAATTGCTCGTTGGGTTGCTGTTAATCCTCGGGCTGGTCACGCGAGGGGCGCTAATTGCTTGCCTGGCGCTGATGGTCATGCTGATGTACGGCGTCACCATCGTACAAAATTGGGATGTAGCAGCCAGCCAGTTGATTTACGACATCATTCTCGCGCTCTTGCTAGCCGGGCTCGGGTTTAACAAAATCTCTCTAGACCGGCAGATCTTTGGCGGCCGCAAGGAGCGATCGCACCAGCAAGCGCGAGGCTGACGATGGCGTGCCGATCTTGGCTTGCCAGAGGCGAGCGCCGCCTCGAGACTGGAGCGGGCCTGGGAGACTGTTAGCAGGTTTACACCAATTCCTCTGGATTTCGCGACCCGCATGCAGCACTAGGTTGCGAAAACAAGGACGCCACACCCTAACTCAGCAGCCCCAAGATCCGCTCTCTGAGGGCCGCCGGACCCGCTGCCAAGTCTGCCGAACCCACGTAGCCGGTCAAAATCAGTTCGCGGGCAAACTCACCTTCATCTCCAGCTAAGGCCGCGGCGATCCGGTCGGCTAGGCGCCCGCTCCCTTTGAGAGCAACGGTCAGCCGCTGCTCCCGCACGCTCTCAACCGCGTCCTGCCAAGTAATTTCCCCGCCATTGGCCATCAGTGAAATTGAAGGGTGATGTCCCGCCAGCAGCGTTGTAACTTTGGCCAGCCAGGGCGATTCATCCCCCCACGCTGTACCGGGAACTAAGATGAAGTGGGTGTGGTGCGCGGCCGGTTGCGCCGAGGCCGGCGGATCGTGGCACATCCCCGGCAAATCCAGTTTGAGAAACGGCGCGACCCCCACCAGCGGAAAGCCTGCCTGCAACTCGTGGCGGGCGCGCCCAATCAGCTGCATGATGCCCTTTTCGGTGCCCCCGTCGATCACCGCCGCCCCAACTTCGACGGCAGCGCGGGCAATGGCTTGGGTAAAAATTTGCCGCAAAACCGCATAGTCGTGCGGCTCCATGTGACTCGCACCGCCGATCAGAGCCATCGCCGGTCGCGGTGCCTGCAATCCCAGCTTCTGCAGAGCGGCGGGCAACTCCGAGCGGAGATCGACCCGGATGGCCACCGCTTCGCTGCCATCAGCCAGAGGGATTGGAAAAGGCTCGCTCATCCTTGCCCTCCGGGTTCGGGCGAAACGGGTTGAGATGAAAAGCGATCGCAGATGTCGAGATCTTTGGGGCCGTCCTGGGGGTGATTGCTCAAATAATCAACCACCCAGTTGCAGCCGTGGGCGAGAATGGCATCTTCTTGCAGGATTTCAGCTAGGTTCCAGGCCAACAGCGAGCGATCGACGCTAACAGATAGGAGCGTATTGTCTTTGGCGAAGGCAATTTTGGTGACTTCAGCATCGTGACCGCTCAAGGTAGATAGGAGCTTGCCATCTCTGAGTCGCCACAGTCTGACCGTTTCGTCTAAGCTGCCGGTTGCCACGATTTCCCCCTGCAGAGCCACAGAGTAAACTTCATCTCTGTGGCCCTCCAGGACTTTGTCCGGCACGATTGCCAGGGTGTCCCCCTCGATTTTCCAGGTGCGCGCCGTGCGATCGGCGCTGACAGACGCTAAATACTGACTATCAGCACTAAAGCCGACATCGTGGATTTCGTCGGTGTGTTCTGATAGAACGACCGGATCGCCGACACGAACGGAGCGGCCCGCCGACAGTAAAGGCCAGACTCGGACCGTGCCATCTTGGCTGCCAGAAGCTAAGTAGCGACCATCGGGGCTGACACTAACTTCTAGCACTGCGTCTCCGTGGCCGGTTAAGGTCTCGAGCGAGTAACTAGCATCTGGATTGGCGCGATCGACAACCCACAGTTTCACCGTACGGTCGACTCCTGCAGAAACCAGGAGCTTGCCGCGCGGACCAAAGGCGATCCCGCGTACGGGGCCCTGATGGCCTCGCAAAGTACCCAACAGGGTGCCGTCGCGCTGCCAAAGCTTAATCGTTCTGTCCCAGCCACTGGTGGCGATGAGTTGCCCGTCGGGGCTGATTGCCGCTCCCCAAGTGCCCGTTTCGTGGCCACTCAAAACTTGAGTCGGCTTCAGAGTTGCAAAGGTAGGAAATTCCTCTGGCGGCTTGCTGGCAAAAAGCGACACGGTCGAATCGTTGCTCACAATTGCCACTAAATCGCCGCTTGCGACAATTCGCCACAGCCCGGATGTAAAGTTGCTGCGGGCTTTTAAAAATTTATTGTCATATCGCCAGATCTTGACGGTTTCATCGGCACTCGCTGAGAGCACGAATGCATTATCTAGGTCGATGTCGAGCCCCCGAACCCGCTGTTGGTGGCCTCGCAAGGTGCGAATCTGCGTCCCCGACCGGCTCCAGAGCCGCAGCGTTCGATCCCAGCTGCCGGAGATGAGGCGCTGCCCCGTTTTTTCCCAAACAATCCCCCAAACGACGTCCTGATGCCCGGTCAATGTGTTGGCGAGGGAGCCATCTGCTACGTTCCAAAGCTTTAGCAAGTGGTCTTCGCTACTCGAGGCGAGCAACTCGCCATCTGGACTGAAGGCAAGTTTTGAAATCCAGCCTTGATGGCCCTCGAGAGTTCGCATTTTGAGGTAAGTCGCTCCCTGTCGCTCCCAAAGTTCGATCTTCCCACCTGCGTCTCCTGTGGCCAGCCACCGGCCGTCAGGGCTAAAGGCGAGGGCGTAGAGTTCGGTAAGGTTCCCTTGGAGCGTTGTTGTAGAAGCCGTGCCGGCGAGAGGCCACAATTTCACAGTGCCATCGCCACTGACCGAGGCAAACTGCAGGCCATCGGGATGAAACTCAATTTCGTAGACGATATCTCCGTGCTCTTTTAAGGTCCGAATCGGTCGATAGTTTCGGCCGTTTTCGTCGCTTTGCCACACCTTAATCGTGCGATCGCCACTGGCCGAAACTAAAGTGCGGCCATCCGGACTAAAACTCACATCCCAGACAGGACCGTTATGGCCGGTCAGGGTTTCCAGGAGCTTGCCGTCGAGCCCCCAGATCTTGATAGTTTTGTCCGCACTTGCGGTGGCGATCGCGCGATTGTCAGAGTGAAGCTCGACATCGTAAACTTCTCGTTCGTGGCCGCTCAGGCGATTTGCCTCGCGGGTTCGCAACACGACTCGACTGAGAATGCTATCGCTATAGCTTGCCAGCTCTCCCTGTTTTACTTTTAGGTCTGCAAGGGTTTGTTTGGCGTCAAGAATGGCCAGCAGTGCCTCGAGTTGCCGGTCGGAGGCTAGCAAGGCCTCGGCAGAACGCGTTGTTGCCTTTGCTTCGCTGAGGGCAGCGTGCCGGAATTCTCGGTAGGCTTCAATGCCGAGTCCGATGGATATAGCCAGCGCGCCTGTAACGACTCCCAGCAGCGATCGCAGGACCAATAGCCGCTTTTTCTCGCGCTTTTCTTCGGCATCGAGGGCCTGTTGGCTATTTTCAATCAGCTCTCGTTGTCCTGCTGTTGCTGGTGGTTGTTTGTTGTCTCGGTCGACCTCTTGCAACCACTCGGTTGCAATGGCGAGCTCGTTTCCTCGCAACAGCAGGTCAGAGCTTTTGTCTTTTTGCGTCCATTCTTGAGCCCGCAGCAGCCATTTTGTATGTTTTTTTACGTGTTCGCGATCGATATCGAGATTGCGCACCAGCTCGCCGAACTTCGTGTAGAAACTCCCGCCCTCGCCTGTAAAGTCAATCCATTGAATTTTGGCTAGATGCTTGGGAAGATTGCTTGCGTTTGTCGGTCGACAGAGAACGGTCGAAATCCGCTTCCCGAGGGAATGGGCGTATTCGACTTCACCGTCACAGTATTGCGAATTAACGGACTGCGGCGAGATGACAAAGAGAAAATTATCTGAAATTTTAATACCCTTATAGATTTCTTCTTGATAGTTGCCACCAGAAGGAATACTCTCTTGGTCGAACCAGGTCGTCTTGCCTTGAAATTGCAGGGCTTCGTTGAGCTTCCTGGCAAAATCAGAGTTAGCCCGCGAGTAAGAAATAAAAACATCGAGAGAAGCTTCTGGCGGATTTGCTAGGCTCGCTGCCAGAAACTCAGTTTGAATGGGGACAATCTCGCTTGCTTTTCGCGATCTGACGACATCATGCCAAGCCGAATAATGCTGTAAGTTGTGGCCCCGCAGCAGGATACTGGGATTTTTGTTTTGCCGATCCCACTTGAGGGCTTTGACGAGCAACTTTTTGTGCTGCGAATAATAATAGCGCTCGTCGTGTAGTGTCTTGAGTAAAGAGCCCGCCGTTGCTTGAAACTCTTTTTTGTCTTGCCAGTTGAGAGCATCGATGTGCTGCACGCGCCCGATTTCGCTAGGAATTGCCTCGCGGGCCACGCGCTCGAGACGAATCGGGATGATGCGCTTGTTAAGGCGCTTGGCGTAGGTTAGCTCTGCTTGGCAATATTGGGAGGCCAGTGAGTGCTCCGACAACAAATAAATGAGCGTGTCGGCTCCTTCGATGCCGCGATCGATCTCTTCTTGGAATTCGCGGCCGGTTTCGATTTCGGTGCGATCGGACCAAATCGTTAACCCTTCGCGCATCAAGACCGCGCGCAACCCCAGCATGACCTCTCGGTCTTGGGAGGCATAGCTCATAAAAACATCGGTAAGCAGCCCCTCGGCGTTTTTGATGCTCTCGCAGATATATTCGCACAGGAGCTCTGGCGGTTCGCAGGGTGCCTGAGCGTCGTGGAATGTGCGCTTGAGCCAGGCCTCTGCCGCTTTGCGATCGCTGCCAACGAGCAAGAGATCGAGGCGCTTGCTACTGCGCGCCCACTGTAGGGCCTTGACGAGTAGTTCCGTGTGCTGGGCGACGTATTCGCGCTCCCGTGCCAGAGAGCACTGCAGTTTCGAGAAGGCTTCCTCCAGGTCGTCGCTCTCTTCTCGGGCGTAAATCCAGTTGAGGCGGCGCAGCTCGGCGGGGCGTTTGTCGCGCTCGACGGGCACGTGCAGGAGCGGAACAATGCGCTTTTTGAGCTTGACGGCACTGGCAAGCTCTTGCAGGCAATACTTTGATTCGATCGCGCGGGGGGCGATGACAAAAATAAAATTGTGCGCGCGCTCGATGCCGTCTTCGATTTGGTCTTGCCAGTCGACAGCGGGAGGAATATCATGGCGATCGACCCAGACTCTTAGACCCTGCCGGACTAATTTGTCGTGCAGCTCGAGGACGAATTCTTTGCTGTCGGCGCGGCTGTAGGAGATGAAAGCGTCGTAATTCATGGGTCGTCAGTCTCCGAAAGCCACTACTCGCGACAGGGATATTTCAGGCAAGAAACTCGCCACAGCCAACATCTTTCGTTAAATTTAGCCTGCAGGGTTGCGAGCTCAAGTAGCCGGAGCCGCCGAAAATCATAGCCTCCAGCCTCAAGGCGTGCGATTGAAGCAGCGATCGAGTTCGCCAATAAAATTGAAAGAGAGCTTCTGCGCCCATTTTCTCGATAGATTGAGTTCGTCGGTGCCAATGAAGTCGCGGACGGTGCGATCCCATTCTGGGTCGTTGGCCTGCACGAACAGAATTGGTCATTATGGCTCGAAATCTACGGAAGCTATTTACCTTCCCGTTTTTCTCTAAGAGAAAAGCGGATGATTGCAAGCACCAGTACATGCCTAATATAAAATCACGAAAAAACTTCTCACTTGAAACTTAATTTCAGCCTTAGATTTAGAGCTGGCCGATATTTTCTAGTCCCCAATAACTCACCTTGCGCGTGCCAACCAGAATTGGAGTGGTCCGGGTTCGGTAGCATCACCTAACAAGAGATGATGGAAGAATCTCAGGAGGTATCCACCGATCTGTTCCGCTTCCCTCACGAACGATGCCTTCACGGGAATTATCGCGGAGTGCTAGAGTTGCACGCTATTGCCTTACTAGTTGCCACTTGCGATAACGCTCGAATTTCCTACCCCTTAGCGATCGCCAAGTTTTCTGTGGCTCGTAGGCGCGGCTCCGAGCGCGGCCAACGCCCTCTAGAATAGAGTGCGTGCAGGCAGGGAACATCCCATGACCGTAACCCGAGAGACCAAATCCGCGTCTTCGCCAGCGACTGCAGATGTTATCTTTCCAAGCGGCGAACCCTACAGCGACGAACCGCCTTTGGAAA
>CAYTBI010000010.1:0-72041 GCA_964435975.1 uncultured bacterium
CCAGGTTGACATTGCATGACCCCCCAGATGACTCGCTCTTCTGGGGGGTCTTTTTGTTATGGGGACGCCACGCACCCGGTGTGCTTGAGAGCTCTTTGGTCTCGGAAAGCTCTAATCTGACTGGATCTGTATGATTTGCACTCTGTCGGGGTATGCGCGATCCTTCCTCTCTCCTGCATCTCTACGCAGGAGAGAGGAAGGCGCCGAGCATCCCCATAGCTGCCCCTCCCAGCACTAGCCAAGCGGCATTCACCTTGAAGCGAAACAGCGCTACGCCTGCGGCAATTGCAATGCCAACGGAGACTCCGCCGAGTACCGGGGTCTCGAAAAACGGCACTACCAAGACGGCATAGGCCAGCCGCAGAGAAACAATAGTCATCAAGCCCACCGCACTAACATTAACTGCATCGAGAAAGGCCGCACTCCACGGTGACTTTCGCAATCGGGGTACCAATGGGTTCAGTGCCAACACAAACAAAAACGAGGGCAAAAAGATTCCAACTGTGGCGGCAAGGGCTCCCCCGAGGCCAGCAATTTGGTAGCCGATGAACGTCGAGGTCGAAAGCACCGGACCGGGAGTGAGCTGACCGATCGCAATCGCATCGAGGAGCTGCTGTTGGCTCAGCCAGCCCTGCTTATCGACCACTTCGCCTTCCAGGAAAGCTATCAGTACGTAGCCGCTACCAAATAACACGCAGCCTACCTTTAAGAAAAATAAGCCAACTTTCCAAAGTGGTGGTGAGGTAGCGGCCGCTCCGGCCGCGCCAGCTTTTAGAATGGCACCAACACTCATGCCGCCGACGAAAGCCTCCACGGCTTTCTGGGCCGGGCCCCCCAGGCGCAGCCAGAGCATGCCGACGACTCCACCGATGAGGAGGGCAAACACTTCGTTGAGCCCCAGCAGCAGCAAAACAGCAACAAACAAGCCGACAGCAAGGAGCTGGCGAGATTTGACGGCTTTTTTACCCAAGCGCCAGAGAGCACCGGCAATAACGGCCAAGACAGCAGGCTTAATGCCGGCAAGCAGGGGTGCCACTTGGGGCGTAGTGCCAAAGGTGGCGTAAACCCAGGCCAAGATGAGGGTAATGGTCACGGCCGGGAAGATAAAACAGACTCCCGCAACAACCAAACCGAGGAGACCGCCGTGGGAGTAGCCCACGTGGATGGCCATTTCGGTCGAGTTCGGGCCGGGAATGAGATTGGTTGCCCCGATGAGATCGAGGAAATGCCCTTTGTCGAGCCATTTGCGGCGCTCGACGACTTCGGTCTCCATCATGGCAATGTGGGCGGCGGGTCCGCCGAAACCGATGATGCCGAGCTTTAGGAAAACCCGAGCCAGAGCAATCGCTTTGGAGTTCATTCGACCTCTTCGTCCTGCCAGCGTTGGATGGTCTCCCAAGGATTAAAGCCCCGGTAACTCAGGAAATTGGCTAATTTTCCTTTTGTTTTCGGATCGAGTTGGCTGAAGGTTGCGATTTTGTATTGGCGCTGGGCTTTGGCTTTGAGGGCAGCTAGCTCTTCGCTGGGGTTGGCTTCGGCTGTTTGCTCGTCCCAGAGGCGATTGAATAGCTCGAGATCGAGGCCTTTTTCGAGGCACTTGCGGCGGGCGACGGTGCGACCGTAGCGCCCCCGGCAGCTGGTGATGATGCTTTCGGCAGTGCGTTCGTCGGATTGGTAGTTGCGTTCTTGAAGGTAGGTAAGGGCCAGGGCGATCGCCTCTTCGTCAAAGTCTTTGGCGCGGGCTTTGCGCTCAAGTTCGCGGGCGCTGTATTCGCGGCGGGCGAGTAGGCGAAAAAAGTAGTCTTTGCAATCCATCGCGCCTCAGGCTTCGATATGCATTGGTTTATTTCAGTTTGTGGTGTTGGCTTCGCTTTTTCCTTGATAGACCCGGAATTCGAGAGGCACCAGCCCCCCTCGCGCTCCCTCCGCTGGGGGCAACGTGCCCCCAGACCCCCCCGAAAGTGATAACGCCATTCGTATGGCAGGTTTGGGTGGTGCCTCGTTCTCGGAGCCCGCCGCTGCAAAGGATACGACTGGGGGCTGCGGCAGCTCCCGATTGCAGCTCCCAGAGTCTCGGCCTTCTAGGCTTCGCCCTTGAGCCTGGGGATCAAGATTTGGTTGGTGAGCTTGGGGTCGGCGCGGCCGCCGGTTTGCTTCATGATTTGGCCGACAAAGAAGCCCTGGAGCTTGTTTTTGCCGCCGCGATATTTCTCGACTTCTTCGGGGTGGGCGGCCATAACGGCATCGACAATCTTGGCAATCTCCTCAGGATCGGAGATTTGGGTTTTGTCTTTGACGAGTTCTGTGACAGAACCGCCTTCGGTCAAAAGTTTGGGTAAGACTTCTTTGCCGATTTTGCCGCTGATGGTGCCGTCGGTAATCAGGTTTACTAGCTCGGCGAGGGCCTCGGGCTGGAGGGCAATCTCGCCGATGGCGAGGTTATTTTTGTTGAGGTGGGCGGCAATGTCGCCTTGGACCCAGTTAGCGACTTGCTTGGCGTCGGCACCGGTGGTCACGGCCGCCTCGAAATATTCGGCTACGGCGCGATCGTCGGTGAGAACCCGCGCGTCGTAGGCCGAAAGGCCATAGTCGCTTTGGTAGCGCTGGCGCTTTTGGGCGGGTAGCTCCGGCAGCTCGGCAAGCCAGGCTTGGCGCTGCTCGACGGTGACTTCGATGGGGGGCAAGTCCGGATCGGGAAAATAGCGATAGTCGCTCGAGCCTTCTTTGACGCGCATGCTGAAGGTGCGCTGGCTGCTCTCGTCCCAGAGGCGGGTCTCTTGCACGATCGCCTCGCCGCCTTCGATGGCTTTAATTTGCCGCTCGATCTCGTAGTCGATCGCCCGCTGGATGGCGTTGAACGAGTTCATATTCTTGATTTCGACTTTGGTGCCGAATTTTTCTTGGCCCACGGGACGTACGGATACGTTCACGTCGCAGCGCAGGGAGCCCTCTTGCATGTTGCCGTCGCTAATGCCCAGATAGAGCATGATGCGGCGCAGCTCTTGGGCGTATTCGGCGGCTTCTTTGCCAGAGCGCAGATCCGGCTCGGTGACAATCTCGAGTAGGGGCACGCCGGCGCGGTTGAAATCTACCAAAGAGTGTGTCGATCCCGAGAGGCGATCGCTGCCGACATGGACGAGCTTGCCGGCATCTTCTTCCATGTGGAGGCGCGTGATACCAACTCTTTTGGAGACCGGCTCGCTGCCCGGCTTATCGACAATTTCGACATCGAGATAGCCGTGCTCGCCGATGGGCAAGTCGTATTGGGAGATTTGGTAGTTTTTCGGTAAATCCGGGTAGAAATAATGCTTGCGATCGAATTTGCTGTAGGGTGCCACCCGGCAATTGATGGCCAGGCAAGCTTTGACCGCAGATTCGAGGACGCTCTCATTAAGAACCGGCAACACTCCCGGATAGCCCAGGCAGATTGGCGAGATGTTCGAGTTGGGGGTCGCACCAAATTCTGTGGAGACGGGGCTGAAAATCTTGGTGGCAGTGTTGAGCTGGACGTGGGTTTCCAAGCCGATAATTGCTTCGTACTCGGTCTTGGTGGTGGTGGCGGCTGTCATAGGAAGACCGTAACACTCAGTTTCATAGGTTGAGACCTATTGTATCGATCGCAGTGGGCCCTTCAAGCTAGCAGGGGGTAAAAATGTCCGACCGGGCCGCTGCCACGACCGACGTCGAGGGCATGATGTAGCGCGCGGGTGACGTACTCTTTGGCTTGGGCGATGGCAGTTGGCAAGTCTCGCCCGAGGGCCAGATTTGCCGCGATCGCGGCTGAGAGCGTGCAGCCCGTGCCATGGGTATTGTGGGTTTCGACAGCCGGGACTGGCTCGAGGGGCAAGCGCAGAAATTCAGCGCCGTCAAACCACAGATCGATTCCCTTGAGGTCGCCCTTCATGCCCCCGCCCTTGACTAGAACGCTCTGGGGCCCCAGCTCGAAGATGCGCCGAGCGGCGGTCTCCATATCGGCCAACGTAGCAATTTCTAGATCGCCTAAAATTTGGGCTTCGTAGCGATTGGGAGTTATCACCATCGCCAGGGGAAGCAGTTTCTCTTTGAGGGTGGCAACGGCAAGATCGTCAACCAGCTGTGCCCCCGCTCGCGACACCATAACTGGGTCTACTACCAGCGGCCCGATGGCCTCAGCGCGCGCGGCCGCAGCCACCGCCTCGATAATTTCGGCGTTGAGTAGCATCCCCGTCTTCGCCGCCCCAACCTCGATGTCGCGAGCGACTGCTTCGATCTGCGCGACGACGGCTGCAGGCGGCAGGGCATCAACGCGGTCAACGCCCGTGGTGTTTTGCGCGGTGACACAGGTGAGGGCACTGGTGCCATGGACGCAGTGGAAGGCAAAGGTTTTTAAATCGGCTTGAATGCCCGCGCCGCCACCGCTATCGGAGCCCGCTATCGTCAGAGCCGTCGCGATCGCCATGCGCCAAGCCTTCCTTGAATAAAAACACTGCAGCCGTAAATACCGGCACCATAGCAAAAAGCGGGCCCTCTCTTTTGGAGAAACCCGCTTTACAGAAATTGCGATTCGATCCGCCCTAGCGTCGGTTGGGGCGGCGGCGGCGCAGGAACTCGGGGATATCGGGCTCGCCGTTGTTGCTGCCCAGCATATCGGCTTCTGCCCGGTCGACTTGGGGCTTGAAGGGCACGACTTCTGCCGAGCGAGCGGGGGCCTCGCGCACCTCGCGGCCGACAGAACTCAAACTGTCGCCCGAGAAGCCAGTGGCGATCGCCGTGATGCGAATCTCACCCTGCATGCGCTCGTCAACAACAGCACCAAAGATAATGTTGGCATTGGGATCGACAACTTCATAGATAATCTCGGCTGCCGTGTTGACCTCGTGCAGCGTCAAGTCGCTGCCACCTGTAATGTTGAAGACAACGCCCTTAGCGCCTTCAATCGTCGAAATCAGCAGCGGCGAAGAAATTGCCATCGTGGCCGCTTCGCTGGCGCGAGACTTGCCCGAACCGGTGCCGATGCCCATCATCGCCGAGCCCGCATCAGCCATAACGGCTCGGACATCGGCAAAGTCAACGTTGACCAGGCCCGGAATGGTAATGATGTCCGAAATCCCCTGAACGCCCTGGCGCAGAATGTCGTCTGCGACCAGGAATGCCTCATTCATAGGGGTTTGCTCGTCGATGACCGACAGCAACTTGTTGTTAGGAATGGTGATGAGGGTATCGACGCTGCGCTGTAGCGCTTCGATCCCTTCGTCGGCCTGGGTGGTGCGCCGCCGTCCCTCGAAGGTAAACGGGCGCGTCACGACACCAACGGTCAGGCAACCCAGTTCTTTGGCCACTTCTGCCACAATCGGAGCCGCGCCGGTACCCGTGCCGCCTCCCATACCAGCAGTCACGAAGACCAAGTCCGTATCTCCCAAAGCAGCGGCAATTTCTTCTCGGGATTCTTCTGCTGCCTTCTGGCCGATCTGGGGGTTGCCGCCGGCACCTAGTCCGCGCGTGAGCTTCTGGCCGATCTGCAGGCAATTTGGTGCGGCAGCCTGCACTAGCGTTTGGGCGTCAGTGTTGATCGCCCAGAACTCCACTCCCGTGATGCCGCTGACGACCATGCGATTGACTGCGTTGCAGCCGCCTCCCCCGACACCAATAACTTTGATGCGCGCAACGTTACCTGGGACGATATCGTGGCCCCGGCCTTCCTCTGCAAAATTATTCATAGATATAGACGTGCTCCCATATTCGGCGGCGAACTCCGATTGCGCCGGAAATCCATCAGGCTCGGTTTCTATGCGGTCTAGGTCTCCCTCAAGATGAGAGGATAGGTCGTCAGGTCGGCGATCGAGTGCCATAGTCAACTAGTTTGTCGCGCGATTTCCTCGCGCATTCTACAAGCGACGCACGCGCACGGCCCCTGCCTTGCCTAAGTTTAAGAGGCACAGAAAAACAGAGCCGGCAAAAGCCCCACCGTGCTTGTAGCAGGGCCTAACGGCGTTATTTCAGAACATCAGCATAGCCCACGCCCCATTCGAGCTACGAGGTGTCCGAGCGGCAATCGCAGCGGTTTTTCGAGGAGCATACTAGCTTCTGACATTCAGGCTTTTTTAACCTTTTTCGACTCGCGGCCGGACGGCAGGAGCCTTGGGATTGCGTAAGTCGATGTAGAGAGTGCGGGCGGCACGTTTATCCTTGGGCAAACTCATCCGCAGCTGGGCCAAAACGGCCAGTTGTGCGTCGAGCTGCGGTAAGGACGCACCGATATGGACGGGGCCGAGCCCCGGAACGACCAAGATGGTGTTGTCCGGATCGCGCAAGTCAATCTCGGCGACACTGTCTGCTGGCAGGGGCGATTGCCGCAGGGCTTCGTAGAGGTGGACCCAGCGATCGCGCTGCGGCGAACTGTAGCCGCGAATCTTCAATGCCGGTGGCACCAAAGCATCGGTGTAAGCGGTCTCCGGTAGCCAAGCCCCCGTCGGATCGAGCAGGCCTTTTTGGGTGACAGGGGTGGGCATTGCCCCTGCATGGGCGGGGGCCTCGGCTCGTCCTGGCAGGGTAAACGCCACGGGCGGGCGCTCGACGACAACGAGGGTCAGATTAACAGGTAACAAGCTCCTCGAGATCGAGACGCGCTCGATGGGCGCTCTGGCTTTTAGGTGACGGACGAACCGATCGGGCTGCAGCAGGAGCAGCGAGGCAGGAAGCTGCCCTTCCCAGGCCAGCGCGCGCTCGAGGGCTTCTTCTCGGAGCAAGCGATTGCCCACAATTGTGATGCTAGCCTCATTGACGAGGGTCCAGTCAGGTAGCGTTGTCACCCAAACCAGGCCGCTAGCCATGCCCAGAGTAGCCAGCGTTCGCCACATCCCCTGCAATAGAGTGTGGGTGCGGTAGCGCTGCAAGCGTTGGCGGCGGGCGGCTCGTGGCTCGATTCGTGGCCCGGTTCGTGGCTCTGGGGATCTGCGAGAAGGAGCGATAGATTCCATGGTTGATTCGCCTTGATGGGTGGGAGCTTTCGTCGCGTTTTTGAGCAAAGCCTACACAACGATGGGGCTCCAAGCGCGGTCGTGGCGCGTAAAAATTTACCCCCCGACTTAGAAATCTGAGAGTCAGATGCCTATGCTAAGGTGTGCTCATTGCCAAAAATTGTTCCCGCCACAGGGCGTCGAGATTTTGCAGCTATGGTTACCAAACGCGGGCTAGTTCTAGGGGCGACGGCGACGATGCTGGCTACAGCTGTCGTCACGGGTGTCGGCATTCACGTCTCTCAGAGCCAGGCATTCCTGCAAGAGAGCCCCAAGGAGCTAGTCGACGAAGCCTGGCAGATCATCAACCGTCAATATCTCGACGCTACCTTTAACCAGGTTGATTGGCAGTCCGTCCGCCAAGAGTACCTCGATCGCTCCTACGATGACCGCGAGGCAGCCTACACTGCCATCGAGGAGATGCTCGAGCTACTCGACGATCCCTTCACGCGCTTTTTGCGTCCGGAAGACTTTCGCAATCTCCAGATTGACACGCGCGGCGAACTGACCGGTGTCGGCATCCAGATCGCCCTCGACGAAGAGACCGAACGCGTGGTCGTCGTTGCCCCCATCGAAGATACTCCCGCCTTCGAGGCGGGCATTCTTGCCCGCGACGCCATCGTCTCCGTTGACGGGCAAAGCACCGAAGGCATGGACCTCAACGAGGTCGTTAACCTTATTCGTGGTAAGCCCGGAACCTCGGTGATGCTGACTATCGAGCGCGGCGAGCGCCGCCTTGACTTTGAGGTGAAGCGAGCGCGCATCGAACTCAATCCCGTGCGCGCTCGCGTCGAAGACACCGATCGCGGTCGCGTGGGGTACATTCGCCTCAGCCAGTTCAGTGCTAATGCTGCTAGCGAGATGCGCAAGGCCCTCCGCACGCTCGAAAAAGAAGACATCTCGGGTTACATCCTCGATTTGCGCTCGAATCCGGGCGGGCTTCTGGGCGCGAGCATCGAGATTGCTCGCATGTGGTATGACGAGGGCACGATTGTCTCTACCGTCAATCGCAATGGCATCCAACGCCAGGAGAGTGCCAATTCTCGCGCCATCACCGACAAACCGGTCGTCGTTCTTGTCGATGGCGGCTCTGCTAGCGCGAGCGAGATCCTTTCTGGGGCCTTGCAAGATCTCAAGCGCGGCAAGCTGGTGGGGACCAAAACCTTTGGCAAGGGCCTCGTCCAATCGGTGCGGCGCCTGGCCGATGGTTCGGGCATGGCCGTGACCATTGCTAAGTACCTGACTCCGAGCGGACGCGACATCAACAAAGAGGGCATCGCCCCGGATGTCGTGCTCGAGCTGACCGAAGAGCAGCGCGAGGACCTTCAGACCGAGCGGGACCTCATTGGCACCCCTGACGACCCCCAGTTTGCCAAAGCGGTAGAGGTGCTGTTCTCCGACCTCGCCAGCAAGTAGAAGCAACAGCTCGAAACAGCTTGCAGGAGCCTCGCGGTCACTGCGACACAGTCATGGCGCTACCCCCCCCGCGTCTCTCGGGCTCTGCCACTGCCGTCAGAGTGCCGTCTGGGTCATGGCGGATGCCTGTAGCCGCGCCAATCTCGCTGACAGACTGTAACTGGTGGCCTATCGAAGCCAGGTCCCGGCCGAGTTGAGAGCCTTCGAAGCTGCTATCTACTTGGGTGATCCCGCCATTGCGCTGCGAGAGGCGTGGCGCGGCGATCGCTGCTTCTAGGCTCATGCCGAAGTCGATTGTATTGACTGCAATCCCGGCGACGGTGGTGATAATGGTCGAGCCGCCAGGGGATCCGAAGGCAAAAAGTGTGCCGTCGGGGGCCCGTACGACGGTCGGGGCCATGCTGCTGCGGGGGCGCTTGCCCGGCTCGGGAACGTTGGGGTGGGGCGCTTCGGGGTTGAAATCCGTTAGCTCGTTATTGAGAATGAAGCCATAGCCCGGCACGACCATGCCCGAGCCGCCCGTGGTCTCGATGGTGAGGGTGTAAGAAACGATGGTGCCCGCACTATCTGCGACCGTGAGGTGGGTCGTCGATTCCCCTTCTCGATCTGGCGAGAGGATTGTCAAAGGCATTGCCGTGAGGCTGGGGCTCGGGTCTTGCTGATAGGGTAGAGGGTCGCCAGCCAGCGCTCGAAATTCGGCTTCATCCGAGGGGGCCCGAGGGGGCAGTGGGCGACTGCGGGCATAATCCGGGTTTAGTAAGCCCGCCACCGGCACATCGACATACTCGGGATCGCCGAGGTAAGTGTTGCGATCGCTAAAAGCCGAGCGCTCGGCTTCGATGAGATAGTGGAGCGCTTCGGCTCGCTCGAGAGCGCCCAGCTCGCGCGCCTGCAGGAGATGCAAAATCTGGGCGATCGTAATGCCGCCACTGCTCGGCAAGCCCATGCCATAAATTTGGTAGCCGCGATAGACACTCTCGAGGGCCGGGCGCACGCGGACATCGTAGCGGTCGAGGTCGGCTTCGGTTAGGGTACCCGGCCATACTTTGTAGGAGGGGCTCTCTACAGTGGGAGGCTCGCGGACGGTGCGAGCAATTGCCGCGCCGATTTCGCCGCGATAGAAGGCGTTGATGCCTCGCTCGGCAAGCAGGTGGTAGGTGCGGGCCAAGTCTGGGTTGCGAAAGCGACTGCCGATAGCCGGCACGTTGCCGCCAGGTAAATACAGAGCGCGCGTGCTGGTAAAGGCCTCGAAGCGATCGCGATTGCGGCGAATCTGAGCGGCAAAGGTCTCATTAACCGGGAAGCCATCTCGAGCCAGGGCAATCGCCGGTTGCAAAAGTTCGGCAAGGGGTTTGGTGCCGTAGCGCTCGGCGGCAGCGGCCCAGTTTGCCGGGGTACCGGGAACGCCAACCGCAAGACCGCTGCCGATGCGATTGGGGCGAAAGGGCAGCAGCTCGCGACTCTCAGGGTCGCGAAATAAATCCGGCCCGACTGCAGCCGGCGCTTCTTCGCGGCCATCGAGCGTGATGGCAACATCGCGGTCGGGCCAGTAAATAACCATAAAGCCGCCCCCACCCACACCGGCAGAGAAGGGACGTACGACACCGAGGGCAGCAGCAGTGGCGACCGCCGCATCGACGGCGTTACCACCCGCCCGCAGAATATCGATGCCAGCTTGCGTCGCGCGGATGTCAACGCTAGCAACGGCGCCGCCGGTGCCACGGGCAATGTGATCGCTCGTTTGCAGGTGCGAAGGCTGACTCCAGAATGTGCCGACGGCAACGATCGAACAAAGCCCCAGAAAAAGTAGCAGCAAGCGACGGTTCGCGGGCAAAGCACACTCTCCCAATTCTTTCCCAAGCGTATCGCGAAGCCGAGATCTTGCTGCAGTAGCTCTTGCAGACGGACAATACAAACTAGGTGATTTCACAGTAACAATGCCTGTCGCAGGATCGTATCCACTGTCTGCCGAGCTGCAAGCAAAGCTGTCCCAGCCGTTGCAAATTGGCAACTTGCAGCTAAAATCGCGGGTTTTCCAAGCGCCTCTATCGGGGGTGACCGATAAAGTGTTTCGGCGCTTGGTACGCCGATTTGCGCCAGAGTCGATGCTTTATACCGAAATGGCGAGCGCGCGGGAGGTCGGGCAGCTTAAGGCCCTACCCCAGGTAATGGAACTCGATCCCGACGAGCATCCTGTCGGCATTCAACTATTTGATTGTCGCCCCGACTTTATGGGAGAGGCCGCGCGCAGGGCGGTTGCTGAAGGCGCGCGGGCGATCGACATTAATATGGGCTGCCCCGTCAACAAAATTACCCGCAAAGGGGGCGGCTCGTCGTTGCTGCGGCAACCAGAGGTCGCCGTCGAAATCGTGCGGGCAGTCGTGGCGGCTGTTGAGGTGCCGGTCACCGTCAAGACTCGCATTGGCTGGGACGACCGCGAAATTACGATCGTCGACTTTGCCCGTCGCTTAGAAGAAGCGGGCGCTTGCATGCTGACAGTGCACGCCCGCACGCGATCGCAGGGCTACAATGGCCCGGCCCAGTGGCACTGGATTGGCAAGGTCAAGCAGGCCCTTTCGATTCCTGTCATCGCCAATGGCGATATTTTCTCAGCTGAGGCGGCTATCAGCTGCTTGGAGCTGACCGGGGCGGATGGCGTGATGTGCTCGCGGGGAACCCTCGGCTACCCCTACTTGGTTGGCGAAATCGATTGCTTTTTGCGAACCGGACGAGCGCTCGAGCGCCCGAGCCCCGTCGAGCGCCTACTCTGCGCCCGCGAGCACCTGCAGGGACTGTGGGACTATAAAGGCGAGCGCGGCATCTACCAATCTCGCAAACACTTGGCTTGGTACGCCAAAGACTTTCCCGGAGCAGCAGAACTCCGGGACTCTCTCTCTCGCATTACCGATCTCGCCGAAGGCACCGCGCGGCTCGATGGCGCCATTGCCCGCTTGCAGGCGAGCCCAATTTAGAGCATCACCTGGCATCTTTCCTAGCGGGGCTCGCGAATCCAAGCCGTGTCGCTGCGATCGCAGTAGTAGGCCAAAATCGCTGCTAGGCGTTGCTCGGACGCTTCGCTGAGACCGGCTGGATAAGACACCAACAACCCCCCCACCTGGCTCTGGAGATAGTCAAAATCGCCCGCCGGTGCGGGCAAAATTTCTACAGAGACCCCCTCTGTCTGCTGGAGATGGGCTGCTACCTCTCGATAGACGGCCAACGGCAAGCGCGGGCAAGTCAGTTTTTCTAATTGTTGGGTCATAGGAGCCCTAGATGCCCGATTAAATACCCGACGGCGGGGGCGGCGGTACGTTAGGAAGAACCGAGGAACGAGAGATGACAGGAGAAAAACCGGTACCCAAGCCGATGTCATCTACTGTTGCCTCAGTAGACACGACTTCCCCGACAGACTTGCGGACCTCGATGCCTACCTCCTCGAGCAGGACCGTTGGGGGCTCCGAGCCAATATCAATGTTTTTGACGAGAACTCGGCCGTTGGATACGAATTGCCCCGCACCGACATGGCGGCTGACAGATTCGTTGGGATCGTCGACGATCGCTCGGATGGTGTTGCCGATCTGAACGATGCCGCTGATTCGGACGGCCAAAGCATTGGTAGGCTGCGGTGGTTCGGGGGGCGCTGCCGTTGGGGGCGTGGGTGCGGACTCTTCGTCGTCAGCTTCTACAACCTCGGCAGGCGGGTCGACTGGTGCTGCTGGTGCGGGTCTGGCAGCAACAACAACCGGCGCGAACGGATCGTCGCGCCCAAGGGCCTTACCGGGCTCGGGGCCGGCCTGGGCGACGATCGACTCGGGCGTGGTTGGCGAGATGAGCCCGGGCACTGTTAGGGGCTCGCTTAGTTCGGCAAGATCGGTTTCTGGCTCGGGGTTTGCCTCTTGAGGCACCTGTGGGGCTGGCTCGATAGCAGCGTCATCTGACGAGCTACCGCACCCTACCCCTACTAGTAATGCCAACAACCCAACACTCACACCTTGTAATAACCCGCGCATAATCAATCCTCCCCACTGCAGTCGCGTTTCAGACTAAATTATGCCCCATACCGACCTGAATGCATCCTCAATCGCTCGCGTCTTCAGAGGCGGACATGACACATTTGAGGCGCGTTAGGCCTTTCTTGAGACGCCTTGAAACCGTTACCACACTGACTCCTAACATGTCGGCGACCTCTTTCTGCGTGAGGTCGTGCAGAAAAACAAACTCCAGAATCTTACGGGTGCGATCTTCGAGTTGAACGAGCGCTTGATGCAATCGGATGCGATCTTCTTCTGCCAGCTGAAAGCTGCAATACTTACTATCCGGAACGAGTTCGCCCAGGCAAGCTCCTCCGTCATCTTCGCCAGCAATGGGCATGTCCAGACTGAGTGGTTCCTGGTTCCGAGTGGCCAGCTCTAACTCTTGCCATTCGCGCGGAGACAGATTCATTGCCATCGCGATTTCAGAGCCTGTAGGCTGTCGGTTGAATTGGACTCGCAACTCGCGAGCGACCGCCTTGGCTTGCTGCTTTAGTTCGAGCCAACGGCGGGGAATTCGAATAGCGGAGCTGCGATCGCGCAGATAATGCTGGATTTCGCCGCGAATGTAAGGGACGGCAAAGGAGCTGAAGGCATGGCCTCTAGACGGGTCGAAACGCTCGATCGCGCGGATAAGACCCAAGCTACCAACTTGCATCAAATCATCGAAACTCTCGCCACATTGGCCCACCCAGCGATGAGCTTCTTTGCGTACGAGGCCGCAATTGAGCTCGACAATGCGATTGCGGGTATAGAGATCTTTATCTTTCTTATAGGCCAACAGCAGCTGTAGGCTGCTCTGCCTCAACGCTTGTGCCTTAATTGCAGACATCCAGACACCTCAGTAGGGCTAATTCTTCTTATTTAATGCTTCTTCTCTTCATGTGGCTGCAAGGACGACGCCCTGCCGAAGTCCATCGCACCAGTGGGTTCGTGACTTGCACCACATGCATATGTTATGAGCTGATTGAATCGGATACAACCGTATATATCCCGAATATGTTGAGGGCCAGCCCAGATCTACCTCGAGGGAGAGCACTAGCAGGCGAGCCGTCCGCAAGTTCGGGAGCGAGGCTGGAGTTCAGCTGCTTGGAGACGCATTTAGAAATAGAAGTCAGCCTACTGAGTGAGGGTGTTGCTGGCATTCATCCGGTCCAGGCCCGCAGCGCGCCCTAAAACAATCTAGATCGCGAGAATCTAGCCAAGCAGGGAGCTTTCGGGGGCGCGCCTAGAAAAACCAACCGTAGGAGTGCAGGCCCTGACCGAGAAGATTGACCCCCAGATAGCAAACCCAGACAGCTAAAAAGCCCACCGAAGCCAGTATTGCCGGTCGTCGCCCTTGCCAGCCTCGGGTAATGCGTGCGTGCAAGTAGGCAGCAAATACCAGCCAAACAATCAGCGCCCAGGTCTCCTTTGGGTCCCAGCTCCAGTAGGATCCCCAAGCTTCGTTAGCCCACACGGCCCCAGCAATGATGCCCACTGTCAGCAGTGGGAAACCCAAACCAATAGTTCGGTAGCTAATGTTATCCAGAGCATCGGCCAAGCCCGAGCGCTCTGGTACTAAAGTAGTGGTTGGTAGGGCAACGGCAACGCCACCATCAGAGCCAGTTGCAGATTCCGCCATCTCACCTCGCGCCAAGGCCATCCGTCGCTTGTCGAGGGTGCCATAGGAACTCCCTCGTAACTCGACCTCCTGACCGCGAGTGACCGCTAAAAATGCAACAGACACCAAAGAGCCAACCAACAGAGCGGCGTAGCTGAGCATCATGACGCTGACATGCATCATCAGCCAGTTTGACTTTAGGGCGGGAACCAGCGGCGCTGAGGCTTGCATGGTTTCGGGCAGAGATAGGGTTGCGAAGGCCGTAATGCCCATTCCTAAAGGTGCGGCAACCGCACCGACCAAGCGCGAGCGGCTGAAGTGTTCGATCGCCAGATGGCTGGCTGTTACTCCCCAGGCCAAGAAAAACAGTGATTCGTAGAGATTGCTAATGGGGAAGTAGCCCGCTTCCAACCAGCGAGCCCCCAGCAGGGCAGCAATGCTCAGGCTGGCGATCGCTGTCGTTGCCGTGCCCAGGCTCTCGAGGTAGGGCACCCGTGGGAAGGCAATGCCAAACCAGTAAATTAACATCGCCAAAAACAGCGTCAGAAAAGAGAGATTGTCGAGTTGATTTTGTAGAGTAACGAGGTCCATCAGTGATTCAGTTCGATTACTTCCTTGTGAGCGTGAAGCCACATGCCGGGTCGTCGGCTTTTTATCTTCAGTCTAGTGGGTGTGCCGCAGGGTTTGTTGCGGCGGCGGGGGTTTGGTAAAGGGTGTCGCGCTCTCGGTAGGGGCGACCGATGCTAGCGATGGCTGCTTGCAGGTCGGCAACGTCTAGGTTGGTGCCACCGCGAGCGCCGGCCATCGTGGTAATGTGCTCTTCCATCAGGGTGCCGCCTAGGTCGTTGCAGCCCCAATTCAAAGCTGTTGTCGCTCCTGCTAGCCCGAGCTTGACCCAGCTTGGCTGGTGGTTGGGGATCCAATTTCCTAAGTAAAGGCGAGCTACGGCCGCGAGCTTGAGAACTTGAGGTAAATCCGGTTGGTCGCGGCCGACGCGCTTGCGCAAAGGTGCGGGGGCAGATTCGCCGACGAAGGGCAACAGCACGAATTCGGTGATGCGGGCGGGCCGATTTTGCGCGATCGCGGCCTGCTGGAGAGTTCGCAGGCGCTCGAGGTGAGCGATTTGCTGGGCGCGAGTCTCGATGTGGCCGCAGAGCATCGTGCTGGTTGTGGGCAGGCCCTGCTGGTGGGCGGCGGCCACGATTGCGAGCCAAGTGGCCGTGTCGATTTTCTCCGGGCAAATGACCTGCCGGAGAAAATCGTCGAGTATTTCTGCAGCCGTTCCTGGCAGGGAGCCGACACCAGCATCTTGCAGAGCCGAGATTGTCGCTGGATAGCTCAGGCCATCCTCGCGGGCAATAAACTGCACTTCCTGGGGAGAAAAAGCATGCAGGTGCAAGTGCGGAAAGGCTTGCTTGAGCTCGCGGGCCAGCGCTTGATAGTAAGCCAAACTCGAGCCAGCTTTTTTAGCAGCCGGGTTGAGGCCACCTTGTATGCAAAGCTCGGTTGCCCCGCGCGCGCTCGCTTCTGCAGCTTTAGCGAGTAGTTCGTCGCGGTCGAGCCAGAAGGCCCCCGCATCGCCAGCGTCGCGCCGAAACGCACAGAAGCTGCAGTGTTGCTCGCAAATATTGGTGAAATTCAGGTTGCGATTGACGACGTAGCTGACGGTATTGCCGACTTGCCGCTCTCGCAGCTCGTTGGCGCAAGCTTGCAGGGTAACGAGCGCGGCTGGGTCGGTGGCTTCCAGCAGGGCGATTCCTTCTGTAGGAGTGAGATCCCGACCGTCGCGGGCGCGCTCGAGAATGGCCTCAAAAGACTCTACCAAGGCAGCAAAGGTTTCTGGCGACAGGCTACGATTCTACCTTGCAATCCCGGCCAAGGATCCCTAAGGGACGGCGCTCTGGCTGCTCGAGACGCCCATAGAAGCGCCAGATCTCTCGCTGGAGATACGTGAATTTCAGGAGGGGCGGTCTAGTTATTTTAAGTTTTGTAAACAAATGGCAAGCCAAACCCAAAGCATGATGTGAAAACACTTAGGAGATCCTCCTGAAATCTCTGTCGAGCGCCGGAGGAGAACCAAGATTGCCCTGCTCTCGGTAAGGAGACCCGTGCGAGACAGTGCGATCGCCTCGGGAATTCTGCGAAATTCAGGTGTGAATGTAGCTTTTTGTAAAGCCGATCTCAATCCATTGCGGTGTCTATAATTGGCGGACAAGCGATCGGGAGGCTGACTCCGTGCATCAAACCCTCAGCGCGGCCTTAGAGGTGAACCTATTGCATGCCAATCAGGCTATTGCCGATGGCAACCGGGCCCAGTTCGATGCCTGGGGCCTGACCTGCTTGAACGTCATGAGCGGACCGGGAGCGGGTAAAACGGCGTTGCTCGAGAAAACCCTCGTGGGATTGCGCGAACGCCTCAAGTTGGCCGTTATCGAGGGAGATATGACCACAGAACTCGATGCCGAGCGCCTGCGTCGCACTAGTGTGCCAGTCGTTGCTATCAATACGGGGCGTGCTTGTCATCTGGATGCCAAGATGGTGGCTGGCGGCCTGCACCAGCTTTCCCATCAGCTCGATCCCAGCCAGCTCGATGCTATTTTTGTCGAAAATGTCGGCAACCTCGTCTGCCCGGCAGAATTTGAAGTGGGCGAGCACTACAAGGTCGCCTTGCTCAGCGTGACTGAGGGGGAAGATAAGCCGCTGAAGTACCCCATCATGTTCCGCGCGGCTGATTGTCTGTTGATTACCAAAATTGACCTGGCCCCCCACCTCGATATCGACCTAGATCGACTCATGGCTAACGCGCGCGCCCTCAACTCCCAAGCGGCTATCTTGCCGGTTTCGGCTAAAACGGGGGTGGGACTGGCAGCTTGGTACGACTGGGCGATCGCGCGCATCCAAAACTAACCCGTGGGCAAAAAGCGATCGCGCCGGAAGCTGGGGGGAGATCTGGGCCTGCTCGCCCTGGCACTGGGCACCACGGCTGCTTCATTGGGGCTGTGGCTGCTGGGGTGGTGGCTCGACTGGCGCGCGCGCGACTGGATCGAAGCTCGTCTGGAGGCCGCGACCTCCTGGCTCGCCAACCAAATATCCGCCCTACTGAATCTCTCTCATTGAAGGCAGCCTGACGCTAGTTTAAGAGCAATCCTCACAATTAAAAACCGCTTTAGCGAAACTTCCCCATGTCTTTTCTCCGTGCCTACATCGCGCCACTGCTGATTGTTTTGGTCTTCGTCGTTGCTCTTCTGGCAACGAGCGTCCGAATTTTTCTCCCGTCAGACCTGGCCGCTCCTGCCCCTGTCGAGGCCCCCGAAACAGTCTTGGCTCCCCAGCCAGAATAGCTGCTATCTCTGGCCATTCACTCGCGAGAATGCAGAAGCCTATGGAGGACCGCGTGGAGTTGCCGACTGGGTACCGATGGCGTCAGGGCACCCCACAAGATCGAGCCGCACTCCTGGAGTTTGCACGCGCGGCTTACAGCGAACTCTATCCTTCAGAAGCGCACTTTTCCCAGCTCGGGGCGACGATTGAGTCCTGCTTCTTGCCAACAACGCCCCTGTGGTGGGTCGATCGCCACTGCAGCCGAAATCGCAGCGAGCGGGGGGCGCAACCGTCAATTGTTGTAGAGACTGTAGAGACCGCCGGTCTCCTTTGGCTGGGGTCGGCCGTCGAGCCAGCAAGCGGCGAGCGCTACGGGCAGGTCCTCCTGCTCTACGTTTGCCCGACCTCTCGGCGCCTCGGAATCGGGACGGCGCTCATGCGACGGGCAGAACTCGCAGCCCGCGCGCGCGGCGACCGCTGCCTCGACCTGCAAGTGCTAGCCCACAACCAACCCGCACTTAGCCTATACGAAAAACTTGGCTACCAGCCTCGCACCGTACAACTCACGCGCGAGCTGTGCTCGTGAGCTCCGTACGAGCCGGTGGGAATTTATCGAGAGCGACTCGCCGGGCCACCACCTGGCTTTTGGGTGTCCGGCAAGCGGTGCCCCTGTGACGAAAGCTCGATGGTGCTGCGATCCTAAAACTCTGGCAAACATCCCGCCAGACAAGGCTTTTAGCCCATCGCCAATCATTACCCCGAAGCCCGAGTGGTGTCTAAATCTCACCGAGAGTCAGTAATAACACTAGGGAAAAATAGATTTTTATACTCCTTTTATAATGGGAGCAGAAACAATACCCTGTTGCCCATCGCCATGCTGAATTGGCAGTATCGCTTCACCAGGCTCTCTACACTATTCATCCTACTGGTAATAGTAGGATATTTGGGCAACCGCTTGCATTTGCCGTTATTTTTGGGTTTTGATTTCCTGCTTGGCGGCATTGCCATAATGCTTGCCGTGCAGTGGCTTCCGGCTATCTGGGCTGTGGCGATCGCAATTGTTGTTTCCAGCCTCAGCGATGGTCTAGGAGAGACACCCCATCACATAACGATTGCAGTTGCTGTAATCGAGGCGGCATTTGTTTCTTGGCAGCTCTATCGCACTCGCTGGCGCGTCGCTCTAGCTGACGGGCTCTACTGGTTTTTGTTGGGAATGCCCCTTGTTGGTCTGGCTTATGGAAGTTTTCTGGGCGCTTCTTTGAAAACTGCCCTCGCCATGGCCCTCCAGCACGGCAGCAATGGCATTTTCAATGCCTTCGTCGCCGATCTGCTCGCTCGCTTTTTGCCGGTCGAGCGCCAGCCAATAAGACTAACTCCCGCGAGCGACCGGCCGCTGCGGTCCATTCACAGCAGCGCGGTCAGTCTTCTGCTGGTCATTACCTTTCTGCCAACGCTGATCCTGACGATATTTAATGGCTGGCAGCTGGCCCAAACCACTGAGGCCGTCGAGGTTTTGGAGTCTTTCTACATTCACAATCTGCTGCTGCTCTTAGCAATTTGGGGGCTGACACTGCTGTCAGTCTCTCAGGCCAGTCGCAAATTAGTGGCGCCGTTGCAGCAGCTCGCTCGCTCGAGCGCCGACTTACCCAAGAGGCTAGCTGAGGGCAAGGATCTACCGCCGTGGCCCCAGAGCCAGGTTGCCGAAATCGCTACTTTGAACCTGACGCTCCGAGATATGAGCCTCATGCTGCAGACGCAACTCGCGCGGGTGCGGGAGGCAAACATCACCCTAGAGGAGCGCGTCCGCACGCAAGTAGCCGAGCTAGGTGCAAGTAAAAAGCGCCAGCGCACTGTAGCAGATGCGCTGCCCGTTGGCATCGCTTACATCGATACCCACCAGTGCTGTCAGTTTGCCAACCGGACCTTCCAGAGCTGGCAGGGGCTCTCGGCACGGCCGGAATTATCGGGTGAGTCCCTGCAGAGTATTCTCGGCTCGGCTGTATTTGGCGAAGTTGCTCCCCATCTCCAGCGAGCCCTGGCAGGCGAGCCCGTCCAGTTTGAGACCCAATGGGGCGATCGCCCCACGCGCGTCGTCTTGGTGCCGGATGGCGATCGCCCCGTACGGGGGTGCTTCTTGCTACAGACAGACATCAGCACGCTCAAGCGTGCCGAAGCCGAGGCGCAGCAGGCCCACGACTTTCTACAAACCATTGTCGATCGCCTGCCCGCGGCCATCTTTGTCAAAGACGGTCGTCCCCAAGAGTTCGGCCGCTACTTGCTCTGGAATCAGGCGAGCGAGACTCTCTTTGGTATCGCTGCGACTGCTGCGATCGGCCGTACCGATGCCGATTTATTCGATGCAACCCAAGCAGCCCAGTCCGCCGAGCGCGAGCGGGATGTCTTTGCAGCGCGGGTGCCGGCAGATATCGCCTGCCAAACCATTGCAAGCTCGAACCTGGGCCCTCGCCAGCTTCACATTGTTAAGGCTCCCATCTACGATGACGCGCGCCAGCCCAAATACCTCCTCTGCTTTGCAGAAGATATTACCTCCCGCCTGCAAACCGAAGCTGCCCTGCGGGAGAGCGAGCGATGTCTGAGAAGCCTGGTAGGCGCGACGACCGATGCGCTAGTCGTCGTTGATGGCGACGGGCATATTTGTTTCCACAACCCAGCAGCTGAAAGACTCTTCGGACGATCGGCTGCTGGGTTAGAGCGCTATATTTTCGGTCGAGTGATCCCGGCGGCTGCCGAGTCCTTCACCGAAATTGAGATTCGCCAACCTGACGGTCAATTTGTCTTCGCTCAAATGCGGGTTGTCGAGATTGATTGGGAGGGCCGACCGGCGTATCTGGCCTCGATGACCGATGTAACCCAACGCCATCTGGCTGAAGTTGCCCTGCGCCAGCGAGAGGCTAACTATCGCGACCTCATCGATCACCTGGAGGCTGGGGTTGTCGTGTATGCCCCCGACACTAGCATTGCCCTGTGCAATGCCAAAGCTTGCGAATTGTTCGGCACTCCGGCAGTCAACCTCATCGGTAAATTTTTGGAAGACTTGCCCCAGCGCTGGTGCCGGGAAAACGGCTCGGAACTGCCGCTCTCGGAATATCCTGTCAACCTAGTCAAAGGGGGACTGGTCCCGCTGCGGCAGTCTGTGTACGGCATTCGCCGCGAAGAGGGGGGGTGCACCTGGGTATTGGTCAATGCCTTCCCAGAGTTCGATCGCAACCGCCTGCTCCAGCAGATTGTTGTTACCTTCACTGACATCAATAATCTCAAACAGGCCGAGACGCAATTGCGCCATGCCGCCTTACACGATGAGTTGACCGGGCTGCCTAACCGTACCCTGCTCGTCGAGCAACTCGATCGGTCCCTCAGCCGCATCCACCGATATCCTAACTATTGGTTTGCAGTCCTGTTTATCGATCTCGATCGCTTCAAGACCATCAACGATAGCCTGGGGCACCAGGTGGGGGATTTATTGTTGCTCGAAGTCGCCCACCGCCTGCAAAGCTTGGTGCGGTCTACCGACACTGTTTGTCGCTTGGGGGGTGATGAGTTTGTGATTTTGCTCGATGGCATCTGCGATGCACGCGAGGTCTCCCATGTTTCCGAGCGCATCCAGGACTCGTTGCGGTCTTTGCGACAGCTCGACGGCCGCGAAATCTCGACTTCTGCTAGCATTGGCATCGCCCTCGGGCAGCAAGCCTATAAGGGCACTGACGAGGTTTTGCGGGATGCAGACACGGCCATGTATCGAGCTAAGGCTCGCGGCGGGGCCTGTTCGGAGATTTTCGATCGCGCCATGCACGAACAAGTGCTCGAGCGTTTCCAGCTGGAGACCAGCCTGCGCCGCGCCCTCGAACGAGACGAATTCGAACTGCACTATCAGCCCATCATCGCTGTGGTCGACCGCTCTGTTCTGGGTTTTGAGGCCCTGGTGCGCTGGCATCATCCCCAAAGAGGCTTGATTTCTCCGGACAAGTTTATTCCCGTTGCCGAGGAGGCTGGCTCCATTTTTGCCCTGGGGGACTGGGTGCTCGAAACTGCTTGCCTGCAGGCGCGCTATTGGCTCGAGCGTTGGCCGGATACACCGCTCGAGATCTGCGTCAATGTCTCGGCCCGCCAGCTGCAAGCTCCTAACTTTTTGGCGGCGATCGATCGGGTGCTCGACCGCACGAGACTATCCCCGATATCCTTGAAGCTAGAACTCACCGAAAGTAGCCTCTTGAGAGACATACGGCTGACAGTCGATACGCTAGCCGCTCTCAAGGAGCGGTGCGTGCGCGTCAGCATTGATGATTTTGGGACGGGCTATTCATCGCTGAGTTATCTCAAGCGCTTCCCGGTCAATACGTTGAAAATCGATCGCTCGTTTGTTTCGGGCCTGGGCGCTCAGGCAGAAGATAGTCGCATTGTCGAGGCGATCGTGACCCTCGCGCGGACGTTCGGGCTAGATGTCGTGGCCGAAGGGGTCGAAACCGAGCTGCAACTCGAGCAGCTCGCCGCCCTGCAATGTCAGGCAGTGCAAGGATACTGGCTCTCGCCACCGCTGATTGCTAGCGACGCCGAGAAATTCCTAGCTCGCCACCGCCCGGTGGGTCCGCTGGGGTAGCCCTGCAAGCTGGAGGGCAGCCGTTAGCGTCGGGCAACAGGGCGTAAGGCCAAAATCGGCCGGGGTAACGGGATGGCGATGGGTGAGATGCCGCTTCTGCAGGCAAAATCTATCCCAGTCGGCCATCTGAATGCGAAAGACGCGAATGACAAATTCCGTCAGCTCGGGTGTCAAAGCGATGTAGCCCCGCACCCGTCGCCCCCAGTAGCCGCAGAGTTCGGCCAAAAGACCATCTACCGAAAGAGCGGCATTGCCCAAGACATACTCGCGCCGGACGGAGCTGGGGTTTTGCAGCAGATAGCGCACGATTTGGGCGATGTCGCGGGCATGGATGAAATGGAAGCTGCCTTCGGCACGAAACCAGCTGGCCAGGCCCGCCCATTTGGCGATCGCCGGCAGTCCGGCCGAGAGATGGGACTGCGGCTTGCGGTCGTCGCCCCCCAAAACAAGCGTTGGGAAAACCACCGTCAGCGGTGGCAGGCCACTGAGTGCGGCGAGGCGGCGATAGCACTCGTACTTGGAGCGAATGTAATCAGTGCCAATCTCGCCAGCCTCGGGGAGCAGCCGGTGCTCGAAGTCAAGAATGCTGGCTGTCGAGAAATAAATAATTTGCTTGCAGCGCTGGGGGTCGAGCATTTGCATCAGACTCAGGGTTTTCTCGACATTGACTGCCATAATTTCCCGAGGTCCTCCCCAGGCAGTGGCGGCCAGGATAGCAGCGTCTACTTCCTTTGCAAGGGGCGCGAGGGTTTCGACCGCCTGCAGATCTGCTGTCACGATTTCTACGCGCGGATCGTCGAGGCCATCGAGGTTTAGCTTAGCTGGGTTGCGCGCGACCGGGGCAATCTCCCAGTCTGTTTGTTGGAGTAGGGCTTCGGTGATGTAGTGACCGACGCAACCGCTCGCACCGGTAAGGAGAACGCGCATGGGGAAATTGGGGAGATTCTAGAACGCTTGGCACAGGCCCTGTGGGCCCATCGATTGTACCAACGATGGCTCGAACCCTACCCAGACCCGTCCCCAGCGCCTATTCTCGCGGTCTCGGACCTAGGGTATTCTTGAGAAGCCCGACCGATCTTGTGAGGGATCTGCGTGGAAGAACTCGAAAGCTACATTAATGCTACGGCGGCGCTGTTGGGGCTCTCGCTACCAGAAGATTCCCGGCCTGCGATCGCAGCTAACTTGGCCCAGATAAAGTCTTTAGCAGAATTTGTAGAGGCATTGCCATTGCCGCCAGCAACGGAAGCAGCCTCGACGTTCGTCCCATGACTCTCGAGAAGCTCTTACAAGCCGATGCTACCGAGATCGCTCGGGCCATTCGCCGTCGGGAGGCAAGCGCCTGGGAACTAACAAAAGCGGCCCTCGACCGCGTCGAGCGCGAAAATCCCCAGCGCAATTGCTTTACCACCATTGCCGCTGCAAAAGCGCTGGCTGCAGCCGAGCACCTGGCCAGTGCTGCAGGTTCCCCAGACTGCTCTCTAGGCGCCCTCGCAGGTATCCCATTTGCCGTCAAAGATCTCTTCGATTTGGCCGGGACGGTTACCCTGGCGGGCTCTAGAATCGCTCGCGAGGATCCGCCAGCGACTCAGGACGCTACGGCAGTGGCACGCCTGCAGGCGGCCGGGGCCATCTGCCTGGGCACCACCAATATGGATGAGTACGCCTACGGCTTCGTGACGGAAAACGCTCACTACGGCCCGACGCCCAACCCCCACGATCCGACTCGCATTGCCGGCGGATCTTCTGGTGGCTCGGCTGCAGCGGTAGCAGCGGGCTTGGTGCCAGTGGCTCTGGGGACCGATACCAATGGTTCGGTACGCGTGCCGGCGGCCCTTTGTGGCATCTACGGATTCAAGCCGACCTACGGCCGGATTTCGCGGGCAGGAACGGTTGCTTTTGCAGCTAGCCTCGACCACGTCGGCATCTTCGCGCGCTCGGTGCGAGATATCGCGATTGCCTTCGACCTGCTGCAGGGCCACGACCCGCGCGATCCGGTTTCCTCACCGCGCGCGCCAATTCCGTGCTTGCGCCAACTCGACGACGGCCTCGCCGACAATCGCCTTGCCGTGGCAGGCGGCTATTTTGCCAGCGGTGCCACACCCGAGGCCCTAGCTGCTGTCGAGCGCGTGGCTGAGGCCCTCAATGTTCGCAAAACCATCGACTTTCCCGAGGCCGCTCGCGCCCGCGCTGCTGCCTACATCATTACGGCTGCCGAGGGGGCAGCCACGCACCTACCGAATCTGCGCCAGCGCCCGCTCGAGTTCGATCCGGCCACGCGCGATCGCTTTTTGGCCGGGGCGCTAGTCCCGGCGGCTTGGGTCCAGAGCGCCCGGCGATTTCGGCGCTGGTATCGCGAGCAAATCGGTGAGGTCTTTCGCCACGTCGATCTGGCGATCGCACCGACCGTACCTACAGTCGCGACTCCCATCGGGCAAGCTGTCACGACGATTGCTGGCGAAGACGTGCGGGTGCGATCGCATTTGGGGCGCTTCACCCAACCTCTCTCATTCGTCGGCTTGCCGGTGCTCTCGGTACCCGTCTGGATTGAGGGGGTACCGCTGCCTTTGGGCGTGCAGCTTATTGCTGCTCCCCATGCCGAGGCCCGCATACTCCGAGCCGCCCGCCTTCTCGAACGGGCGGGCATCACGCGCGCGCCCATTGCCGGACCGACCGAACCCGGAGCTTGACAAGCCGTTTTGGCAGCGGTCAGATGATACGATCTGCTCTAGGCATGCCAGTCGAGCTGTCGCGTGGCTTTTCTGCGGCTTCTCTTCAGGGGTCACACGCGCGCTAGCTTCAAGAGTGCATCGGGATTTTCCGAGGTTCCCTGCGATTTCGCCTCAGGGAACGGCTTCTTCTGCCAAGATCTCTTCAGAAGACAAATGCGTCACACTTCATTAGATTCCTTCACATGTCCCTTTTTGATTGGTTTGCCAACCGCCGCAAAATGGAAGCAAAAGAGCCAACCGGCCCGGAGCGGGAGATCCCCGATGGGCTCTGGACGAAATGTCCGGGCTGTGGCGTGCCGACCTACACCAAAGATTTGCAGGCAAATTTCATGGTTTGCAGCGAGTGCGGCCTCCACATGCGCCTCACCAGCGATGCCCGCATCCAACAGCTGATCGACCCCGACACCTGGCAGCCTCTCGACGAGGACCTCTCACCCACCGACCCCCTCGGGTTTCACGATCGCAAGTCTTACACGGACCGCATCGCTGAATATCAAAAGAAAACCCACCTAACCGATGCCGTGCAGACCGGTATCGGCAAGCTTGCTGGCATTCCTGTTGCCTTGGGTGTCATGGATTTTCGCTTTATGGGCGGCAGCATGGGCTCTGTCGTCGGCGAAAAGCTCTGCCGCCTCATCGAACGCGCGACCCGCGATCGCGCGAGTGTCATTATCGTCTGTGCTTCGGGGGGAGCGCGCATGCAAGAGGGCTTGCTGAGTCTGATGCAGATGGCCAAAATTT
Source organism: uncultured bacterium (assembly GCA_964435975.1). Taxonomy (GTDB): domain Bacteria; phylum Cyanobacteriota; class Cyanobacteriia; order Cyanobacteriales; family Rubidibacteraceae; genus CAYTBI01. The sequence continues at coordinate 25,452 of CAYTBI010000010.1, forward strand.
CTGGCGCCTTGCAGCAGCATAGCGACGCGCGGTTGCTCTATATTCCGGTGCTCACCGACCCCACCACAGGCGGCGTCACGGCCAGCTTTGCCATGCTTGGCGATATTATTTTGGCCGAACCGAAGGCTACCATCGGCTTTGCCGGACGCCGGGTCATCGAGCAAACCCTGCGCGAAAAATTGCCCGAAGGCTTTCAGACGGCAGAATACCTGCTCGAATGCGGTTTTGTCGATGCGATCGTGCATCGCTCCGAGCTCAAGCCAACGCTGGCCCAACTGCTGCACCTCCACCAGGCCGAGCGCATCGCTGCCGAACTCGTACCCTCCGACCGAGAACCCCTACTGCTGCAGCCGCAGGACGCGGCCTTCTCTGAAGAGCCGCAGGCCCACACGGCAACCTAACGAGTTGACGTAACGAGTTATTACATTCAGCCGTCTTCTGTTGGCCGGCATGGGCCGCGCCGGTCTACTTTGTCAAAAAGCCTGCCAACGGCCAGTCGCGGCTTAATTTCTAGGATGAATGTAACGTTTCCCCACCAGAAAGCAAAGGCGATGAGGCCAGGCGGTCGCCGCCCGGCCAAAGATCTCTGTAGTGAATGCGGTCTGTGCGACACTCACTACATCCATTACGTCAAAGATGCCTGTGCCTTTCTCAACCAGCACATCGCCGATCTCGAGACGCAAGCCCACGGCCGCAGCCGCGATCTCGAGAGCGACGCCGATCGCTACTTTGGCGTCTGCGAAGAAATGATGGTGGCCCGCAAACGAGAGCCCATCCCTGGAGCCCAGTGGACCGGAATTGTCAGCGCGATCGCCTGCAGAATGCTCGAACGGGGCCTGGTTGAGGGAGTCGTCTGCGTCCAGAACCAGCCCGACGATCGCTTCGGGCCTAGGCCCGTCGTTGCCCGTACCCCTGCAGAAGTGCTTGCCGCGCGGGTCAACAAGCCAACTCTTTCGCCGAACCTGTCGGTGCTCGAGCAAATCGAGCGAGCCGGGCTCGAGCGGGTGCTCGTCATTGGTGTCGGCTGCCAAATTCAGGCGTTGCGGGCGGTTCAGGCCCAGCTCGGCCTCAAGAAGCTCTACGTCCTCGGGACGCCTTGTGTCGACAATGTCACGCGCGCGGGGCTGCAGAAATTTCTCGAGACCACCAGCCACTCTCCCGAGACGGTCGTCCACTACGAGTTCATGCAGGATTTTCGCGTTCATTTCAAGCATGAAGATGGTTCGGTGGAAACGGTGCCTTTTTTTGGTCTCAAAACCAACCAACTCAAAGACGTTTTCGCCCCATCTTGCATGAGTTGCTTCGATTACGTTAATTCCTTGGCCGATCTCGTCGTCGGGTACATGGGCGCTCCCTTCGGCTACCAGTGGATTGTGGTTCGCAACCAAACCGGCCGCGAAATGCTCGATCTAGTGCGCGACCTGCTGGAGACCGGACCGGTTGACTCCTCCGGCAATCGCCACAATGCCGTTCAGCAGAGCATTCCTGCCTATGATAAGGGTGTGACCCTGCCCATGTGGGCGGCAAAGCTTATGGGGGTGGTCATCGAGCGCATCGGCCCCAAGGGTTTGGAGTACGCGCGCTTTTCGATCGACTCCCACTTCACGCGCAATTATCTCTACCTCAAGCGCAACCACCCTGACAAGCTCGAAAAGCAGGTTCCCGAGTACGCCAAGCGTATCGTCGCGCAGTACGAGCTGCCGGAGTAAACCTCACAGGGGGCAAGATCGTGAAAATTCGAGTTCGTCGCTCGGGACCGAACGGCTCGGCTCAAAACCGTCAAGCACTTGTTACCATCGAGCGATGACAAAGCGACCGAGCAACAAATACGAGCGCTACCACGCACACGTTTATTTTGACGAGTCTTCTCTGGAGAAAGCCTCGCACCTCTGTGAGAAAGCAGGTAAGCTCTCCGGAGTTTCGGTAGGCCGCATCCACCAGAAATTGGTTGGCCCTCACCCTTGCTGGAGCTGTCAGCTTAGTTTCGACAAGTCGCAGTTTTCTTTGTTAATTCCTTGGCTTGAGAACGAGAGAGATGGTTTGACAGTTCTCGTGCATGCATTGACGGGTGACGACCTTTCCGACCACACCGAGCATGCGTCTTGGCTGGGAGATGCGGTGCCCCTCAAGCTATCTGTCTTCGACGCTCAGTCGAGAGATTCCCCGAGAAATCCGCAAGCCTCAGATAGCTTGAATCCTTGAATTTGGACGGTTTTGCGCCGAGCAATTTGCTCTATCTGTCTTACATAACTCTGGTTTTTGAGTGCGGGTGTTTTCAGTTGCGCGTAACGCTACCGCTCTCGGGTGAATCTACGTTCGCTCTCTTGACTTGGGGGAAGGAGCGATATGGATTTTATCCTCTAGAAAAGTAGCTAGCTTATTCCGGTCCTCCCGATTGAAAATATTCAAGATAAGCAGGTCCGCTTCTCTGTGCTGAAAGTAGCCGAGCACCTTCTCCTGATATCTCTCATAGGTTGCCCGCCAGACATCAGGATCGTACTGCCATTGCCCAAAAATCTGCCTCCGCGCCTGCTTGCTGAGATCCGAGAGTTTCTCACCTGACGATTCTTGTCGTTGCAGCTCCTGTTGCTCCCAAGACTCTAACCAAAACTCTACATCCCGCATCGTCAAGACAAACTTAGAGCCCGCGTAATAGCGATCTAAGTCTGGATAAGCAATCGGTATTGGAGTGCCAACAGCACCATCGGCATAGTCTAGATCGATCAGCCGCTGCGGCTCGTACAGGACTTCGTATCCTAATGCAACTAACGCTTCTTGCAGCGAGCGGTTACCCGTGTGTTCTAAGCCAATTCCTAAAATTTTTGGTCCCGCCTTCGCCGGTTTCTGCAGCCGGAATTCTGGCCGCAGGCGTACTTGCAGCTCCAACTTGTCTTTCAGGCCCCGCCGCTCGAGCGCGTTACGAATCGCCCGCTCGCTGCTTGCAAGCTGCTCGCGCTGGCGCGCTTGGGAAATGCTCTCGCGGTGTTGGCGATAGAAATAGAGCGGCTTGGGCAAATGCACTACTTCCGTGACTTCTGAGAGTCGCAAGCAAATATCATAGTCTTGCGCCGTATCGAAGCTAGGGTCGAGGCCGCCAATTTGGTTGTAAACGCTGCGGCGAACCAGACGAAAGTGAAACGTCATGAAATCTACCAACAGCCGATCGCGCGAATATGGAATCTGCGATCGCTTGCCTAGGCCCAGCACCTGATTGAAGCGATCGATACTATAGCAATCGGTGTAGACCAAGCCTACTTCCGGTCGCTCCCTTAAAACTGCTAGCGTATCGGCCAGAGCAGTGGGTGCGAGCATGTCATCGCTATCGACCCAGCCCAAGAATGGGCCATGGGTGCGTGCTACTGCTTTGGCTAAGGCCGCACCGCGACCGAGATGAGGCGCAGCCACAAACTCAATACGCTTATCTTGCTCGGCAAAACCGCGCGCCAGCTCGAGAGTGCCGTCCTCAGAGCCATCATCCCAAATCAGCAGTTGAAAATCTCCGTGGGTTTGCTGCAGAATGCTGCCCAGGGTCCGTTCGAGATATCGCTCCCGATTGTAGGTGGTGACTACTAGAGAAATAAGAGAGGTCATCGCTTCGAAAGCTTATGGGGTTCGGGTCTTTTTCTAAGCCTACTCTCGAGATGCATTTGCTCTGCGACCTTGCGAGAGGGTTGCGCCTCGCACTCAGATGTCTTTGGCACGCCGCAGGCGCACCATAAAAAAGCCATCGAGGTGATGCCGGCTCGGGATCGTCTCGACCCAGCCTGCAGGGGTCGCAAACGTAGCCGCGGGTTCGGACGCCTCGGGAGGCGCGATTTGCCACTCGGGGCGATCGCGCAGAAAATCGCCAATGACGCCCCGATTTTCCGGCCAGTTGAGAGTGCAGGTGGCATACACGAGGGTTCCCCCGGGCTTGACCCAGGTTGCCGCTCGGGCGAGGATGTGGCGCTGCAGCGGAATTAGATCGGTAATTTGGGCGGGAGACTGACGCCAGCGCAGATCCGGGCGCTTGTGGAGGGTGCCCAATCCCGAGCAAGGCGCATCCACCAGCACGCGGTCGGCATTGCCGACAAACCGATCTAATTCTCGGCTATCTTCGACTAGCGTCTGAATGGAGCTCAACTGCAAGCGACGAGCATTCTCGGTGACTTTTTGCAGGCGCTTGGCATCGCGATCGCAGGCCCAAATCGTGCCCCGATCGCCCATCAGCTCGGCAATGTGGGTCGTTTTGCCGCCTGGGGCCGCGCAGGCATCGACGATTGTCTCCCCCGGCTGCGGGTCGAGTAAATGCACCGTTAGCTGGGCGCTGCCATCTTGAACGCTCCACCAGCCCAGTTCGTAGCCTGGCAGTTGGGTAATGGGGCCGATTTTGCCGCCAACCAAGCGCAGGGCCTGAGGGAGGTGCGGCAGCGCGATCGCCTCGATATCGCGCTCGGCCAAGGCCGCTCGTACCGTTTCGCGATTGGTTTGCAGAGGGTCAATTCGTAAGTCTAAAACGGGCGTGCGGTTGAACCAATCGCTCAGAGCTTCGGCAGTTTCCCAACCAAACTGGGCCTCCCACAGGGCTACGATCCAATCTGGGAAACTCTGCTGCACGCCCAACCGGGCGATCTTGTCTGCGGGCAAGCGCAGCGGCTCTTCGCCCGCTTCGATGGCGCGCTGGTAGCTGCGGAGAATGCCATTGAGGGCACCGGTAAAAAATTTTGGCCCCGAGCGCTTGGCCAGCTCGACTGTGGCATGGACGGCAGCGCGGGCGGGAATGCGCTGGGCGTATCGTAGCTGGTATAGCCCCAGATGCAGCAGCAGCCGCAGATCGGGGGGCTGCTGGCGAGCAGATTTTTTGCCCAGGCTATCGATGAGCGCGTCTAAGGTGCGCTGGCGGCGAACGATGCCATAGGCTAGCTCGCTGGCTAAGGCGCGATCGCTGGCTTTGAGATCGGGGCTGGCAACCTGGCGCAAAACCCGATCGAGGGCAATGTCGGTGTAGGCTCCTTGACGGTCGATTTGCTGGAGTACCCGCAGTGCCAGCTCGCGCGGGTCGGTAATGGCGCGGGGCATCAGTGCTCGAAAACGTTACCGTAGTGCAACAAATCGAGATCGATAATGACCCGCAAGCACTGAAAGCAGCGCTGGGCAAGATTCCAGCGCTCTTCGCGCGCGAGCATGGCTGTGAGTTTCTCGCGCAGGCTCAGCAAGTAGCGCACGTCATTGGCGGCATAGTCGAGCTGGCTATCTGACAGGTTGAGAGCATTGCCCCAGTCGGAGCTTTGGGAACTTTTATCGAGTTCGACTTGCTCGAGCTCTTGCACGAGGGACTTTAAACCGTGGCTGGAGGTGTAGGTTCTAGCCAGCTTGCTGGCAATCTTCGTGCAAAAAATCGGGGCAGTTTCAATTCCGAGGTGATAGAGCAGCTGGGTCACATCGAAGCGGGCGTAGTGAAACACCTTGGTGACCGCAACGGCTTCCATGAGTTTTTTGAGGTTGGGCGCTTCTTTTTGGCCGCGCTCGATGCGAACGATGGCCACCAAACCCTGAGGGTCGCACAGTTGTACCAAACACAGTCGATCGCGCTGGGGCACCAAACCCATGGTTTCGGTATCGACAGCCAATGCTTCGGCGCCGAGGTATCGAGCCAGAATATCGTCGGGTAAATCGCGATCGCAAATTCGAGCGGCAACAGTTTCGACCATAATCGGGCTCCGGATAGGAAACCGCCTCATGTTACCCCATCTTTTCTGGTGCTGCTGGGCGTGCCCGCATCGAGACTGAGATCAAGAAAGGCAGCTCGGTCGGGGTCGCGATGTAACAGTGCGTCCCTGGGGAGTCTGCTGCGGCCCAACAAGCTGCCGAATGCCTTACCTGTGAGAGCCTTTTTGGACGCTTCTCTGGCCGAAAGCGTTTAATTTCTGCAGTAAGCCAGGTCGGGCTCCGTAGAACGGGTGAGGTAGCAAAATCGGTCCGAGCACGAGAGCGCCGGGTTGCAACAGCCTGCCAAGACGGCTTCGACTTGCTCGATCCCGAGCGGCGGCGCGATCCAGTACCCCTGAATTGCCTGACAGCCGAGGGCGGCAAGTGCCTCAGCCTGAGATTTCGATTCGACTCCTTCGGCAACAACATCCAAGCCAAAAGTCCGCGCCAGGGTGACGATCGCCTCGACAATTCGTTCGTCTTCGTCGAGGCGTCCCAATCCCGCCACAAAAGAGCGATCGATTTTGAGTGTATTGACGGGAAGACGCTTGAGATAGGCAAGCGAAGAGTAACCCGTCCCAAAGTCATCGATACTGGTGCTGATGCCACGCTCCTGCAAACTGCGGAGCACCCTGGCAGTTTGGTGGGTGTCTTCGAGCAGCGATCCTTCGGTCAGCTCGAGATTGAGATGCTCGGGAGCGAGACCAGTCTGGGCCAAGATGCGATCGAGGGTATTGAGAAAATCACTGTCCTGGATCTGGCGGGCAGCGACGTTTGCACTCATTCTCAAGGTGCGACCGCAATCAGGAAAATCTTTCTGCCAGGCGCGCACTTGCCGGCAAGCAGTTTCTAGGACCCACGCACCCAAGGGCACGATCGAACCCGTCTCTTCGCTCAGGGGAATGAAGTGACTCGGAGAAATGCGACCTCGCTCGGGGTGCTCCCAACGGACCAGGGCTTCGAAGCCGAGGATTTTGCGATCGCGCAAGCCGACAATGGGTTGGTACTCTAGGAAAAATTCATTTCGTTCGAGGGCACGGTGCAGGCTCGTTTCGAGGCGGAAGCGTTCCACAGCTTTCTGGTGCATCGACGCGTCGAAGATTTCGGCGCGCGCCCGCCCGCTGCTCTTGGCACGGTACATCGCGGTGTCGGCATCGCGCAGAAGCTCGTTGGCGTGAGTGTAAGTCTCCTGGCTCAGGGCAATGCCGATGCTGGCAGAGGTAGAAATCTCTCGACTATCTAGCTGATGCAGGGATTGCAACGAGCTTTGGATGCGCTCGGCTATACTCAGGGCCTCGCGTGCGTCGGCGATGCTGTCGAGTAGAACGACAAATTCATCTCCCCCCAGGCGACAGACGGTGTCGTTGGCTCGAACCTGCTCTTTTAGGCATCTCGACACCATCAGCAGCAGTCGATCCCCAACGGGGTGACCGAGGCTATCGTTGATCGTCTTGAAGCGATCGAGATCGACGAACATCACGGCAAAGCGGTAGTCTGCGTGGCGCTTGGCTCGCTGCAGAGCCCGATCGAGGTGCTCGAGGAGCAAGGTGCGGTTGGGCAGCCCAGTGAGCACGTCGTGCAAAGCAGCATGGCGCAGTTTCGTCTCTGCTTGCTTGAGGGTGCTGATATTTGTGAAGGTTAAGACCACCTGGCGGAGTTTCTTGTCGCCAAACTCGGGGAAGGCATTGGCTAAAATCCAGGTGTATTCTCCGGTTCTACGGCGTATGCCGAAAACGAACTGCTGCAAGGGCTCCTGCTGCTGGATTACTCGCACGACTGGATGCTCGTCAGGCGCGAGCGGCGTGCTATCTTCCCGGCACCACTCTAGGGGCAGATCGTCAATTCGCTGGCCGAGCAACTCCGCAACAGGGAGGCACAGGAGTTGGCAGGCTGCGGCATTGCAGAGCATGATGCTCGCGTCTGGAGCGCAAACCACAACCCCTGCATCTAGATTTTCGAGCAAGCTGCGGTAGCTGGCCTCGCGCTGTTGCAGCGCAGCCTCGGCGATATGGCGCTGAGTTACATCAGTCAAACAGACCAAATAAGCCGGCTCGCCATCCCAATCAATGGTCGCCGCTCGCATCTGCGCGAAGAGCGGTCGGCCGCCAGGTTGTACGATTCTAAGCTCGATAGTCTCACGCAGAGCAGTCGGGATCGCCGGGCCGAACTCAAATTCTTCTAACTCCTGCTGTGGCCTCCCAAACAAACGTTCGGCCGCAGGATTGCAAAAGCGAATTCGACCCTCGAGGTCGACCACGAGTAGGGCATCGGCAGTCGCACCAATTAAGTTGGTTGCGCGCTGCTCGCTGGCGCTCAGTGCTGCCGTTCGCTCGCGGACTCGCTCTTCGAGCTTGGAGTTAGCCGCTCGGACTTTACCAAACTGAGCCTGCAGCAGGGCGCTCATCTCCCAGATCGTCGAGCCGAGATCTTCGATTTCGATAATGCGGCTGGGGGCCATCGGCTGCAGCGTCTCTCCCCGAGCGAGTTGTTGGGGCAGCCTGCTGGCGATGCGCGTCAGGGAGCGCAGCGGGGCCACTAAATTCTTACTGAGGCAGGCTGCAATCGGCAGCGCTGCTCCCCACAGGGCCAAAATCAAGGCCAAGTGCCGAATGTAGAGGGCATTCATCGCGTCGATATGGGGCACGGGCGAGAGCCGCAAGAGCAGCTTGCCTGGCAAACCATCGACCTCAGAAGAGGCTCGGCCGTAGTACGACTGCCGCCAGCGCGCCACCCGGGACAAGTCGGTTCGTTCGGGCATCCACAGGAAGAACCCACCATCGTCCCCGAAGGCCTCGACCGTGCCTCCCGTCAGGGGGTCGATCGCCGTTTCTGTAGAACTAGCAATGACTTGCCGCCGCTCGTCGAGTAGAAAGGCCTCTGCCTGCCAAGTGGAACCGTGTTTTTGCAGCAGGGCGGTCAAGTCTGTTGCGGGCACCGCCCCGCAGGCAAGGTTGCCATCGGCAATGGGTGCGGCGAACGCGAAGTACGACTCGGTCTCAGACATGCGAACCCAGTTAGCTGGCTCGCTAGCCCTGCAAGCAGTGGGCTCGAGAGGCTGCCCGAGGCGAGCATCCGTCAGGACCGTCGTCGCCCTGCCAGCGCGATCGACAACTTGGATGGCGGCAAAAGAATGCGCGTCCTGCAAAAACTGCAACAAGGGCTGCAGCGATTCCCAGGAATCATCCGCCACGCTCGCAGTAGCGGCAAATTTGGCGATGGCCTTCTGGCGATCGGCCACCCAATCTTGCAAAACCAGCTCTACGGCTGCTTTTTCGGCAACGAGCTGAGACTGGATGTCCGCTTCGATAGCGTCGAGCACTTGCCAGCCATTGAAAACTGTTAGGGCCAGTACCGGGAAAACAATAAAGGAAACCAGTAAGTTAAAGCTAACATTTTGCAGAGAGAGGGGTCGAGCCCGAAAGGAAGTGCCAGCCCCGCGCAGCCAACGCTTTGGAAAGAATACTTGCCCGATCAGACTGGCAACGAGAGCATTGACCATACCATTGCCCGCCTGCTTGAGGGCAATACTGATAACCGTCTCGAGGGGCAGTTTCAAGACGCCGCCGTAAAAAATGCCTACTAAATACAAACCCAGAACGAGCCAGTAAGTGCCATCAGCAAGCGCGATATTTCCCTTACCGCGTCGCGCTCTCCACGCGACAAATACCGCCTCTGCCGTAAAAATAATAATGGCGTAGGGATGACCCCAGAGCGCGTACGTGTAGCTACTTACAATGGCAGCAGCAATAACCCCACAGACAGGGGGAAACCACTGCAAGATAAGCATCACGGCAATACTGCCAAATAGGAAGTCGACTCCGAAAAAAAGCGGTAAGTGCGCGATATTACCCAAGCAACCGGTTACAACCAGCAGGAGGAAAAACGCTAAGGAACGAACCGAACGGAGTGCTTCGGTGGACATAGTAGGCACTAGATCTGCATGCAATCTCTATTGACCACTCTCTCACAATCTCCTCAGTAAGCCCCCTACCTCAAGAGATAACTGCACCCTGTCGGTTGTCAGACAACTTCCTGGCAATCCTCCCCAAGAAAAAATCCGAACTCGGTTCACCGAGCCCGGATTTCCACAGGGGTCGATCGCCTTTTTGCTAGAGGCTGCGACCGTGCTTTTCGAGGTATTTGGCCACGGTTTGCACGTCTTTGTCACCGCGCCCGGAGCTATTGATGACAAGGCGAGGGTTGCCGGCAAGCTGCGGGCACAGGGTTTCGAGATAGGCAAAGGCGTGGGCGGTCTCCAGGGCCGGGACGATACCCTCCAAGCGAGAGAGGCGCTCGAAAGCTGCGATCGCCTCGGCATCTGTGACGCTGTAGTATTCGGCCCTGCCGGTGTCTTTGAAGTAGCTGTGCTCGGGGCCAACGCCGGGATAATCGAGACCGGCACTAATGGAGTGTGCTTCCCGGACCTGGCCGTCGGTATCTTGGAGCAGATAGCTCATCGCCCCGTGTAGCACGCCGGGGCTGCCGTGGGTTAGGGTGGCCGCGTGGCGGCCGGTATCGACCCCATCGCCTGCCGCTTCGACCCCGATGAGCCGCACGGCGGGATCGCCGATGAATTCGGCAAACAAGCCCATGGCATTAGAGCCCCCGCCAATGCAGGCCAACAAAATATCGGGCAGACCACCCCATTTGGCCTGGCACTGCTGGCGCGTTTCTGCCCCGATGACGGCGTGGAAATCTCTCACGATCTGGGGGTAAGGGTGCGGTCCGGCCACCGACCCCAGAATGTAGTGGGTCGTCTCGACATTGGTGACCCAATCGCGAATGGCTTGGGAGGTCGCATCTTTGAGGGTGCCGGTGCCCGCACTCACGGGCTCGACGCGCGCCCCGAGCAAGCGCATCCGGAAAACGTTCAGGGCCTGGCGCTCCATATCCCGAACGCCCATGTAAATGACGCACGCCAAACCAAAGCGCGCGCAAACGGTGGCCGTTGCCACCCCATGCTGGCCCGCGCCCGTCTCGGCAATGACGCGCTGCTTGCCCATACGCCGAGCGAGCAGGACCTGGGCCAGGGCGTTGTTAATTTTGTGAGCGCCGGTGTGGTTGAGGTCTTCGCGCTTGAGGAAAATCTGCGGGCCGCTGCCGTCGGGACGGGCATAGTGGGCCGTCAGGCGCTCGGCAAAGTAGAGCGGGCTGGGACGACCGACATAGTCTCGTAGCAACCCCTGCAGCTCGGCTTGGAAATCGCCATCGCTGCGGTAGTGCTGATAGGCTGATTCCAGCTCGGCTAGGGCAGGCATGAGGGTTTCAGGAACGTACTTGCCGCCAAAGCGACCGAAGCGGCCTAGATTATCGGGCCGGGCGCGGCTGGCATCGAAGGCCGCTGTCGAGTCAGTGGATGCCGGTTGGGGCGAGATGGATGCAGTCACGGTTCGTGCGAGCCTTGGGTGTTTTCTTTTGTGGATTGTTAAATCTAAATCTATAGATTGCTAAATCCGGGCGAGATAAACCCCATTATGATGGATGCAATTGTTTTCCTCCAGGCGGGGAATGGGTTTTAGGAGCGGTGAGTGTCGTGCCGAAGCTGCGTGGCTGGGTTTCTCTTTTGTTGGTTTTGAGTGGCCCGATCGGCTGGAGCCTGGCGCAGCCGGCGAGGGGGCAAGCCTTGTTGCCACTCTTGCCCCAACCCAACGAAGAAGCCTTCGAACGACGAGGCATTCTCCTAGCACAGCTAGCCCTGCGTCAAACCATCTTCCGACCCGACGATCGGTTCGATTGGGAGTGGGCCCTACCCCGAGTGCAGGTCGCTGCCGAAATTGCGCCCGGTAGCTTCCAGACACTGCTCATTCTCGGGAGCGTCCACCTGCAACTGCAGCAGTCTCCCGAAGCCGTAACGGCCCTGGAGTCGGCTCTGGCCCTCGCACCCGAAAACACCGATATCTTGTTTACGCTGGGGTCGGCTTACTTTTTAGAAGAGCGCTACGCTCGGGCAGTTGACGTCATCGAGCGCGGCCTCCAGAGCTCGCCCGATGCTCCCGATGCCCTGTTCGATTTGGGCAACGCCTACCTAAAGCTTGACGAAGCCGATCTCGCCATTGCTGCCTACGAGAGAGCCTTCGCTCGCGAAGGGGCGTTTTGGCCGGCCGTCAACAATATCGGCCTCGTGCTCTACGAGCAAGGCGAAGTCGAAAAGGCGATCGAAAACTGGCAAACCGCGACGGCCATCGATCGCGAGGCTGCCGAACCCCTGCTCGCTATTGCTGTGGCTGTCTTTGCTGGTGGCGAGCCCGAGCGGGGGACCACGTTGGCCATCGAGGCCCTCGAAGTTGACGGCCGCTATGCTGATTTGGAATTTTTAGAAGAAAATCTCTGGGGCAAGCAACTCTTGGCAGACACGGAGCGCTTGTTCGCTCATCCCCGCCTCAAGCCTCTGCTCGAGCGCCTCGAACTGGAAAATCCCGATACCTGAGGCTGCGGACTGCCAGTTGTAGCCTGCTTGCAGCCAACGGGGAACCCTTGCCGTTGAAACCCCATCTCTTCTGCCCGAGAAGGCACAGCCGTCTGCTAGATTGGGCTTGACAACTCAGACGAGTTCTGTCAAGACAGAGTTACGGCGGCGTGGCGGCAAGCCAGGGAGACCGATGACAGAGCAACTGAACTTGTTGGGTGGCGGTCAGGTGATCCCCACGGCCCTCCAGGCGGAGATGGAGCGGTCTTATCTCGAATATGCCATGAGCGTCATCGTCGGGCGCGCCCTCCCCGACGTTCGAGACGGCCTCAAACCCGTGCATCGCCGCATTCTCTACGCCATGCACGAGCTGGGCCTGACCCCCGACCGGCCCTATCGCAAATGCGCTCGCGTTGTTGGGGATGTCTTGGGTAAGTACCATCCCCACGGCGATCAGGCGGTCTACGATGCCTTGGTACGCCTGGTGCAGAATTTTTCCTGTCGGTACCCTCTCCTCGACGGTCACGGGAATTTCGGCTCCATCGATAACGATCCGCCGGCGGCCATGCGCTACACGGAGACTCGCCTGGCACCGATCGCCCACGAAGCTCTCTTGAGCAACATTGGCGAGGCAACGGTTGATTTCACCAGCAACTTCGATAATTCCCAGCAAGAGCCGGTGGTACTACCCGCTCAGCTGCCGATTCTGCTGCTCAATGGTTGCACGGGCATTGCTGTGGGCATGGCGACTAACATGCCCCCTCACAATTTAGGAGAAATTGTCGACGGGGCCATCGCCCTGGTCGATCGCCCCGACCTCAGCGATGAAAAACTCTTCGAACTGATTCCGGGACCGGATTTTCCCACGGGTGGCGAAATTATCGATCCCGAAGGCGTGCGCGAGGCCTACCGGACCGGGCGCGGTACTTTCCGAGTTCGGGGCATCGCCAGCCGAGAGATGGTGCAAGGGGGCGGTCGCACCCGCAAGCGAGAGCGCCGTGCCATCGTCGTTACGGAGCTGCCCTATCAGGTCAACAAAGCCGGCTGGATCGAAAAAGTTGCCGACTTAGTCAATGGCGGTCGCATGGAGGGCATCTCCGACCTGCGCGACGAGAGCGATCGCACCGGCATGCGCATTGTCATCGAACTCAAACGCGACACCAACCCCGAGGCCCTCCTCGCCCAGCTCTACCGCCAAACGACGCTGCAGAGTAACTACGGCATCATCAATCTCGCTCTGGTCGATAATCGCCCTTGCCAGCTCTCGCTGCGAGAGCTGTTGCAGGAGTTTTTAGAGTTCCGCGAGCAGACGCTGCGCCGTCAATACGATTTCGATTTGAGCTGTGCCCGCGATCGCCTGCACTTAGCCGAGGGGTTACTCGCTGCCCTCGACCGACTCGATCTCACCATCGATTTGCTCCGCAACGCTCCCGACGGCACCACCGCCAAAGAGCAAATGCAGGCTCGCCTGAATATCGATGCCGCCCAAGCCGACGCCATTTTGGCAATGCCCTTGCGCCGCCTCACGGGCCTAGAGCGCCAAAAACTCGAAACCGAAGCCGCCGAATTGCGGGAGAACATCGACCGACTGCAGACGCTGCTGAGCGATCGCAACGAACTGCTCAAAGCCCTCAAAAAAGAACTGCGCGCCCTCAAGCGCCGTTTTAGCAACGATCGCCGCACTCGCATCTCTAGCCCTGGCGCTGCCGAGCGTGCTGCTGCTACTCCTGCCATTCCGAAAGCATCGAAAACAGGGAGCAAAGCCAAAAAATCTAGCAAGCAGCAGCCTACTGTGCCCGTAGCGCCTCCAGAGGAGGTGTCGGACCTCGATATTGCCAATCGCACGGTCGAAGTTACGGCAACCCATCAGGTTCGCTGGCGCTCGGATCGAGATAGTCGTGACGGCCGCCAGGACAAAGATCCGGTAATTTCGAGCCTGCCTGCTTCGCAACTCAATCGTTGCTTGGTGGCAACGGCTAGCGGCAAACTCTTTACCATCGCCGCCGATCGCATTCCGGCCGCCCGCAACCGCAATGACGTTCCGCTGGGGGCGGCGCTTGCTGGGGTCGCAGCCGGGAAAACCGAAGCAACCGTCGGTGCGGTCGTTTTGCCAGCAGCCGGAGCGGCCAAACCTCCCGATCTAGTACTACTCTCGGCTAGCGGTCGCCTCAAGCGCCTAGCAGGCGCGGACTACGCCAATCTGGGCAATCGGGGCATGAGCGTTGCCAAGCTCAAAGCTAGCGATACGCTAGCCCACGTGGCCTTGCTCGCGGGAGCCAAAGAACTCGCGATTGCCACCAGCGGCGGTCGCATTCTGCGCTTGGAGGTCAACAGCGTTCAGCTTCCCGTGATGGGGCGCATGGCACAAGGGAATCAGGCGACGCGCTTGCGCCGCGACGAACGTTTGGTGGGTTGCCTGCCCCTGAAAGACAGCGAGTGCTGGCTGGCTGCGGTTGCCGCCAGCGGCTTTGCCAAGCGCTTCCCCGCCCGCGTCCTGCGTAAAGTCTTGCGCGGCGAGCTGGGCACTCAGGCGCTGCGCTTCACGCAGCCGGGAGATTACCTTGTGGGCATTGCCCCTGCCGAGGATGACATGGAAATCTTGGTCCGAACCGATAGCGAGCGGGCATTTTACCTGCCCGCCAGCGATATCGTGCGAGCGGGCAGCGATAGTCCGGGGGTGCGCCTCGACCTGCACTCAGAAGAGTCAATTGTGGCGATTTCTCCGGTCTCAATCCTGGTCGAGCCCGCCCCAACGGCGCCATAGCCTCACAACCGCCCGAGAAGGTCTCGGATCGCTGGGGCGTCTGGCGCTTGGGGTCTGGCGGCCAAATAAACTTCCAGATCCCGCGCGGCCGATTCGCGGCGTCCGAGCTGAAAAGCGACCAGACCGCGATCGCGGCGCTCCAAGGCTGCTTCGGGATTGAGAAGCAGCAGCCTGTCTAAAACCCCCAAAGCCAGCAGAGGGCGATCGGTCTGGATATAGATGAATTTGAGGTTTGCCAGCAAACGGGTCAACCAAGCGCGCTTGGAGATCGGCGCGAGAAATTCAGGTTGCAAGGCAGCGGTCGGCTCGGAAAACAAGCTCCGCAGGCGCGCTTCGCAATCTGCCACAAATAGAATCTCACCACCATTGAAAGGGTCAATAAAGAACTCAATCTCCGGAAGGTCCGGACGAATGAGAAAATGACCCGGCATCCCAATTCCAACGACGGGAAATTGCAAGCGCCGAGCGACCTCGACGTACACCAGCGATAAAGATATTGGGATGCCCGTCCGCCGCCGGAGCACCTCATTGAGAAAACTATTACGCGGGTCGTAGTAGCTGTCAGTGTTGCCCCGAAAGCCCCAAGACTCGAACAATCCCTGGTTAATTGCCCGCACGATCCGCAGGGGGTAGCGCTCGGGAGGCAGTCGAGGTGCGATCTCGCTGGCAATTTCGTCGAGCCGAGCGAGGCAGGGCTCGACCTCAAGATCGGGATATGCCTCTTGCGCCACATAGAGTGCCGCTCGGGCGAGGTCGAGGCGCGCCTCCGGCTGGGAGATTTCTCTCTGGAAGTTCTGCCGCGCGCGGTCGGGTCCGGCAGTCGTCATGACTTACAAACCAAGGGTATCGACTCTAGTGTGACCTATAGCCCGAGCAGGCGGGCGATCGCATCAAAAACGGCCGTGAGAAAATTCCCTTCAAACTTTGAGTGCAGCAGAATGAAGTTTGCCTCCGGATCGCCGCCGAGAAAAGGGCGCAGCCGCCAGCTGAGTTGCATGCCAACAATGGCATAAATCGTAATCCACATGCGCAGTAAAAACGTATTGAGGGGCCGCTCCATGCGATAGGCAATGTAAGTGCAGCCGCGATACAAATAGCGCACGCCATAAAGGCCGCACGTCCCGCAGATGACCACATGCATCAGCAGCAAGAACGAGCTATCGCTGGTGGTTAGAGTAAAGAACAAAGCAATCGGCGCGATACTCGCAAGCAAAATGGCGGTCGTTCCGAGGGTCGTCGCCATCAGGGCCACAGTCTGCAGAAACCGGAACTGCTGCCCGAGTAAGACATTGAAGGTGTAGAGCGAGGGAACGCAAAATAGCGCCGTCGTCAAAAAAAGCACCGGCAGCTTGACGGCCGAAGAAGCCGCTTGCTGCAGGCTTTGCTGCACCCCCATTGCGAAGCCGTAGGCTCCCGAGAGGAGCGCGCACAAGACAGCCATCGAGATGGAAATCCGCACGAGGTTCTGACGGCTGTGAATCTGCTCGAAGATCGAGTTTTGGGCGCGGAGAATGTAATCGAGAAAATAAAGGGCCAGTCGGGGGATGCTGTCGTTGGCGATCGCCTGGCGCAGGGTCTGCATCTCTTGGCGCGAGTATTCAAATCGCTTGGGCGGCCGCGCTTCTGCTGGCGGCGGGGTTGCTTCGGGAGTTGGGGGAGTCGATTCGGGATCGAAGGAAAACATGATGCGAGGCCTCCAAACACTGATGGGGAAACTTGGAGAAACAAATCTCGCTGCTAGCTTAGAAATCTCCGAGTCGGAGGCGCAGTCGGATTTAGTTGGAGGCTCGATCGGACCTATTTTGTTTTACTTCTTCAGAAGAGAAATCCTACTATATGAAAGGCAGCCCTAATCCTCACGGGCTTCTGTGATGGGGCCTGACTGACCCAGATCTCGCTCTTGCTGGGCCTGACGGTAGCGCTGCCGCCAATCGCCCGCACTCCGCAGTGCCAACCACAACAGTAGGAGCGCGATAAGCCCGCCTTCGCGAGGCGCATCAAAAGCGTACAAGACCAGCAAAATGCAGAGAATGTCCGCCGAGAGGCTAGCCCAAAAAGGCAACCCACGCAGGCGAAAGAACCACCCAACTTGGACCAATTGCAAAAAGAAAGCCAGCGCCCCGCCCAGAATACCCACCAGCCACAATCCCGAGTCGATCTGCTGCAAGCGAGCCATAGAAACCGCCAGAATTGCCCCGCCCAGAGGACTCAGCGTCAGCTCGATGATTTGCAACGCGCGCTGCCCGAGTAATTGCTTCGAGCCAAACAGCTCGAACAAAGACCAAGCCACTAAAACAGTGGCAACGGCTGCCGGGTGGAGGCGAGAGATGACTGGCACGTCCGCCCAAAAGTCGCGAGCTTTGAAAGAACTCACAATGAGTAGCGGCAGGGCAATCCGCAAGCCCGCTGCTGCCGAGGCAGAGAGGATAGCGAGGAGAGCAACAACCATGACCGCAGATCCCTGGGGACTGAATGGGTAGCTCCAGGGTATCTTGAGGTCGAAGCTACTCGCCGCCGCGAACCAGTGCGCTCGACCTCAGGAGGGCAGCTTTTCGTTGCGGGCTTGCCGCTGCCAACGAGAAACCAGAAACACCGCCGCGATCGCCACGAGGGCCAGAATACCAAAGCGCGCCACCCAAGCAATGAGGGTCGCCAGGGGAACGACGCGCCCCAGGAAAAAAGACAAACTCACCATCGTCACCGCCCAGAGCAAGGCACCGCCACAGTTGCAGGCCAAGAAAAGCCAATAGGGCATGCGAGCAATTCCAGCCATAGGACCGGCGAAAATGCGCAGCAGCGTGACAAAGCGACCGAGCAGCACGGCCTGAGGGGCGTTGAGGGCAAACTCATCTCGTACGCTCAGCAATCGCGCCTCATCGAGTTTGAAGAGCCGACCGACTCGCAGCAGTAGCGACCAACCGCCGATCCGCCCGAGCCAGTAGCCTAGGTTGTCGCCCAGCACGGCACCGCCGAAAGCACTGGCAAGTACCCAGCGATATTGCAGTTCGCCACTTCCGGCCAAAAATCCCCCCACGAGCGTGACGGTTTCTCCCGGTAGGGGAATACCCGCATTCTCGAGGGCGATGCCGCCAAATATTGCCCAGTAGCCGTAAGCTCGGGCCAACTCTTGCAGGGCGTCTAAGGATAAAAAATCGAGTGCCATCGCCGCTTTACAAAATGTTGCCGTTTGGAGTGTAGGGCCATTGTAAGCGGCGCGTGGCATTTTTTCGTGTCGGGAACCTATGTCGGGATTGGCTCGCCCGGGCGCAAGCGCGCCCACTTGCCTGCATTTTCGGAAAAGCTCTGGCAGCCAACCACGTCCCACTCCATCTCGATGAAGGCTGCTTGCGAGCGAATATTAACGTTGATGGCAGGCTCTTCGGGCTCGAAATCGGGGGTATCGGTGAGATGGGGCTGTTGGTGCTGGCCTTCGACTGCGTGGTAGGTGGTGCAGCGATCTACATAGTCACAGTTGATGCAGATACACATATGCCCCGTCCCCCTGGCGGATGTTTTTTGCTACTCTATCTCAGGCACCGGTGGATTGCTGCGATTTGTAACGCGATGTCTCCAAGCGCGCCCTTGGCGCTGGCCGATCTTCACAATGGACTGTTTGCCTGGGAGGACTTTCTGCCGTCGGGCACCTGCTTGGTAGGAGGCGCGGTACGAGATGCCCTGTTGGGTCGCCAGCGCGAGCTTCCCGACCTCGACTTTGTCGTGCCGGGAGAAACCATCGATATGGCGCGGGCGATCGCCCACCGCTACGATGCTGGGTTCGTCGTCCTCGACGCCGAGCGGCAAATTGCCCGCGTCGTTTTTACCGAAGGAACGGCTGATTTTGCCCTACAAGAAGGAACGACCCTCGAGCGAGACCTCCAACGCCGGGACTTTACCGTTAATGCTATTGCCTACGATATTCGAGCCCGCCAACTGCGCGACCCCCTCGGAGGCTGTGCCGACCTCCAACGGCAGCAGTTGCGCATGGTGTCGCGGCAGAATCTCCTCGACGACCCCCTCCGCCTGCTGCGCGCCTATCGCCAGGCGGCTCAATTGGGGTTTGTCATCGAACCCTCGACCCGGGCAGCAATTCGCGAACTAGCCGGAGCCATCGGGGAAATCGCTGCCGAGCGGGTCCAGGCAGAACTCAACTATCTACTAGCAACGCCCAGAGGGAGTGCTTGGCTGGCCGCAGCTTGGGAGGATGGGTTACTCGCACCCTGGCTGCCTGGGGCAACGGCTGCGGGCATGGTGGCAGTCGCGGCAGTCGATCGCGCGGCTGCCGAGCTAGGCGATCTGCGCCCGGCGATCGCGCCGAAGCTGGCGGCGCCAGCGACCGAGCGCGCCCTCTCTTGGCTGGGCGTGGCCAAGCTCGCCTGTTTGGTAGCAGCTCCAGCCAAAGTCGCCGAGCAACAGGTCATGGACCTTAAATACTCGCGCGCTGAGGCACGAGCCACCGCAGCTGCCATTGCCCTGCTGCCGCAACTACTGGCTGAGGCAACAGCCCCCCTGTCCGTGCGCCAGCAGTATTTCTTTTTTCAGGCAGCGCGGGAGGGATTTCCCTGCCTGGCAGTTCTAGCACGGGCGCAAGGCTTGGCCGTAGCCTTGCTGCTGCCCTATCTCGAGGCCTACCTCAACTTAGATAGCCGCATCGCCCACCCCCGCACTCTAGTTAGCGGCAAGGAAGTCATGCAAGCCTTAGGGCTGCCGCCCTCGCCACTCGTCGGCACGCTCTTGACAGAGATTCAAGTGGCTTTTGCCGAAGGCAAGGTGGATGATGCGCCCGAGGCGCTCGAGTTTGCGGCTGCCTGGGTGCGGTCTCGCCCGAACTCTGTCAGGAGCTAGCGCTCGAGTTGCACGACGCGGGTATTTAGAATAGTTAAAGGCCATCCCCGACAGTGAAGTCATGAGCTATCTAACCGTCTACGACGGCAACTGCAACCTTTGCGTCAATCTCGTCCGGCAGATGGAGACTCTCGATCGCGGCGAGCGCTTCCGCTACGCGCCCATGCAAGACGAAGCGACCCTCCGGGCTTATGGCATCACCGCTGCCGACTGCGAGCTGGGCATGATCTTACTCGACCTCGACGCCCCCGAGCAGCGCTGGCAAGGGAGCGATGCTGCCGAAGAAATTACCCGCATCCTGCCTCCGATGGGATCGGCTTTTGTCGAGGCTTACCGCAATATTCCCGGCCTCAAATGGCTCGGAGATCGCCTCTACGAGCAAATTCGCGACAATCGCTACGGGTGGTTCGGCCAACGATCGCAAACCTATCACTCCACCTATCCGCTGCATTGCCAGGCCGCTCGGTCCTCGACAAACGAAGCCTGAGAGGCCCCATCCACATGTTTGCACCCTCCGGTTGCAGGGATTTCCCGACAGCACGCCCGATAGCCTCCCGCTAAGATTGAAGAAAAATTCCCAGGCATGTCTTAACAAGGCATGGTGCAGCAGCTATGATTCCGACTGTTATTGAAAGCTCCGGTCGCGGCGAGCGCGCCTTTGATATCTACTCGCGCTTGCTGCGCGAGCGCATCATCTTCCTCGGCCAGCAGGTCAACGACGAGATCGCTAACTTGATCGTCGCGCAGATGCTGTATCTCGAAGCCGAGGACCCCGAGAAAGATATTTACCTCTACATCAATTCTCCCGGCGGCTCGGTGTCGGCGGGCTTGGGCATCTTCGATACGATGAACCAAATTCGCCCGGATGTCAGCACCATTTGTTTGGGCCTGGCTGCTAGCATGGGTGCTTTTCTGCTGAGCGCGGGCGAACCTGGCAAGCGCTTGAGCCTGCCCAATTCGCGCATCATGATTCACCAGCCTCTCGGCGGCGCGCAGGGACAAGCAGCCGATATTGAGATTCAGGCAAAAGAAATTCTCTACCTCAAGCAGCGCCTCAACGAGTATCTGGCCCAGCACACCGGTCAGCCGCTCGATCGCATCGAAGAAGACACCGACCGCGACTTCTTTATGTCACCTCACGAGGCCGAGGAGTACGGTTTGATCGACCGCGTCATCGAGCGCCGTCCTTCTGCGAGCAACCCTCCCGCTCTCGTCGAGGGCAGCCCCGCCTAACTTCAGCCGCGGTGTTTTAGCCAAAAGACCCCGCAATGGAGGTCTTTTGCTAAGCCTTACGGGCGACGATCGCGCGATGCCGAGGATCGGTCTCGGCGGTCGTCACGTCCTCGTAGCCCAGCTCTACTAGCGCGCCCTCAATGTCAAAGGTGAAGTAGTCGTCGCTCCAGGGCTCGGTGCTTTTCATCAGCGTAAAGAGCGCTGGGGGCAGCTTCTGAATGACCGCCGATTTAGGATTGTTGTCGGCAATAGCTAGGGTGCCGCCCGGCCGCAGGAGCCGCCAAGCTTCTCGAAAAATTGCTCGCGCGGCCGTTCGAGGCAGCTCGTGGGTCACAAACTGCAGCGCCACCAAATCGAAGGAGCAATCGCCAAGGCCCGTCGCCTCGGCTGGGGCGTGGAGCCACTGGGAAATTTCTCTGGAGGAATCCCGCTCGCGAGCGACGCTCAGCATGTAGGGCGAGAGGTCGAGCCCGACCGTGCGAGGAGGCTGGTTCCGGGTGCAAAAAAAGTGGTGGAGCGCCTGGGTCGAGAGCCCGACCGAGCAGCCGAGATCGAGAATATCGCTAACTTCGGTCTTGATGCAGTCGGCCAAGACGGCATGAAAACTGCCCCGCAGGCGGGCACTGGCTTGCTGCCAGGTCAGCTTTTCTTGGGGCCAGACGCGCAGCGCCATGGCATGGGTTGCGGCTTCGGCCTCGAAGGCAGCCAACCAACAAAGATTGCCCGCATCGTAGGCATGGAAGGGAACGCGATAGTAATCGGGGTAGCTCAGCTTGGGGTTGGCAACTTCAGCAAGGCGATCGCGGACGTTAGAGGCCTCGAGGTCTGCCACCTGCTGCCGCCAGGGGATGCCGTTTTTTTCGGCCGTGCCAATCAAGACCTGCCGAGCCTGATGCTGCATCAGCACGTACAGAGGGCGAGTACGAATCAACAGATTCACCAGCTTTGACTGCCAGTTCGCACCCGCCCAGACGGGTTTTTCCAAGCTCGTTACCGTCACGGGGGCTAAAAGTTGCTTTTTAGGACATCAATAGCCGCAGGGAGAAGATGCCCCCTGCGGCTCATTCCACACGGCCGAAAAGTCGATTGTTGCCTACTTCCACTTTTTGGAGACTAGCTCGGCGAGGTCGACCACGCGCTGGGAGTAACCCCACTCATTGTCGTACCAAGAAACGACTTTCACCATGTCACCGCCCATCACCATCGTTAGGCTCGAGTCGATGATAGAGGATTCATCAGTGCCGCGATAGTCGCAGGAAACCAGGGGCTGATCGCTATAGCGAATAACGCCCTTCATGGTGGTCTCGGCTGCTTCGCGCAGAGCTTCGTTGACTTCTTCGGCGATGGTCTGCTTCTCAACCTGGGCGACGAGATCGACGACGGATACGTTTGGTGTCGGCACCCGCAGCGCGATGCCGTTGAGCTTGCCCTTGAGTTCGGGAATGACTAGAGCGACAGCCTTAGCAGCACCAGTGCTCGTCGGTACGATATTTAAAGCCGCAGCCCGAGCGCGACGCAGGTCGCGGTGGCTGGCATCGAGCAAGCGCTGGTCGCCGGTGTAGCTGTGGGTGGTGGTCATCGTGCCCTTGACGATGCCAAATTTGTCGTTGAGCACTTTGGCAAAGGGTGCCAAGCAATTGGTGGTGCAGCTCGCGTTGCTGATGACGGTGTAATCGTCGTGATCGTAAAGCTCGTGGTTGACCCCGACGACGAAGGTACCGACATTCCCGCCTTTAGAAGGAGCGGTCAGCAAAACTTTTTTCGCACCAGCGGTCAGGTGCGCGGACGCCTTATCCTCGCTATTGAAGACGCCCGTGGACTCGACGACGAGATCGACACCCCATTCCGCCCAGGGTAGGTTGAGGGGATTGCGATCGGAGAAGCACTTAATGGTCTTACCATTAACTGTCAGAGAATTATCATCAGCTTGAATATCTGCGTCCAGACGGCCCAACATGGAGTCGTACTTCAGCAGGTGTGCGTTTGTGCGGGGATCGGAGGTGTCGTTGAGACCGACGAGATCCAGACCACTGTTCTCGCGGGTCAGCCACGCACGCAGGAAGTTACGACCGATGCGCCCAAAACCGTTAATCGCTACTCTTATCATTTGTCTGTCCCCCGGGGCCACAAAAGATTAAATTCTTCTTAACGCCAACAATCATACCGTCAATCGCTACTGATTGTCGCGCTCGGTACAGAAGCTAGTGTCAAATCATAGCAGCTCGTGGGGGATCGCGCGTTACCTTGCAGGGAGAGGGGTTGAGCCATACAAACCCTTCATCGCAATGTAGCGTTCGACCGCCCCAGGCAACAGGTGACTGCAGCTCAGTCCGGCCGCGTAACGGTCGCGAATTACTGTAGAAGAAATTTCCAAAGGAGCCATCAGCAGCAGGCGGGCTCGAATGGCAATTCCCTGAGATTGCAGGCGGGCGATCGTCCGTTCGAAGGTAGCGGGAACCCGATCGGGCGCGGTTACTTCTAGAGGCTCGGGTGCTGCGGGCAGGCGTGGAGCCACCAACCAATCTACGGCTGGTGCGAGTTCTTCGCGTTGGTACCAGTAGGGCAGGCGCGCGAAGGCATCGAGCCCGAGCAGCCAGCTCCACTGACAATTGGGCTCGCGCTCGCGAGCGAATTCAAACGTGTCGAGGGCGTAGCCCGAGCGCTTTTCCGGTTCGCAGACAACGCGACAGACTCGATTGTCCGCTAGTGCCAAGCGCGACATGTAAGCCCGCTGCGGCAGGGGAGCTAGATCGCTTGCTGCTTTGTGGGGCGGCCGATGCGTGGGGATCCAATATAGGCGGTCGAGCCCTGCGGTGGCGATGGCTGTCTGGGCCACCAATAGGTGCCCCAGATGAGGTGGGTTGAAGCTACCCCCGAATACCGCAGCACGCGACATAAATTGAATCTTGATATCATTACGCATGATACTCCCGAGCAGGGGGATCGTGGTGTGTGAGGGAAGCGGATGTCGAAACAGCAACTAATCGATCTCACGGGGCATCAGCCCGTCCATTTCATCGGAGTCGGCGGGATTGGCATGTCTGCCTTAGCCTATGTTCTCGCCCGACAAGGATTGCCCGTCTCAGGCTCGGACTTGCGCCGCAGCCACATTACCCAGCGTCTGGAGTCTGCGGGGGTTCGGGTTTTTGCCAGCCAGGAAGCGGCGAATTTAAAAAGTTTTAACGATCGCTTGCCTCAGGTGGTTTGCTCGACAGCGATCGGCACCGATAATGCCGAGTATCGCGCTGCCGTGGCGGCCGGCTGTCCGATTTTTCACCGCTCTGACGTTTTGGCACGGTTAATTGGCAATGCGGGTGGCAGCGTCGCTGTTGCCGGCACTCACGGCAAAACGACCACCACGAGCCTAATTGGCTGTTTGCTACTCGCAGGCGAGCTCGATCCGACTATTGTTGTTGGCGGCGAAGTCGAAGCCTGGGGAGGTAACGCTCGCCAGGGCGCGGGTAATATTCTCGTGGCCGAAGCCGATGAGTCGGATGGCACCCTAGCTAAGCTCAGTCCGACGGTGGGCATCGTCACCAATATCGAACTCGACCACCCCGACCACTACGAGAGCCTTGAGGAGGTGGTCGAGATTTTCGCGACCTTCGCAGCCCGCTGCCAGACCGTCGTAGGCTGCTGGGATTGCCCGACGGTGCGCGAGTATCTCGATATCGATCTAAGCTACAGCCTCGATCCGACCGGTGGTGCCGACTACACCGCCGAAGACATTCTCTACCGGGCCTGGGGAACCGAAGCAACGGTACGCGAGCGCGGCCAAGTGCTCGGAACGCTGCGCCTGCGCCTGCTCGGCCAACACAATCTTTGCAATGCCCTTGCGGCCGTCGCTGTCGCGCGCCACTGCGGTATGGAGTGGGATGCCATTGCTCGGGGGTTAGCCGGTTTTGGCGGTGCCAAGCGTCGCTTTGAATTCCGCGGCCAGAGCAATGGGGTTGCCTGCATCGACGATTATGCCCATCACCCCAGTGAGATCGCCGTAACCTTGGATGCAGCCCGCTTGCGGGTTGAGTCCCCTGCCTGCAGCGATGGCGGCGCTCGTCGGGTCGTAGCTATTTTCCAGCCCCATCGCTACACGCGGGTAGCAGCCTTTCTAGAGGAATTCAGCCAGGCATTTACTGCCGCCGATTTGGCGGTTGTCACCGATATCTATGCAGCAGGCGAGGCAGCGGGCACTGTCACCGGCCAGCAGCTGGCAACGGCGATTGGCGCCCACCACGATAACGTCCACTATCACTGCGACCTGGCAACCTTGCCGAATTTTCTAACACAGGTATTGCAACCTGGCGATTTAGCCGTGTTCTTAGGGGCAGGTAACCTCAACCAAGCCATCGAGCCGACTTTGGATTTGCTGGGCGCTCGTCGCGCTGCTTGAAGAGCCAACCTCAATTTTAGAAAACCCGTGTTAGCCCTCAATCGTCTCGAAACTACGTCGTTCGATAGCGACGGCCTCGTGCGGCCCGATATCAGCTTGGCCGAGTTTACCTCCTTTCGGGTGGGCGGTCCCGCCCAGTGGTACGCCGCACCGCGATCGCAAGACGACTTGCACCGCGCCCTCGACTGGGCCACCGCTCGCGAGGTACCCGTCATTGCCCTGGGAGCCGGTTCGAATCTGTTAGTGAGCGATCGCGGCGTGGCAGGGTTGGTATTGGCCACCCGTCATTTGCGCGGCCTCGCGGTCGACGAGTCGGCCGCGCGCATTAGAGCATTCGCGGGCACTCCCATCGCCACCTTGGCCTGGAAAGCAGCCAAGCGCGGCTGGCGCGGCCTGGAGTGGGCTGTGGGCATTCCGGGCCTGGTCGGCGGCTCGGTCGTGATGAATGCTGGCGCCCATCGAGCTTGCGTAGCCGATAGTCTGGTGTCGGCGCGCGTGCTCGATACAGTTGCCGGAGGGGTCGTTACCCTCGATAGGGCCGCACTGGGCTTTGCCTATCGCACCTCGATGCTCCAAGGACGACGAGATCTCGTGGTTTTGGAGGCGACCTTTGCCCTGCAACCGGGGAGCCCGCAAGCTGATGTAATGGCTCAGAGCCGCCGCAACCTGGAGCACCGCAAGCGCACCCAGCCCTATCATTTGCCGAGCTGCGGGAGCGTGTTTCGCAACCCCCCGGAGCGAGCGGCCGGTTGGCTAATCGAGCAAACTGGCCTCAAAGGTCACCGCATTGGCGACGCCCAGGTGGCCGAGCGCCATGCCAACTTTATTTTGAACTGCGGCCGGGCTAAGGCTTTTGATATTGCCCGGCTCATCGGCTGCGTGCGCGATCGGGTTGAAGATCGCTGGTCGATTCGCCTGCACCCAGAAGTCAAGCTACTCGGCCAGTTTCCGAACGTGGGTTTGTAATTTCAGCTCCTCGGGCGCTCGATTGCTACATGGAAACCGGCGCAATTCGCACGCTCGGCGACACCGAGGGCCCGGTTTCGTCTGGTACGACAAGCTCGAGGCGATCGATTTTTAGCTCCCGTCCCGAGCGGATGTCTTCTAGGGGCGCGCCGCAATGGGGGCAGGCATATCGCTCTTGGAGTTTGGGGTGATATTCTGCTTGGCAGGAATGGCAAAACCCAACCAAAGGCGTCGTCGCGATCGCCAGCTCGGCCCCGGCCAGGAAGGTTCCTTTGACTTGGGCCTCGAAGGCAAATTGCAAGCTCGCTGGCTCGACACAAGTAAAGTCGCCCACCGTCAGGTGAATTTTGCTAATTTGCGGCCGATTTGGCTGCCGATCCCACCAATCGCGGACGGTTAGCAGGAGCGCTTTGGTCATATCAACTTCATGCATGATGGGCGCGCTTCAATCCCTATCTAAAAATTACTGCCAGCCGTCGGGCTCGTCGGGCTTGCCTGCCGGCACGATGTAGTTCGGGCGCTCTCGCCGGGGCAACTGCCCGGAAACAACCAAGTGCGCCATCGTATCGCAAATAACCCGCACCGCCATCAAAGCCGTGATATCGCTGATGTCGTAGGGAGGCGACACCTCGACAACTTCGAGGCCGCACACTGGCGCATTTTGTACGATTTTTTTGAGCAACTGCAGGGCTTCGCGGGGGAGGAGGCCGCCCGGTTCGGGCCAGCCGGTGCCGGGGACAAACCCCGCATCGATGCAGTCGATATCAAAGCTGATATAAACGCAGTCGGTGCCGTCGAGGGCGCGCTCGAGGGCAAAATTGGCTGCGGCATCGAGGCCCATCTCGGTGATGTCGGTAACCGTCAAAATATTGGTAGCACGCTCGCGGCAGACCTTCACCCCCTGCCGGGGCACCTGCCAGCCGCCGATACCCAATTGCACGAGATTTTTGGCGGGTGCGTTGGAAATATTCGTGGCGTGAAACCACGGACAGGTGTGCATCCGCTCGTCGAGATCGGTTTCTTGGGTATCGACGTGGCGATCGAAGTGAATGATGCCAACTTTTTTGTCGCCGAGGTGCCGGCAGATGCCTCGCACTGTGGGGAACCCAATCGAGTGGTCGCCCCCCAGCACGATCGGGAATGCCCCCGAGGCAAAAACATGGGCGATGCCTTTTGAAATTTGATCGAAAGATTTTTCGTTGTTGGCCGGAATCGTAAAAACATCCCCGAGATCGCACAGGGTAATTTGCTCGCGCAGATCGACGCCCAACTCGAAGTTGTAAGGCGTGTACAAAGCCGAGATGCGCCGGATTCCTTGCGGGCCGAAGCGCGTGCCCGGTCGGTAGGTCGTGCCCGAATCGTGGGGAACGCCTAGGATGGCAACATCATACTCGCCCGCGCGGCGCACGTCTTCTAAATAGGGTGCCTTTAAAAAAGTGTTGATCCCGGCATAGTGCGGCAGCTCGCCCCGGGAGAAGGTTGGAATCGAGCGATCGCGAATGCTCTCGGCTGCTTCGAGTCCCCATTCGAGACCCTGGGAGACCTCCTGCTGCCAGCCGGTGAGTGGCAGTTGAGACTCGCGGTCGAGCGCGCGGTTTGCTTCGGAGTCGGGAGAGGATTGGGTCATCGGATTCGATTTAGCCTGGGGCGATCGCTAAAAATTAGCAGTTACTCAGACTATCACCCAAGCCAAGAATTTAAAGCCTTCTTAACAGAGATTCGAAGTCGCGAGAGCAATCGAGCACTTGCCTAAATTTTCATTGCAATCTCAAGCCCCGCTCGCAATCTCGGCGAGACTGAGGTCAGTTTGGGAGCCGCCAATCGTGAAGTACGAGATTCGCTACAAACCGGCCTTTTCAACGCTCTTTCTCACCCTCGAGCCAGGAGAAGGAATCCTTGCTGAGTCTGGGGCAATGGCCAGCATGGATGGCGGGATCGAAATGAGTACGAAGCTATCGGGTGGCTTGTTCTCGGCCCTCGCGCGTAAGTTCTTTGGGGGCGAGTCCCTGTTTGTTAATATTTTTCGTAACCAAGACAGCACGACAAAGCAAATCGTCCTCACTCAATCTACTATCGGCGACGTTGAATGTCTGGAGCTGAAGAATACCGCTATTTGCCTTCAGCCGGGTGCTTTTATTGCCCATACTCCTGGTATAGAAATAGGTGTCACTTGGGCGGGATTTGCAAGCTGGATTGCCGGAGAAGGACTGTTTAAGCTCCAGCTTTCTGGGCGCGGCTTAGTTTTTTTTGGGGCCTACGGTGGCATCAGCGCCAAGCGCCTCGATGGCGATTTGATCGTCGATAACGGTCACCTGGTCGCTTACGAACCGGGGATAAAAATGAACATTCGCCTGTCTGGGGGATTGCTCGGCTCGATTACCTCTGGTGAAGGATTGGTCAATCGCATCTCGGGACGGGGAACCGTTTACCTGCAGTCACGCAGCATCAGCAGCTTGGTCTCCTATTTGCGTCCGAAGTGTCGCAATCGACGCACCTAAACCATCGCGGAGCCGAACCTATGGACTTCGAACTGTTGCATCAGCCCGATAGCGCGATCGCCAAAGTCTCTCTGGCTGGCAACGAATCTATTTATGCCCAGGCAGGCGCGATGGTAGCCATGAGCGCCGACCTGCGCGTCAGCACGACCCTACAACGGGGCCAACGTGGCGGCGGTCTTTTGGGGGGTGTCAAGCGTCTCTTTGTCGGCGAATCATTATTTTTGAGCCAGTTCGCGGCCCCCCCGAGCGGTGGCGAAATTTATCTCGCCCCCAAACTCATCGGAGATCTGACGACCTACACCATCGAGGGGCAATCGCTTATCGTCCAAGCGGGTTCCTACGTCGCGAGCGAAGCTGGCATCAACATTGATGTGGGATTTCAGGGTTTCAAAACCTTTTTCTCGGGCGAGTGGCTCTTTTGGTTAGAGCTCTCCGGCGGCGGCACGGCTTTTATCAATGCTTTTGGGGGCATCTACGAGATCGACGTCGATGGCGAATACATCGTCGATACGGGCCATATCGTCGCCTTCGAGCGCAGCCTCGACTTTGAGATTTCTAAGCCTGCTGGGTCGAGCTGGATTAGCGCGTTCTTAGGGGGCGAGGGTTTGGTTTGTCGGTTTAAGGGCCACGGCAAGCTCTACTGCCAAACCCACAACAATGGCGCCTTCGGCCAGCTCATCGGCTCGCAGTTGCCGCCGCGAGAACGCTAGAGACCCGTGCGACCTTGATGTATTAGGACTCTTCGATTCCATGCCTAAAACTGACGAATATCAATTCCTAGTCCAGCATTCACCGACCTACGCTCAGCTTGAGGTGAAACTTTCTCCCGGTCGCAGCATCCTCGTCGAGGCTTCGGCAATGGCGGCGATGGATCCGTCAGTTACCATGAAGTCCAAACTCAAAGGCGGTCTGCTCAAAGGCTTAGGACGAGCCCTAGCAGGAGAATCGCTTTTCATCAACGAATTCAGTGCCGGACGAGAGCGTGGCACGCTCTACATTGCCCCACCCATGCCGGGCGATGTCTGTCACTATTCCCTCGATGGAAGCGGGGGCTTGATCGTGCAGTCGGGAGGATTCGTTGCTTGCAGCCCGACTGTCGAGCTGGATATGAAATTTCAGGGCCTGCGGGGCTTTTTTAGCGGCGAAGGCCTTTTTATGCTGCGCGCCAGCGGCCAGGGCGACCTTTGGTTTAGTTCCTACGGCGGCATCCTAGAGGTACCCATCACTGGAGAATACATCATCGATACCAGCTACATTGTGGCCTTCGAAGACAGCCTGGATTACAACGTTGAGGTTATCTCAGGGCTCTCGTTTCGCGGCTTGATGACGAGCTTAGTGGGAGGAGAAGGCCTGGTTTGTCGCCTGCGCGGCGAAGGCCGCGCCTGGATCCAGTCGCGGCAGCTTTTCAAC
This sequence comes from uncultured bacterium, assembly GCA_964435975.1. Lineage (GTDB taxonomy): Bacteria > Cyanobacteriota > Cyanobacteriia > Cyanobacteriales > Rubidibacteraceae > CAYTBI01. The sequence goes on from CAYTBI010000010.1 coordinate 55,649, forward strand.
CTGCTGAACTTTCTCTACCCGTTTCGACCGGTAAAAAGCAACAGCAACTAAGAGCCTAGATGCCCGCACCATTGAAGAACTCTCGAACGGTTTTGTCCTCGCGGCAGGACGACAGGGCACGGGTGAGATTTTCTACATCGCTGCTGCTAGTTGCCAGCGCGACTACCTCGGCGGTGACAGCGCGCTCTGCTTGTAGCTGCTGCACCCGTTCTTCGAGGGCAACGATGCGATCGACGAGGGTGCGGATGACGTGAGCTTCCGAGTCGGGCAGGCGGCCGTGGGCGAGGGGATCGACCCGCGCGCCCGACCGATAAACGATCCGACCGGGGACGCCGACGACCGTACACTCAGAAGGGACGTCTCGCAGCACGACCGAGCCCGCCCCGATGCGAACGTCACTGCCAATTTGAAGGTTGCCTAAGACCTTCGCTCCCGCGCCGACGACGACATTTTCGCCCAGGGTAGGGTGGCGCTTGCCGGATTCTTTGCCCGTGCCCCCCAGGGTCACTCCCTGGTAGATCAGCGCGTAGTCGCCGACGATCGCCGTTTCGCCAATCACGACCCCCATGCCATGGTCGATAAAGATACCGCGTCCCAGGCGCGCGCCGGGATGGATTTCGATGCCCGTCAAAAAACGCGCGAAGTGAGAAATTAAGCGCGGCACGACCGGTAGCCCTAGCTGGTAGAGCCAGTGAGCCAGCCGGTGCAGCAGCAGAGCCTGCAGGCCGGGGTAACACGTCAAAACTTCCAGCCAATTGCGCGCGGCGGGGTCGCGCTCGAAAATGATGCGGAAGTCGGTAGCGATAATTGCTAGCACGGCCTGCTTAAAATCTCTCAACAGTTGGCTATGATACCGTTTCCGGGTGCCACTGCAAACCTCCCCAGGCGAGGAAACCCTCACTCGGTCTCGAGGGTGATGCCTTTGGCGGTGTAAAACGCGACATACCCTTCGATGTGCTTGGCTTTATCTTTTGCGTCTGGATAAACCCAGGCCCCGTCTACGATCTCGCGGTCGCCGACTCTGAGGGTGAAGTAGTCGGCACGACCCTTCCAAAAGCAAGTTGTGTGGGTGTCGGTGGGCAAGAAGTACTCGCGGTTGACAGCTTCGGGTGGGAAATAGTAGTTTCCCTCCACGAGTTCGCAGCGGTCGCTCTGGGCGAGGACGGTTCCGTCAAGTAGGGCTCTAGGCACAATGATTGCTCTCCTGAGGAAGGCATTTGCGAGGCGCTTCTCCAGGTTACACCCGACCCGCTTCCTATCGTTGTGGCTTCACTGCGGTTCTCACGCCGAGGTGGCGGGCAAGCCGAAGTTCGAAATGGCGCAGAGCTGACTTCAGCGGGGGGGTTGCCTCCGGAACCGGCTCCACCAAAATCGAAAATAACCCGAGGCGATTGCCTGCTAGAACATCCGTAAAAAGGCGATCGCCCACCATGGCCACTCGCTCGGGCGGAAGCCTCATAGCCTCGAGGGCAACCCGCAGCATGCGCCGGGACGGCTTGCGGGCGGCGGCGGCGTAGGGCAGCCCCAGGCTCGCGCCAATTGCCGCGATGCGGGCGCGGTTGAAATTATTGCTCACCAGCCACAGTGGCATGCGCTCGCCGGTCGCTACGATCCACCGGCGGACATCGTCCGGAATATCCTGTCTTGTGGTGGATACCAGGGTTTCGTCGACATCTAAAATTAGCCCCTGAAGCTGGTGAGCCTGCAGGAGCTCGGGGGTCAGGTCTGCGACTGTGCCGCCCAAGATCAAATTGGGTTGGAGAAGAGACAGGCCGGACATAACTTAAGTGGCACAACGGTAAAGCCACACCCAGTTTAGGGCACTCCAACAAATGCCGCGATCGTAGCTTGAAATGGTTCTGGTGCGTCGAGGTGGGGCCAGTGATTGCCGGGCACTCGGGCGACTTCTAGGTTGTCTAGGCGGCGTTTGTAGGGCTGCAATTGCCAGTTCGCGCGATTGAGTCCCCGCTCGGGCAACACCAACAGGGTTGGCACCGACGATGGCGACTCAAGCCCGGCCTCGAGCAAGCTGGCTGCAAAAATGCGATTGCGGGCAACGGCGGCGAACTTGCTGCCCCAGGAGCCGTCGGCTTTGGCTTCGATGCCCGCTTGCCAGGCCCGTTGCTGCCAGGGTGTCCAAGCCCGGTACTGCCGGAGGCGGCGACCGCAGGCTCGCGCCGCCGCCTCATCGGGGAAGGGGCCCATGCCCTGTAAGAACGGCAGCGTTCGGTAAAGCACTGGGAACGTCAGTTGCAGCCAACCGGGCAGGCGATCGTTGAAAAACGGATCGACTAAGATTGCCCCGCGAAACCACTGGGGTTGGGTTTGCATCCAGGCTGCCACCACCTTGCCTCCCCAGGAGTGGCCGAGAATGTAAGCGCTCGAGAGCCCGCAGCTCTCGAGCAGAGCAGACAGTCGGGCAACGATCGCCTCAAACCGGTAGGGTTCGGCAGCCTGGGGTTTGTGGCTCTCGCCATGACCGGGCAAATCGGGGGCAATGACCCGGCAGCCCGCAGCAGCCAGAGCCACCCCTAACTGCCCCCAAACCCAGGCATTATCGCCAAGACCGTGGAGCAGCAAAACCGTTCGCTGCCCGGCGCCGGCAACACCCGGGCGCCAGTCGAGATAGGAAAGCCCGCCAGCCGTCCGACGCTCCGGCTCGAATGCTGCTAGATCTTCAGGCAAAGGTCGCTCCTCGGTGGATGAGGTCGCGCTGGGAGGACTCGGTAACGCCAAAATTAGCCCCGAACATCGTGCGCTCGACTGTCGCACCGCTGAGATCTGCGAGCAGCAGGCGCGTATTGCGCAGGTCGGCACCTGTCAGGTTGGCTTCGATGAGAACCGTGTCGCTAAGGTTGGCCCCGCGCAGGTTGGTGTTACATAGGTCGGCACCTGTCAGGTTGGCTTCGCTGAGGTCGGCATTGCGCAGGTCGGCATTGCGCAAATCGGCATCAGCAAGGTCGGCGTTGCTCAAGTTGACGCCGCTGAGATCGCGACGATCGCCGCCGTGGTTGACCAGCTCCCAGACCAGGTACCATTTGCTGTCGAGCTGGGTGCGATCGTCGAGAGTGGCGTTCTTCATGTCGGCCAAACCCAGGTTTGCCTCCCGCAAATTGGCCCCCTTAAGATTCGATCCTCGCAAATTCGCCCGAAATAAGTACGCGTTGCGCAGGTAAGCACGACTGAGATCGGCGCGGCTGAGATTGGCCTTACTCAAAAAAGCATCGCTGAAATCGGCTTTTTGTAAAACTGCTCCGCCTAAGTTGGCATCATTGAGGTCGGCCCCGCTCAAAAAACTATGGGTCAGGTTGGCATTGCTAAGATCGGCAGCACTGAGGTTGGCATCTGTGAGATCGGCACTCGATAAGTTAGCTCCCCGCAGACTGGCATTGCTGAGATCGGCACCGCAGAGATCTTTGCCCTCGGCTCCCTCCCCAAGAATGCTCCAAACCAGGTGCCATTTGGCATCGAGCTTGGTTTCTTCATCGAGAGCTGCGTTCGCCAGGTCGGCCCCTCGCAGGTCGGCCAGCCAGAGCACGGCGCCTCGCAGGTCGGCCCCCCGCAGGGCGCCATTGCGTAGATTGGCATGGCTCAGGTCGGCTCCAGCAAGTGCCGCGTTGCAAAGGTAGGTGCGCGCGAGCTTGGCCTCGCGAAAGTGGGCGAAGCAGAGGTCGGCACCTTTGAGATCGCTGCCATGGAGGTCGGCCCCTCGCAGGTCGGCCCCTCGCAAATTAGCATCGCTGAGCTGCGCCATGCTCAAGTCGCTGCCCCGCAGGTTGGCATAGCTCAGATCGGCCCGGCTCAGGTCTCGCCCTTCGGTGCCGCGATTGGCCAGCCCCCATATCGTCTGCCATTTCGAATCGAGGCGCGTCGTGCTATCGACCTGCGCTTCTCGCAAGTCGGTGTTGCTGAGATTGCTACCCCCCAAGTTAGCTCCCCGCAGATTTGCGCCTCTAAAAGACGCCTCGCTGAGATTGGCTCCCCGCAAATCCGCATTCCACAATTCTGCTTTTTTGAAATTGGCCTTGTGGCAATTCGCGCCCTTGAGCTGGGCGGCTCGCAGATCGCTCCCGGCAAGATCGCTCCCTGCTAGGTTGGTTGATATTAAGTTCGCACCACTCAGGTTCGCACGGGCAAGATCGGTTCCCGCGCAATTTGCTCCCCCCAGATTGGCCTCCTGCAGGTCTGCTGCACTCAGGTTGGCCTGGTAGAAGTTGACCCCTCGCAGGTCGGCTCGCTGCAAGTCCGCGCCCGCAAGTCGAGCGCCGCGCCGATCGCTCCCGTTCAGGTTGCGGTCTTCGGGAGCCGAGGGATGAGAGACAGCTACATCAGTGGGTGGGGGATTCTCGACGGACATGAGTTTGTCGCTGGCACTGCCAGCAAAAGCTAGTAAAAATCGCCTCAAACGCCGATTGCAGGCGCAACTTTCACGCGTACCAGCACGGCGGTGATGTTGTCATGGCCGTTGTGCTCGTTGGCAAAAGCAAACAGGTCTTCAAGCCCTTGCTTGAGATTGGCCTTGGAGCTAATCATCGGCACCAAATAAGTGTCGTAGTACTCCTCGAGCAGATTATTGTCCGAGAGGCCATCACTACACAGCAGCAGGAGCGTATCTTCGTCGATCTCAGCAGATTGCACGTCTGGGGCAATCATGTCATTGTCACGCGGGCCGATGGCTTGGGTAAGTTGATAGGCATCCGGCTGAGCGTAGGCCACCTCAGGCGCGACGCCGCGCTGAATGTTGCGCTGGCCGACTTCATGATCGACTGTGATTTGTTCGATACCGCCCCGGCGCGTAATTTTATAGACGCGGCTGTCGCCTACGTGGGCGACAACAATTTTGGTGCCTTCAACGGCAACCATCACCAGAGTCGTGCCCATACGCCCGAGACCGGAGCGAGCCTTCTCCTGGTTGGCAGCGTAGAGAGTCTCGTTGGTCGCTAGAATGACCTCCCGAAGAACCCCTTCATCGGGCAACCTGCCCTGGTAGCCGCGCTCGTAGAGGCGATCTCTGAGGGTTTCTGCAGCCATCTCGCTGGCTACCTCACCGGCGGCATGACCCCCCATGCCATCGCAGACAATGTAGAGACCGCTTCCAGAAATTGTCGGCGTGGCATTGACGCTCTCTTGCTTGCTGAGATCGGTCCGAATGAAAAAGAAATCTTCATTGTGGCGGCGCTTGCGCCCGACATCCGTTAAGCCAACGCTGTCGAGGCTTTGCAGCTGCATGGGCAAGACGATCGTCGCCTCGTCGTCATCGTCTTCGTCATCTAGGTCGATATTACTGGTAAAAGAAGCCCCTCCCTCCTGCTCGTAGGCAATCGCCTCGAGTCTCTCATAGAGATCGTCGAGGGTCTCGAGCGCTCCGCTGCTGGTGTCGTGGAGCATTTGGGCGAGGCTCGAGCCCGCTTCTACGTAGTTGCCGAAGAGTTCCTGCCACAATTTACCCAAGACTCTCAGAGACGGCAGGGCCTCAGGCAAGTCTTCGCAAAGCTGCTGCAAGCCCAGGACGCGGTCTTCGTCAACGCGCAGATTATCCGCCTCTAGTAGGGTCTGGCCGCAGCCAGCTTGCACCAAGGGCTCCCACATTCCCACCATGGCCGCCATCCAGGAGAGGAGTTGCAGCACCTGGGGAGGCTCGCTCGCAAGTTGGGCCGCCAGGGTTGGCCAGTCACTGCGGTCGACGAACAGAATGATGCGTTGTCCGTCGGCCTCCCAGGCATCCTGAATCTTGGGTAATGCGGGATCGCACTCTTCGGTGATGTGCAGATACAGCTCCAGCCAGGGCGGCAAATCGCCACTCTCAAGCTGGTCCTGGAGCACGTTGGGTTCTAGAGGACAAAGATCGTGAACGAGACCTTGCCGAAAGGCTGACGTTGGCTCGTCCAAGAGGCGGTAGCGGCGTTCGGCAGCGAGGAAGTAAGACTTTGATGCGGTCGAGTCACCTCCAGGGACGGGAATCAGAGGTTCCCCAGCCACCGCCGCCCACCAAATTGCCCCCGTGCGAGTTTTGCAACTGCTGCAGATTTCATCTACCAGGGCGACTCGTGCCCCGCACTCGTGGCAGCGCTTGTGGGTGAGTGAGGTCCCGCACTCCGAGCAATTGCTTTGTCCGGGGGGGTTGACGTGCTGGCATGCGGGGCAGATCGGCATTATCGGAGAACCCTTAAATTGTTTTCAGCCGTAGTGCTTAAGTTCTTCACAGAACTCTTTACATAGACTACCCTCAAAGCCGCTCCCGCACCTCTCTCGCTGGCTCGATCCGACCGATTTCTGTCATTCAGCACGGTGACTCGCCTAGATCTCCTCTAGCAGAGAACCAGGCGGCAACTTTCGGTCTAGGATCGGGAGTCTGCAGCTCTATGCCGACTCAACACATCCAGGACGAACCGACGGATGAGACTTTGCGACCTACTCCAAAAAATCCCCACTGGGCTGGTGACCGTGCCGGCCGATCACCCCGCTCTCAAGGTTGAGATTGGGGGTCTTGCCACCAATAGCCAAAACTGCCGGTCGGGAGATTTATTTCTGGGCCTACCCGGCACCCGGGTTGACGGCGGGACCTTCTGGGCTGATGCCCTGGCAACTGGGGCCGTTGCCGCCTTAGTCAGCGCGGGTGCGGCTGCCGACCGACCGGCAACGGATGCGAACGGACCGCTGGTTGCCACCGATATGGCCCGAGCCTGCGCGGCGATCGCCGCTGCCTTCTACGACTACCCCACCCGCGCGCTGCAACTTGTCGGGGTTACTGGCACCAACGGCAAAACCACCACTACCCATTTAGTCGAGCATTTTCTGCAAGCCGGGGGTCGGGCCGTCGCGCTTTTAGGAACGCTCTACGCCCGCTGGCCCGGCTTTTCACAAGTGGCCGCCCACACGACGCCCTTTGCTGTAGATTTGCAGGCGCAGCTTGCCACCGCCCGGACCGCTGGCAGCGACTGCGCGGTGATGGAAGTCAGCTCCCACGCTCTCGAGCAGGGGCGCGTGGCTGAGTGCTGCTTTGAGGCGGCAATCTTTACGAACTTGACCCAGGACCACCTGGACTACCATGCCACGATGGAGGCCTACTTTGCCGCCAAAGCCCGGCTATTCGAGCCGGAATATTTGAGCGGGCGCGCCATCGTCAATGGGGACGATCCTTACGGCCAGCGCTTGGCCGCTCGCCTCGGCCGCGACCGCTGCTGGTGCTTCGGTTTGCAGACCGCGACCGCTGCCGACCTGCGCGCGAGCAATCTGACCTACAGTGCTACGGGTGTTCGCGGCCGCTTGCACTCACCGTCTGGAACGACCGCCTTTGAGTTACCGCTCGTCGGGCAGTTTAATTTGGCGAACTTTTTGGCTGCTGTGGGGGCAGCCCTGCAACTTGGCGTCGATCTCGAGACGATTGCCACGAGCCTGCCAAGCTTTGCCGGCGTGCCGGGACGCATGGAGCGAGTTTGTATCGACGGCACCACCCAAGACATCGTCACGATTGTCGATTATGCCCACACCCCCGACAGCTTGGAGAATATGCTGCGCGCGGCGCGGCCCTTCATCGCCGGACGAGCGATTTGCGTTTTCGGGTGTGGGGGAGACCGCGATCGCACCAAGCGTCCCTTGATGGGTAAGATTGCTGCCCAGCTAGCAGACGTTGCCGTCCTCACCTCTGACAACCCACGCACCGAAGATCCCCAGCGCATTCTTCAGGATGTGCTCGCGGGCATCCCCCCTGAGGCCGAGCCCATTGTCTTGGCCGATCGCGCCGAGGCAATCCGAGCGGCAATCGATCTCGCTCGGCCTGGCGATGGGGTGCTCATCGCTGGCAAGGGTCACGAAGATTATCAGATTCTGGGCACCCAAAAAGTCCACTTCGACGATCGCGAGCAAGCTCGTGCCGCTCTGGCAGCTAGATATGGCGGCCGATGAGGTTGTCGTCGGCTGCATTGCCAGTGGCAGACCGTACCGCCTTTGCCAGCCGGGCTGTGGGCCGGACTGAGGGGCCGCTCGTCAAAAGAGTCTCTTGCTTCCGGGGGATAGGTTGGCTCTGGAGGGGGATGTTATGCTGGAGGAAGGCTCGGAATATTGAGGATGCGAGCAACTGATGTGGAAGAGTTCGCGGCATTTCACATCAGAGCGATCGTGCCGCAGACCAGATAGATAATTGTAGGACGCTTGGCCCTCGCCACTCTAAGGAATTGATGAGATGTCGGGCTGGCCTCTAATTGTGCGCTCGAGTCCCGGGAAGGATAACTTTGAGACTTTGGAACGGATGAAAACATCATCAGCAGGGGCGCACAAGGGCACGGTCTTAGTGGTGGACGACCACCCCGAGAACTCCCACCTGTTGATTGCGCTGCTCGAGAGCCAGGGCTACGGCGTCCGGCACGTGTCTGCCGGTCGCGCGGCGCTCGACCAAGTCGAGTCGAGCGCGCCGGACATCATTCTTCTTGACATTCGCCTCCCCGACCTCAGCGGCTACCAAGTCTGCGCGATGCTGAAGGCAAAGCCTGAGGCGGCGACCATTCCGGTCATTTTCGTGAGCGCCCTCGAAGATGCCCTCGACAAGGTCAAGGCCTTCGCCGTCGGTGGCGCTGACTACGTCACCAAACCTTTCCAAATTGAAGAGCTCATCGCTAGGCTTGAGCACCAACTGACCATTCGCCGCCAGCAGGAGAACCTGGTGCGAGAAGTGCAAGAGCGCGCGCTGATGGAAGCAGCGCTGCGCTCCAGCGAGGCTCAATACCGCGCCCTCGTCGAAACCTCTCAAAATGCAATCTGGATCCTTGACTTACAGGGCAACATTACTTTCGTCAACCCTATCATTAAGTCAGTCTACGGCTACGAACCCGAGGAAGTGATCGGGCAGCCGGTTTTGGATTACTGCGCCCCCAAGACGCGCGAGCGCGATGCTGCAGCCATCCGCAGCATTTTGAGCGAGGGAGCCACCCACCAAGGCTACGAGACAATCCATCGAGGTCGAGACGGGCGCGACATCCATTTACTCGTCAACGCAGTACCGGCTCGCAACGTCGATGGCAAGATTATTGGGGCTACCGGCACTGCCAGTGACATCACGGCCCTCAAATACAAGCAGCTCGGCCAGAAAAACCAGAGTGCTATTCTGCGCCTGGCCCTGCAGGGCCGCGACATCGATACCATCTTGCGGGAGCTGACCCAGCGCATCGAGCAGTTTTCCCATCAGCTCAGCTCGTTGATCCTGCTCAAGGATCGCTCTGGAGTTTTACGGGTGCGAGCTTCCTCCAATCTGCCCCAGTCAATCGTCGATTTTTATGACCCCCTGCCGGGATCGGCTAGTAGCGCCTGCACCCAGGCTATTTTGGCCGGCCAGCGGTCGATCGTGACCGATTTGAATACGACTTCGTCTCAAGATATCCCCGGTCGGACCCTGCTGCTCTCCAGCGGTGTCAGAGCCTGCTGGGTCGAGCCCATCCTCTCAGATACGGGTCAGACCCTCGGTGGCATTATGTTGTGCTTCCGTCAGTCGCGCTCTCCCCAACCTCACGAGTTGGAATTTATCTCAGCGGCTGCCGAGCTGACCTCGACAATCCTCGATCGCAAGCGCCTCGAGCTGGAGCGAGACCGGTTTTTCGGTCTGCCGCTAGACATGTTTTGCATCGTTGGCTTCAATGGCTATTTCCGCCGCCTCAACCCCTCTTGGGAAAAAACGCTGGGATACAAGCGCGCCGAGCTGATGGACAAGCCCTTCTTAGAGTTCGTCCACCCCCTAGACCGCAAGATGACGCTGATGGAAATGAATACGCTCATGAGTGGCGTCCCCAGTCGTTATTTTGAGAATCGCTACTGCTGTCGGGATGGCTCCTATCGCTGGCTGGCTTGGACGGCAGCACCGTTTCCAGATGAAGGGGTTCTCTATGCGATCGCCCGCGACATCACCGAGCGCAAGCAAGCCGAAGAAGCCCTGCGGCTGCAATCTCGACGGGAGCAGGCCCTCAATCGCGTGCTGCAAGCGATCCGCCACTCCCTACAGCTCGACGCAATTTTCTCCAAGGCCGTACGAGAAATCGGACGTCTCCTCGATGCTGCGCGGGTTGACATTCTGGAGTACCGCGAAGGCGACCGTCGCTGGACTTCGGTTGCCGAGCACGCCACCTCTCCAGAGATTTCACCGCAGGTGCCGCTGTCCTTCGACGACAGCACCAGCGGTCTGCCCGACCAGTTGCGGCAGCTCGATATTGTCTGCGCTGCCTCGCCTAGCGAACTCGACATCACCTTGCCACGACCATTCTCCAAGACTTATGACGGCGCCTGGATGATGGTGCCACTGTTTGTGGAGCAGCGGGTATGGGGTTGCTTGAGTTTGGCCCGTAGCGAGCGCCAGGCTGTTTGGGGCGATCCGGACATCGAGTTGGTCTATGCCATCTCCGAACACCTAGCCATTGCCCTGCAGCAATCGGCCCTCTACGAAAAATTGCAGTCGGCCAATGCCTCTTTGCAACGCTTGGTAGATATAGATGGGCTGACACAAATTGCCAACCGCCGCTGTTTTGATGCCCGCCTACAGCAAGAGTGGGGACGCCACCGGCGAGAAGGCAAACCGCTCTCGCTGCTGATGTGCGACCTCGATAACTTCAAAGCCTACAACGACACCTACGGCCACCAAGCTGGCGATGACTGTCTGCAGCAGGTCGCACACGCAATCGAGCGCTGCTTGCGCCGCTCCACCGATTTAGTCGCACGCTACGGTGGCGAAGAGTTTGCGATTGTCTTGCCCAATACCGACCTCAGTGGAGCCGAGCAGGTGGCACGCTCGATTGCTCGCGAGGTCCGCCAGCTCGAGATTCTCCACCGCACCTCCAGCGCTGGGTCCTACGTCACTGTCAGTTTGGGAGTTGCCCACAGCACTTCGGAGGCTCGCTACACCCTGGCAGAATTGGTTGCGGCCGCCGATCGCGCCTTGTACGCGGCCAAGCGCGGCGGGCGCGATACCTACCACGTTGCCGACTCCACTGATTTTGCCGATGCTGGCGAGCGGGAGACAGCCACCGATTCGTATCATCCGCCGAAGAGGGTTTTTGCGGAAGCCACCTCCGAGGCAGCCACCACCGCTGCCGCCGCCGCCGCCGCCGCCGCCGCCGCCGCCGCCGATTCTGTCAATCCCGTCAATTAGAGAGGCTCGACAGCAATCTTTAGCCTGGCTTGCCTTGCGTCGAGCGGGAGACAGGCCAGTCGGGTTTGGGGGCAGGTTTCACAGCGCCTACTTGGGCAAGATGCGGCGAGCGTCTTTTACGATCGAACTATTCAGACTATTGAGAATAATTGTATGCTGGAGAAGTCTTAAGAACCTATGGGGAAAACTGCTTTCCCCTTTTTTTTGTGTTTTCTTGCTATCGCGAGGGTAAGGTCGGTGCGAAGTCCCCGTGAGGCAGGGCCCAAGAAGCAATCGCCCTCATGCTGTTGTCGTTCGGTCGCAGCAGTCGTTGCAGGAGTCAACCGACTACCATCGGGATTAAACTCACTGTTGCCGCTATGACTTCTTCAAACCGATCGCGACTCTCGGCGCTCTCCAAGCTCCTGTTGATGGGCCTGGGGGGAACCATTCTGACTGCACTGTTGGTTCTCATCGGTCTGCTCGGGGCGAGCGACCGCTTTTGGGGTGCTGTGGTCTCTTGGCTGCGGCCCACCGTTTCCGAGCCTCAAGTCGAGCTGCCAACACTGGTTGTCGAGCGGATTCGCGGGGCGAGCGAGCTAACCACAGCGATATTTGCCATGGAGGCAATCGTGCCGGCCCAGCAGGACCGCCGCCTGGGAAATTTCACCGTCGGGAGCACGCGCTTGCTCTACATTGCCCATGGTGAGGTGCGCGCGGGCGTGGATTTGAGCGCCTTGGACCCCTCAGATATCGAAGTGAGTCCCGAGACAATCATCGTGCGGCTGCCACCGCCGCGCCTGCTCGATCGCAAAATCGATGTCGAGCGATCGCGCATCTACGATTACGAGAGGGGTTGGCTCGGACCGGATGTGGGACCCCAACTGCAGACTCGGGCTGCCCGCGAGACCCTGAAGCGCGTTGTCGGTGCGGCTTGCGATCGAGGGATTTTGCAAGAGGCCAACACGCGAGCTGAATTTGTTGTCGGGCGACTCCTGAAGCTAGATGCTCGGCGCGTTGAAGTGGTCACCACCGAGCCTGCGAGCGATACCTGCAGCTGAGATCTTGGCAGAGTGCCGGAAGCCACACTCTCTAGTGGGCTATGCTGAGAAGCAGTGGGGTTTACCTCCGCTGGCATTCACATCTACTGCAATACCTTCGCTAACGCCATGAACTGCATTGTCGTCAACCGCCGGGCGAAATTTTCTGCCAGCCATCGCTACTGGCTGCCAGAGCTGAGCGAAGAGGAAAACTCACAGCAATTTGGTGCGAGCGGCCGCTTCCCCGGTCACGGCCACAACTACGAGCTATTCGTCTCGATGGCTGGCACCCTGGATGAGTACGGGATGGTTCTCAATCTTTCCGAGGTCAAAAGCATTCTTGCCGAACGGGTAACCGATTGGCTCGACAATGCCTATCTCAACGATGTTTGGCCGGAATTTCGGCAGTGCCTGCCGACGACGGAAAACATCGCTCGCACTATCTGGCAGCGCCTCGCTCCCTACCTCCCACTCACGAACATTCGCCTCTACGAACACGCCGAACTCTGGGCTGATTACTACGGAAAAAACATGGAAGCCTCTTTGACCATCAGCACGCACTTTAGCGCGGCCCATCGCTTGGCCCGTCCCGATCTCAGTGAAGCCGAAAACTTCAGCATCTATGGCAAGTGCGCCCGTCCTCACGGCCACGGCCACAACTACCACCTTGATATCACCGTCAGTGGCGAAATTCATCCCCGCACGGGCATGATTGTCGATCTCGCCGCACTCCAAAAACTCGTAGAAGACCTCGCAATCGAACCCCTCGACCATACCTTTCTCAATAAGGACATCCCTTACTTTGCCGAGGTCGTGCCTACAGCGGAGAATATTGCTCTGTATATTGCCAACCTCCTCGAGCGCCCCACTCGCGACCTGGGCGTGCATTTGGCGCGCATCAAGCTCTACGAAAGCCCCAATAATGCTTGCGAAATCGACTGCCGCCAGTTACGTGCCCTCGGAACGGAACGGGAAGCGGACCGCGAGCTGGCATTGGCATAACTCGAGGCTTGGGACCCTAACTGACGGCGCCGGCCGGAATCTTCGGGGCGCACCGAGCTGTCCCTCTCGGGAGGCAGTGGTTTGTTGCCTACAATAGAAGCGCGCAAAAAAAATTAACATTTGAGACACATGAGCGATCGACTCATTCGGGCGACGGCGGCCGATGGTGGCATTCGTGCGGTTGGTGTCATCACGACCCGTCTGACCGAAGAGGTGCGTCAGCTGCACGGCCTTTCTTTTGTGGCAACGGCCGCGCTGGGGCGGGCCATGGCTGCTGGGTTGTTGCTGGTTTCCAACATGAAGCAGCCCCAATCCCGAATAAACATTCGCATCCGTGCTAATGGACCCCTCGGGGGCTTGCTCGTCGATGCAGGCCTCGATGGCACGGTGCGCGGCTATGTCCATAACCCCAAAGTCGAGCTACCACCGAGTGCTCGGGGCAAGCTTGATGTTGGCGCGGCTCTCGGACGCGAGGGATATCTCTACGTCGTGCGCGACGTGGGCTACGGCTACCCCTATTCGAGTACGGTCAAGTTGGTATCTGGCGAGGTCGGCGAAGATATCGCCCACTATTTGGTGACCTCCGAACAGACGCCTTCTGCTCTCCTTGTCGGAGTCTATGTCGAGCCCGATGGTGTCGTTGCCGCCGGCGGGCTGCTGTTGCAGATTCTGCCCAAGGCCGCAGAAGAGCCCCAGCTCGTCGAACTCTTGGAGGCTCGTCTGGGCGCTCTGAGTGGCTTCACCCCCCTGTTGCGGGCGGGCAAGAGCTTGCCAGAAATGTTCGACGAACTCCTCGGAGACATCGGGCTGTCAATTTTTCCGCAAGTGCAAATGGTGCGCTTTAGCTGTAAATGTACCTTCGATCGCATGTTGGGGGCCCTCAAGCTCCTGGGGGCTCGGGAACTGCAAGACATGATCGAAAAAGACGACGGTGCCGAGGCAACCTGTAATTTCTGCTCGCGCGTGTATCGAGCCAGCAGCAATCATCTCGCCGATCTTATTGCCGATTTGCAGGCCAAAGATTCCTGAATGCATCGGCGAGCAACTGCCCGGCATTTTGGAACTAAATGCCGGGGGAGGCGTTCGACAATTGTGTTGGGCTTATGTTGGGCTACGATTGGCTATGCCGAGCTACGATCGGCCCAGGCAGGTTCCCCTTTCCTAACGATAAGGAGAAAAGCGTCGCGATGGCCCCAACATCAGTAAATTCAAGCCAGTCCGCACGATCGTCTGCATCCCCTCCGTTAGCCAGGGCCTGGCACGGCCTCTGGGCCTGGTTGGGATGGCATTTTTGGATCTTACTGGCCATCGTGCTAACAGGTGGGCTGGGCGTCTACGCTTTGGCACAGTTGGTGCGCCTGCCGGGTATTCCCGAGTGTGAGAGTACCTATTGGCCCCTGGCCCCAGCAGGCAAGCGAATTTTCTGCGGGCAATCCTATGCTGCGCGGGGGACCGTTGAAGATGTACTGGCGGCTATCGCCCTGGCGGACAAGGTTGAAGCCGACCATCCCCTGCGCCCTGAAGTAGACGAGAAAATTGCGAGCTGGACGGAGCAGCTGCTCGCCCTGGGCGAACTGCAGTTTCAGGCGGGCCATCTCGATCGCGCCATCGAAATGGCCGAGCGCGTACCCGCCCACCTGGCCACTCAGGCGTCAGTTGCCGATCGCATTGCTGCTTGGAAGGATCTGTGGACCAGAGGCGTGGCCACTGTCGATCTCGTGCAGCAACAAGCCTTAGCTGCTCAGTGGCAAGACGCCTTTATCACCGCAGCTCGATTGACCCAGCTGCCCAACGCATACTGGGCCGACCGGCGCTACAACGAACTCGTTGAGAGCGTCCGGGTGGCTCGCTCCGAGTATGAGGACCTGAGCGCGGCCGAAGACATCATCGGAAGCAACAACAGCAACGCCAAAAGTTTGATCGAAGCCATCACGTCGCTCTCGAGCATTAGGTCTGAGAGCTGGTTCCACGCGCGAGCGCAGCAACTGTTCGCCCGTGCGAGCGAGCGGCTAGTCGAGCGCGGCAAGCAAGCAGCCAAGCGCAACGATTGGTCCGAGGTGCTCGACGTTGCCCGAGCCCTCCCCCCCAGCCAGAATCTAGAAGCGTACCGCCGAGACTTTCGAGAACTCGCGCGCGCGGGGCTGCTCGCCCAGCAAGGGTCGGTTGCGAGCCTCGAGAGCGCCATCGAGATTGCCGAGGCTTTCGCTGAGGACCGACCCCTCCATAGCCGAGCGCAAGGGGCCATTCAGCTTTGGCAAGCTGAGGTGGCAGACATTGGCCACCTCAAGGCGGCTCGCCAAAAAGCTCGGGGTGGCAGTGTCGCCAGCCTGCGAGCTGCAATCGCCGAGGTGAAAAATATTCCAGCAGGCAACCCTCGCTACCGAGAAGCCCAGCAGGAGATTTGGGCTTGGGTGGCGCGCATTCAAACGATTGAAGATCGCCCGACGCTCGACCGTGCGGTTCGGATTTCGCGAGGCAGCTCGATTGAGGCCTGGCGCCAAGCCATCACCGTCGCGAACAACATCGCGCCGCGCCGCGCCCTGTATCGCGACGCGCAAAAACTTGTCAGTCGGTGGCAAGTGGATATCGAGCGCGCCGAGGACGCGCCCGTCTTGAACCGGGCTCGCAGCATTGCCCGCGGCGGCACCATCGCCGCCTGGACGCAGGCGATCGCCATTGCCACCGAGATTGCACCGCGTCGCGCCTTGCATCGCGAGGCCAGACAATCCATTCGCCAATGGCAAGTGAATATCGAGCGCGCCGAAGACGGACCCATACTCAATCGCGCGCGATCCCTGGCCAGTCAGGGCCTGCTTGCAGAAGCCATTGCCGCAATCTCACAAATTGCGCCCGGGCGAGTCTTACACGGCGAAGCGCAACAGATTGCCGGGCCCTGGCAGGCCGAGTTGCAGGCAAACCGCGATCTCAATAGAGCCTACGCGCTAGCGGCCGGAGCGACCCCTCAGTCTTTGTCGCAGGCTATCCAGGTCGCCAGCCAGATTCCTGCTAGCACTCCTGCCGGCAACCGCAGCCGCCAAGAGATTGAGGCTTGGAGCCGTCGCTTGTTTGGCCTTGCCCGCGAGGAATCGGCAGTTGACCTGGCGCGAGCCATTCAAATTGCCCAGTTAGTTCCGGCAAATAGCCAGGTTTACGCGGCTGCACGCACCCAAATCGACCTGTGGCAGCGAGAGCTGGCTCCCCCTCCTGCTGTGGAGACCGTTGCCGAGGAAAACGCTGCCGAAGA
>CAYTBI010000010.1:72141-99547 GCA_964435975.1 uncultured bacterium
TGCCGAAGAGACCGCCACGCCAGCAGCACCATAAGTTATCGTTCGCATGGAGCCTTTGGGTTGAGTTAGGCCGTGGCGGCTGCGATCCACTCCTGCAGGCGAGGTAAAACCGCCGCCACGGGGATTTCTTGAGACGATCCGTCCGCACGGATGACGACTTCGACCTTGCCTTCTGCAAGGGATCTCCCGGTCACGATACGGTAGGGAATGCCCAGCAGATCGGCATCTTTGAACTTTGCGCCCGCCCGCTCCTTGCGATCGTCAAGAAGCGTTTCGATGCCTGCGGCGTTGAGTTCGGCATAAAGCTGCTCGGCAACCGAGACCTGCTCGGCAGCGGCGATGTTGGGAATGCAGACGATCGCCTGATAGGGAGCGATTGCCACCGGCCAAACAATGCCATTTTTGTCGTAAGACTGCTCTACTGCGGCTTGGGCCAGGCGAGAAACGCCGATGCCGTAGGTTCCCATCACCAGTGGCACGTCTTCGCCACGCTCGTTGGTGTAGGTGGCCCCGAGGGCTTGCGAATACTTAGTGCCGAGCTGGAAGATATGACCGACCTCGATGCCGCGAGCTGTTTTAATAACTTGGCTCGGATTGCCAACAGCGCGGTCGCCGGGCATGGCCTTGTCGAGGTCTAAGACGCGCTCGGGAAGCAAATATTGCTCGCCCCAATTGGCGCCAACAACGTGATAGCCACTTTCGTTGGCGCCGGTGGCGAAATTCTTCAGATTCGCGACAGTTTTGTCGGCCAAGCGCAGGAACTGAGGTGCGACTGTCTCCCGTGGCGCAATGTAGTCATCTTCTAAATTGGGCGCAATGTATCCCAAAGGCAGGGGCTTAGCCGCCCATTTTTGCTGGGCTTCAGAATCGGGAACGACTAGATTCAATAGGGTTTTAGCCCCGTAGTCTGGTGCCAGGCGAGACAGCTCGTTTTGCAGCTTGACGTCATTAACATCCCGGTCGCCGCGAATATTAACCAAGACCAAAACGGTCTTGCCATTGTCGTAGGTGGCTTGGTACAGGACATTTTTGACAACCGCCGTTGGCGAGCACCCAAGCTGGGCACACATCGTTGCGATCGTCGCCGTGCCGGGGGTTGCAACCTTAGCAAATTCCGCAAAGGGCGAGGCTTCGGTCTCAGGTGGCAAGGAAACAGCTTTTTCCACGTTGGCAGCAAACTGGCCGTCTTCTGTGTAGAGCACTTCGTCTTCGCCCGCTTCGGCAAGCACCATAAATTCTTGCGAAGCCGAGCCACCGATGGCCCCAGAGTCGGCATCGACAGCAGTAAAGGCCAGGCCGCAGCGTTCGATGATGCGTCGATAGGCGCGGTCCATCTGGCGATAGGTCTCAGCCAGAGACGCCTCGTCGGCATGAAATGAGTAGCCATCTTTCATGACAAACTCGCGACCGCGCATCAGCCCGAAGCGCGGCCGAATCTCGTCGCGGAATTTCGTCTGAATCTGATAGAGGTGTTGGGGAAGCTGCCGGTAAGAGCGGATGGTCTCCCGCGCGACGGCTGTCATGACTTCCTCGTGAGTCGGTCCGAGACCCAATTCCCGATCCTGTCGGTCTCTGAGGGAGAACATAATGCCTTCTGCTTTGGTGTAGGTGTCCCAGCGCCCCGACTCTTGCCACAACTCTGCTGGGTGAAGCTGGGGCAGCAAGCACTCCTGCGCGCCCACTGCATCGAGTTCCTCGCGCACGATACCGGCCACTTTCTGCAGCGTTCGCCACATCAGGGGCAAATAGGCGTAGAGCCCGCTGCCGATGCGACGAATATACCCCGCACGCAGCAACAACTTATGACTGGGAATCTCCGCCTCTGCCGGATCCTCCCGGAGCGTAACCAAAAGCATCTGAGACAGGCGCATCCTTCAATCGTGTCCCCATTGGCAACCTTCTCAATTAGTCTAGGGCACGGATGGCCCTTCACCGGATCCTTGCAAAAGCGCGATCGAAAACATCTCGGGCAGCCAAATGTTGCTTGCTTGCCGTTGGCCGCGAGAGCGACCGGGGCAACGCGCGAAGCCAGGTTAGCTCGGTCGGCGACGCTTGCAAGCAAAGATTTTAGTCACACAAAAATTGTGCTCCGGCTGCTGCATGGCGTTGCGGCATCTCCGTACAAAATACTGCTTCGGCGGTATATTGGGCAACAGGTGCGGCAAGCCTGAGTGCCTTGCTTGTTGCCGTTGTTTTCCGAATTGTTCCCAAGTCAGTGGCGCACTCGATCGCCCCTGGCCTATTTGCAATAGAGTGTACTGAGAGATTACGACCCGGTCGGGCGCGACCGGGACATGTTTGTCGAAGTGTTTTGAAGTTCTTTACGAAGAGCAACTGTCACTGCCTTGGTGAATCCAGAGAACCGCCCGCGCAAATCCTCGCCCCCGATTGACGAGCAGCATCTCGTCTTTACCCATTTGCGCGAGTGCCTCTCTTTGGAGCAGCCCGAGCGAATCATCGAGCGCTACCGCAAGCTCTTCATCTACGGCACTGCTTATCCGACCCCACGGGTTCTAGCATCGCTAGAGCGCCTGGCCGCCCGCTCGCAAAACTCTCCTGAGCGCGAGCAGTTCGGTGCGTTTGTCGGTCGCTGCTGGTACCTAGCTATCAACCAGTGGCTAGAAACCCCCGACCGGCAAGGAGCCATTCCCGGGCTAACCGAACTATTCGACGATATGCCGCCGCCAACGAAGTCTCGCAGTGTCAATCGCCTGCGGGAAGCCGTTCGGGCTTTCTCCTCTGGCAGCCAATGTCTGCGTTTGCGTCGCCTCGGACGCCTGATTGCCCGCTACCAAGTGGAGTCCGGATCCCCGGCAGACAACAAATCCAAAAACGCGGGCACGGTCGGCTCTTCGCTCGTTCGCTATCCCTTTCTCTACGAGCACTGCTATCTCCGAGAAGACGACATCAAGACCTACCGCCGGCGCATTCTGCAAGCTAAAGAGACCAACCAGAAGCGCTTCGAGGAGCAGCTCTCCCGCTATGCAGTCGAACTTATCCGCGAGCGCTACGGCACGGGGCGCTTGAAGGGATTGAACGACCCGCTCGCACTGGAGCGCACCCTCAAAGTCGTCCGCAACCCGACGATGCTCTCGGAGGAAAACTTGCTCGAGGCCATTAAGGTATTTCTAGGTTTGGAGGAGGGCTGCCCGGACTACCGGGATACGGCCAAAAGTTTTCGATTGCGCGCCGCGCAGTGCAGAACCTACCGTTTCTTCAAGGGAATACTAAGCGAGTACGTGACGGCTGCTGCCAAAAAGAAATACGTCGAGCAGCGCCTCGGCAACAACTTGCGGCAATTTTTTGATAAGTTGCAACCCCATCGAGATGACGAAGCCCCAGACGAAGCCCTGCAGCAGCGAACTTACTGCCAGCTACTCAATTTTCTGGTTGTCGAGAGCAGCCAATCTCCGGGTGCTTTGCTTTTTCTAGACGAGATCTCCCAGCAGGGAGCCCTAAAGACGATCGCCATGCTCCTTAGGATAGTTTTGCTCTGCCCTGAAAAGGTCGCGCCCCATTTGGGGAAGCGCTTCGCAGTTTTGTTCGATTGCTACGATGCCGCTTCTCGCGAAGATGTCCCTTGGCTGATCAAGTCGCTGGAGCTTTGGCAGCTCGCCCAAACTATCTACATTCACGATGCCGATCTTTCTATTTGGAAGCAGCTTGTTTAGGCTGACGATCGCACTCTTCAACTAGGCCATGAAATCCGCAAACCGCATCGCCTTGGGTAATATCGGCCTCGCAGCTTTATGGGTAGGCTTTGGGGTCTACGCGTTTGGGTTTGCCCCACCAGACAACCCGGAAACCTTCACACTCATCCGACGCCTGGTGACGGGGGACTGGGGTGGGCTCGATCCCGCCGTAGTGTCGCTGTTTAACTTGATGGGTGTCTGGCCGATAATTTACGCCTTCGTTCTGCTCGGTGACGGACGCCAGCAGCACCTCCCAGCCTGGCCATTTGTGGCAGCTTCCTTTGGGATTGGGGCATTTGCGCTGCTGCCCTACTTGGTTTTGCGCCGTCCGAGCCCCGTGCTGGTGGGACCTCGCGGTTGGTTGCTTGCCTATCTCGACCGGCGCTGGTCGGCGCTGCCATTGTTCTTTGTCACTGTCGCTCTGCTGGTTTGGGGAATCGGTTGGGGCGATTGGGGTACGTTCGCGCGGCAGTGGCAGAGCGATCGCTTCATCCACGTGATGAGCTTGGATTTTTGCTTGCTGGCGCTGTTGTTTCCCACCGTTTTGGGTGATGACCTCGCCCGGCGGGGCGTCAGAGACTCCGGGGCTTTCTGGCTGGCGGCCGCCATACCCCTACTCGGACCGGCAGCCTACCTATGCTGGCGACCGCCTCTGCAAGCATCAATCCCGACGCCTGCAGCCGACCCAAATTGATGCGCCAGGGGTGCGAGTTCGGCAATCTCCACTAAAGTTCGGGTCTGTATCGAGATTCCCCCCAGTTGAAGGGGCTGCAGTCTTCCTAGAATGGAGGCACTATCCATTGCTGTTTAGCATTAAAGAGCGCGATGTTCCGTAAAATTTTTGCCCTGACTCTTGCTGTGATTTTCGGCTCTCTATCGGTGGGTTGCGCCGGTAGCGTAGACAGCGCCAGCTTTGCACCCCCGCAGCAGACTTCTTCTGCGATCGGCCAAACCCTGCCAGACGGCCGCTACGAGGTGCAACAAGCGAGCTACGACGACACCGATGGCGTCTACTCCATTGCCCTGCTGAATGCGACCCCTCCGGTTTTGCAAACCGACGACTTGAAAATGGCGCGACTGACTGAAGAAGAAATCGCCAACGACCAGGGAAATTACCTCGAGATCGCCGACGGCGAAGCTGCCTTGCACATCAATGAAGAGTTTCGCCTGGAGTACGTCCATGGCGTCACCGAGACACAAACAAACCCCGCAACGGGCGAGCAGCAAACGGTCGTCGTTCGCCGCGAGTCTGGTGGCTTCTGGGCACCTTTTGCGGGGGCGGTCGCCGGTCAGGCTATTGGAAATGCTTTGTTTGGGCCGCGCTACTACGTCCCGCCGATCTATTCCCCTGGCGGCCTATACGGTTTCGGTGGGGTCGGCTCGACCTATTCTCAGGCTGCCGATCGCTATCGCCAGCGCTACAATAGCCCACCGCCTGCGGCGCGGCGGACCACGCGCAAATCCGGTCAGTTTGGCAGCGGCGCGGCGGCCCGCGGCCCCCGGAAAAACACCGGCTCCGGCATTGGCAACAGCAAACTGCGCAGCAGCACCAATCCCAGAAGGGGCGGCAGCAGCTTCGGCACCAAGGCACGCTCGCTGCGATCGGCCCGTCGCTCTGTCGGTCGCCGCCGCCGCTAGCAATCCTCACAGTTCGCCGCCAACTGCCCGCCGTCGCAATTTTTACTTTTTAGTAAATCCTGCGGCGGGAGCTCTCGATGGACTTATGGGATCTGGCAAGGTGTTTGGGCATGATGCAGTACCGCACCTGCCAGACCCGACCAGAGGGGAGTGTTGACATCGGCTATTCGCAAGGTCTCAGCCGTCCAATCGTTACAAGTTCGCAGCACCCAATAGGTGCCCGTGGCCTCGTAGAAATTGCCCGGGAAGTCGCGCACCTTTGCCCGGGCCACAACCTGCTCGCCCCGGCCAGCTTTTTGAAAAGAGGCAAGGACTCGGCGCGCGAGACGCTGGTACTGTGCCTCGCTGAGTACCAGCGGTTTGACGCCGATCCCCTCAAATTGAGACGAGTCGGGAGCGATATGCCGATAGCCACGCACGTACATGACAGAGGGCGTGGGCCAGAAGAGCGCCTTGATTGCTGTGGAGAGGCGGAAATCCTGAGGGGTAGGCGTTTGAGTGTAGAAATCGCGATCGCCCCAGCCGAAGCTAAAGTAGCGCAGCTCGCCCGGCCGAGCGCCGAACTCGCCAGGAGATAGATAAGATTCCCAGTCAAAGGTGCCGGCGCGAACCGGCAAAATCAGATTTGTGTGGACGAAATCGCCACTGAGATAAACGACGACCGCGCAGGGCTCGGTAGCAACCTCCTGTCTCCAGTCCCGCGGCAGCCAGTAGCCGAGGCTTCCCATCATCAGGCTGGCAAGCAGGCCCAAGGCAACACCGTAGGATAGCTTGCGAGCTATGGCGCTGAATTTCATTGAATTCCCAATAACATTTCAAGGCCCTGCCAGCTGGGCACCCAAAGCACCCGGCCGAGCGCTTTGCTTTTTCCTCGGCACGGCCTACTTTTCGCCACGACCGTATCTTTATTAAGACGTCGTTACCAAAATCGGCCCGCAAGGGCCGTGTCTTGCCTGCCAGCCCTTGCGAGATTGGGATCGAACCTACCGCTGTGGAATCAGCACCGTATCGATTACATGGATAACGCCGTTAGTTGCTCTGATATCCGCCGTGCTAACGGTGGCACCATTAATTGTTACTTGCTGGCCCACACTCACTTGCAGGGGTAAACCCATCGCTTTGCTGTCTACAGGCCCGGAAGAAAGCCGATCGGATGTTACGCTGCCACCAATAACATGGTAAGCAAGGACATCGTACAGCATCTCTCTGTTTTCAGGCGCGTAAAGACTTGCGAGCACCTCCTCAGGCAACCGCTTGAAGGCTTCATCTGTAGGAGCAAAGACGGTAAATTCTGCTCCATTAGAGCCATCAAACGCTTCGATCCAACCCGCACGCTCCAGCAGAGAAGCTAGGATATCGAAGGAAGCGTTCGTGCTGGCAATCTCGGAAATGCTTTGGGTGCCAGCGCTTTGAGTGGCTGCGGGCAGGGCGACGAGCAAACTAGCAACCCCGATGCCGGCAACTTTGAGACATTGCGAAGCGAGCTTAGAAAGAAATGCCACGATCCGATAGACCTCATATAGATAGAATGCTGCGAACTTAGCTCTCACAGATCGCCAAGCGACTCGAGTCGATCGAGCCGAAGTCCCAGCCATACTATTATTATCCATAAAGAAGGGTTTAATGGGTTCCAGATTTGGAAACTACGACCCAGAGCTGCTCGCTGATGATGGCGGAGCTGTTAAATCGGACCGCAACCTGGGCCGATTGTGGCTCGTTCTCTCTGGGCCTCATTTGGATATTCTGCTGAAAGATAATTTAGTAAATTTCAGGAAAAATAACAGTTCTATCTAAGCAAAAACTAAGCTTTATAGTCGACTGTATTGGCATAGTTCGGAAATCAAGGTTGGCCGCACGCATGTCCGACTCTAAGAAACTACTGCTGGCACTTCCAATCGGCCTTGCTTTGTCAGCCGGTTATGCAGCTCTCTCATTTGGCTTGCTGTCGGGTCGCGACCCCGCACTCAACGGACAGCATGCTGTAGTTGCCGAGCGCGCGCGCGATGCCAGTGGTTCGGTTCATTCAACTCTGGCCGCGACCGTCGTAGCTCGGGGCAAGCAGGCTCGATACTTTGTTGACAATCGCGGCGTGGCAATCCGCGGCACCGATCCCGTCGCTTATTTTAACCAAGGTGGTCCCGTTCGAGGCAAGTCCGAGCTGGCATACCGTTGGAATGGTGCGACTTGGCATTTTTCTAGCGCGGAAAACCGAGACCTGTTTGCCGCGAACCCAGAGCGGTACGCTCCTCAATACGGCGGGTTCTGTGCCTGGGCTGTCAGCCAGGGGTACACTGCCCCCATCGATCCGAGTGCTTGGAAAATTGTGGATGGAAAGCTCTATCTAAATTTCAACCAACAGATACAAAGGCGGTGGGAAAGAGACATCCCGGGTAATATCGGCAGAGCGAATTCAAATTGGCCCAAGCTCCGGGTAGATGCCTAGCCCGAGCGATACTTCCCAAAGTGGGAACCAATACGGGGAAACAAAGATAAATTTTTCTAAAAAATCAGTAACTAGAGATTATAAAAACATGCGTTTCCATGTGATTCAGTAAATGCAATCACGTTTCCATAGCCAAAGGAATAAATTAGACAGTTCTAAGGATTTTCTAAGCTTGAAGGCTGTAAATGCATGTGGCACTGAGAGAATTCAATGGCTATAAGATGATTGACCCGAATACTAGCAATTGCTCCGGCATCGGCATTGGCGATACTGTCTGCATCAAAGCCCCAACTTATGCTGCAGGTTCCTTCGGACATGTCAGAGCCTGGGAAGGAGAGGGACGCTGGCTAGTAGAGACTCGCGAATGCCTGGTTACTGATGATGCCGATATTGTTTTGCTTTCATTGGAAACTAGAGAGTTCGTACGCGTCAAAGACAGATCGGACGGAGCCTGCCAGAAACCACAGGTTCGGAAACAGCTCCCTGCAGTGGTGTCGTCGCGCTAAGCCAAGGTAGAACTAGTAGCCATTGAGGGTTGAGCTGGGAACTCGAAGAATCCACGAGTTTTGGCCTAGCGTTGCCCATCGACCACTGAAATGCTGTTTTCAACACAGGATCGGCTGACGGCACGATGCGAATGTCCCGTATGTTTTGCAGAGTACGCTAGCACCCACATCCACTGGAGCGCGGGCTCAGTACCGCGACAATTTACGGCTGGCAAAGCAGCTACAGGCTTGTGGGACGAGTTCGAAGCATAACTTTTCAATCTGCCGAAGCACGCTGGAGACCTGATTTTCTCTAACCGCTCTCACATACCCCCTCTGAGTCGCGCACCGCTTGATGCGATCGACTAGAGTCGGATGCAAAACGAGGTCGGGATCGTCCCAATATGCCTCAATCAAGGGACGCAGGTAATAGACCCCTTTGTAGGTCCACTTCGGCCGGGTTGCTAAGGTAAGCTCTATGGCCGAGCGCTCGCAGCCTTCGACGTCGCGCAGGTCGCGCAGTTTCCCGATCGCAACGAACCCTTTTCCACTGAGATCGCTCGAGCAGGCGTCGTACCTCTCTCTGGGGTGGTACGGATCGACCCACAAGACAGCATCGGGATCTCCCATCTCAAAGTTCAGAAGAAATTGCCTCAGGTTCATCGCTCTACACACTCGTCAAAGCGTCGGGCTTCTCCGGGCAGCACTGCCGCCCGCTCGCTGTCTTTCGGCAAACGATGGCAAACATCACAGCTCGTTTGCCAGGGCAGCCTGTTGAGGTCGGACGAGAACCCAACGGCCTCCCCACACTCAACCGGCATTCGGCGAAAATACCTGCGACACAGCTTCTTATCGGTAGTTTTAGATTTTGTTAATGATTTGTACCGACTTTACAAGTGGTCTCAGGAGCTCTCTTAGGTGATGTCTATCATCTTTTGTTGTATATCAAAATTCACGATCGAGCAATCTCCACTAATTCACTTTGTGAAGTAGTATTGCTGCTTCTAATTTCAGGATGCCAAGCATGCCACCACGGGCCTCACTCACCCGAAGTGGCTCCTTATGAGGCGAACGAGCAAAATCCGCAGCCAATAGCCGGAATGTGAAGGCAACGTCAGATCGGCGAAACGGCTATATTCGGGGAAAAGATGCTCGCGAAGCCGTGCTGCTGCTAGCAGCAGCTATCCATCCGGGCGCGGGCAAAGACAAGAGTGCATAGAGTAGAACTAGCGGTGTAGCCACTACCGTCACTCGAGGAGAACTAACGCTTATGTCCGAACGACCGCGATCGCGTGCCTGGCTGGGTCTGGCTGGTTTGGGGCTCGTCACCGTTGGTGCGGGTGCTGCCGCGCTCTACTGGTACCTGCGCCCTCGCCCGATCTCGCTGATAGAGAGTGCCGAAGTGGTTCCGGCAACGGCCATCGCGACAACGGCCATCGCCACCGACTCCCAAACTTGGGAGACTCTGGCTGCTTTCGTCCCCCCGGAGGCCCGCGATCGCCTGCAGCAGCAGTGGCAAGCGGGTGGGTTATCCGAGCTAGCAGCAGTGGGCCTAGATTATCAGCAGGATGTCGAGCCTGCCATCGGTGAAGCTGTCGTTGCCTATATTCCCGTTGCAGGCGAAGGCGCCCAGACTCTTGTGGTAGTCGGCATTACCAACCGGCTCAAAGCCCTTCAGCTAGTAGCCACCTTCAAAGAGCAAACTAGCGGCGACTCGAGCCGCACCGAGCAGCTCGAAACCTATCGCGGCGTTCCGATTTTTGCCACGACTTCCGCTGATGGCGATCTTACCTATGGCTCTATGGCCGGTCGTTTTTTGCTGTTTTCTTCATCCCAAGCGGTTCTGCGCCAGGCAATTGACACCAAGCAAGGCAAGGCACCGTCCTACGCCGACCGACCCGAGGCCAGAACCATGCTCGACACCGAGCTAGACTTGCCCAACCAATTCGCGCGCCTCTACATCGTCGATCTCCCCGCCCTCATCGAAGATGCCGCGCAGTCGGTGCCGACAGTCGGCAGCGTCTCCGGCCCCCTGGGGGAACTCGCTGGAATTGAAAGTATCGCCGTGTCAGCTGGGGCGACGGATTCGGGGCTGCGCGCGCGTGCGGTGACACGATTTTCGCAACCTCGCCCCCAGAGCATCCGCTTGAGCGGCGAGGCCTTCGATCTCTACCCGGAGAACACCGTCGCCCTCATTTACGGCCGCGCTCTCGATCGCTCTTGGCAGCAAATCGAAGACAGTGCGAGTGACGATCCGGACCTCGAAGCAGGTCTCGAAGTGCTGACTAATCTTTTGCGCACCTGGCAGCTCGATATCCAAGCGGATCTTTTGGGCTGGATGGACGGCGAGTATGCTGTCGGCGCGGTTGCCACAGCTGCCAATCCCAGCGGTCTGGGGCTGGCATTGATGTTGGAGACGAGTCAGCCGGCGACGGGGCAAGCAACACTCGCCAAACTCGACCGCTTCGTTCGCTTTCTGCCGGGGTTGCAACTCGAAACGGGAGAATACACCCTCGACGGAGCGGAGGTCACGCGGTGGCGAGATCGCCAAGGCGACGCCGTTATTTCGCACGGCTGGTTGAATCCCAATCGCCTCCTGGTGACTGTCGGGCTTCCCTTCTCCGACGTTGCAGCTGCCCCGCAATCCCTGCGATCTAGTGACGTTCATCGCGAGCTAGCAAGCGAGCTACCGGCAACTGGTGACGGCTACCTTTATCTCGACGCCACCGCCCTCGCGCAGCTTAGCGATCGCGCATCGCCTAGTTGGCCGAGCCTGCCGTTCCCCCAACTCGAGCCACCCGAGCCGGAGGACTTGAATCCCCAAGCGACTCTCGACACCTGGCGAGGCTTGAGTTTGAGCGCCCAGCAGCAAGACCCCACTACCCTCACGGTCGATGTTGCCATTACTCTGGAGCGCTATTGATATTCGCGATCGCCCGTATTTGCCACCCACTTCGCGCCAGCGGCAGAATGTTGGTGGGTTAACAACGTCAACTAATGGAGGCTGCCGGTCGTGCCAGACTCTCGCACTCACCTCGCACTGCTATTGCTCCGCGCGGGCGTCACCATCGTGATGGGGATGTGGGCCCTAGATAAATTCATCAACCCCGAGCATACCGCTCGTGTTTTCGAGACTTTCTACTTCATCTCGGATTTGAATGCGACAAGTTCCTATGTTCTCGGGCTGATTCAGGGGGCCATTGTCATCCTGTTTGCTGTGGGCCTTTACAAAAGATTTTCCTACGGTGCCGTATTTCTAATGCACCTAATCTCGACGCTCTCTACCTACGAACGCTATTTTAACCCGTGGGAAGGAACGAATCTGCTATTTTTTGCTGCTTGGCCCATGCTGGCAGCGATTGCAGCTCTATATTTGCTCAGAGATAAAGATACGATGTTGTCGCTCGGGCGGCAAAACCTATCGTGACTTGCGGGTCTGGCGTCTTGGGCTGATTTTTTGGCTTTCTTAGCTCTTTAGAAAAGTAACGATCCATCATGCCTGGTTTACTTCCCCATATCGATCCCGATGGCCTACTCGAATATTCGGTCGTGTTTACAGACCGCTCCCTCAATCATATGTCTGGCACTTTTCAGGCAGTGATGCGGGATATCTCCGACACCCTCAAGCAAACCTACGCCGCCGCCGCAGTCGCGATCGTCCCTGGTGGCGGCACGTTCGCCATGGAGGCGGTTGCCCGGCAATTTGCCTCTGGCAAGAAGTGCTTGATCGTCCGCAATGGCTATTTCAGCTTTCGCTGGACCCAGATTTTTGAGATGGGCAATATTCCAGCAGAATCGACCCTCATTACAGCCCGCCCCAGTCGGGGCGGCAAGCACGCGCCTTTTGTCCCCGCCCCCCTCGAAGAAGTGGTAGCCACGATTCGGGAGCGCAAGCCAGACCTGGTTTTTGCCCCCCACGTCGAGACCTCAGCAGGCATTATCTTGCCTGACACTTACATTAAAGCCGTGACAGAGGCGGTACATGCTGTCGGTGGCCTCTTTGTCTTAGATTGCGTTGCTTCCGGAGCCATTTGGGTGGATATGGCCGCAACGGGAGTCGATATTCTCATCAGCGCGCCCCAGAAGGGATGGACGAGCTCGCCTTGCAGTGGTTTGGTGATGTTGAGTGCCCTGGCCCGCGAAAAAATCGCCTCGACGACGAGCACCAGCTTTGCCTGCGATTTACGCAAGTGGCTGGGCATCATGGAAGCTTACGAAAATGGCGGACATGCTTACCATACAACCCTGCCAACAGATGCCCTGCGGCAGTTTCGCGACGCGATGCAAGAAACCGCCGCATGGGGTTTCGATAAGGCCCGAGCGGCACAGCAAACCCTTGGAGATAAAGTGCGATCGCTCCTTGCCAGCCGAGAAATTCCCAGCGTCGCAGCAGAGGGCTACCACGCTCCGAGCGTTGTGGTTTCCTACACTGACGATCCGGCCATCCACAAAGGCAAGAAATTTGCAGCAGCGGGCCTACAAATTGCGGCTGGCGTGCCATTAAAGTGCGGCGAACCGGCAGATTTTCAGACCTTCCGAATCGGGTTATTTGGGCTCGACAAGCTCCAAAATCTCGATCGCACGGTCAAAATTTTTGAAGAGGCCCTGAACGAGATCTTCTGAGTGGTTGGTGTTTTCCTCGATCGCTTCAGAGAGTTTCTCGCACCGCTAAGGCGCCGTTACTTTCGGGCTCTTTGTCGGCAATCGTAGCAGTAGCAGTTTTCTTTGAGAAAGAGAGCTGCTGCCGATCTCCGGTCGTATCAATGGCGATGGTGTCTCCCTCGCCAAAGGCCCCTTCAAGAATTTTAGTGGCCAGTGGATTTTCAATTTCGCGCTGGATGGCCCGCTTGAGGGGGCGCGCGCCGTAGGTCGGATCGTAACCGGCCTCGACGACAAAATCTTTAGCAGCTTCGGCAATTTCGATGGCGATCTTACGGTCCGAGAGCAACTGCTCGATGCGGCGCAGTTGAATGCTGACGATCTGCCGCAGTTCGGCTCGCGTCAGGGCATGGAAGATAATTAAGTCGTCGATGCGATTGAGAAACTCCGGCCGGAAATGCGATCGCAGCGCCTGTAAAACTTTTTTGCGCATCTCTTCGTAGTTGGCATCGCTGCCACTTTCATTGAGAATCGAAGCGCTACCAATATTGCTGGTCATGATCACAATGGTATTACGAAAATCCACCGTTCGCCCTTGCGAATCGGTAATTCGACCGTCATCGAGAACCTGCAGCAAAATATTAAAAACGTCCGGGTGGGCTTTTTCGACTTCGTCGAGCAAAATCACGGAATAAGGCCGGCGGCGCACCCGTTCGGTGAGCTGGCCGCCTTCTTCGTAACCCACATACCCGGGCGGCGCGCCCACCAAGCGGGAGACGGCATGCTTTTCCATAAATTCCGACATGTCGAGGCGCACCATTGCGTCTTCACTATCGAAGAGAAGCTCGGCGATCGCCCGTGCCAGCTCGGTTTTGCCGACACCGGTCGGCCCCATAAATAAAAACGAGCCGATGGGCCGGCTGAGGTCTTTCATGCCCGCCCGCGCCCGGCGAATGGCGGCGGCCACCGCCGAGACGGCCTCACCTTGGCCGATAACGCGCTGGTGTAGGTGGCCTTCGAGTTCGAGGAGTTTTTGACGCTCGCCTGCCAGCAAGCGGGCGACAGGAATGCCCGTCCAGTTAGCGACAATCTCGGCAATATCGCCTTCGGTAACCTGCTCTCGGAGCATGGCTTGGCCGTTGGCCTGCAGCTCGAGAAAATGCCGCTCTTTTTCGGCAAGCTCTTCATGAAGGCCTTCCCAGCGGCCGTATTTAAGCTCGGCGGCGCGCTCGAGGTCATAGTCGCGCTCGGCACGGTCGATTTGCAGGCGCAGCTGCTCTTCTTCTTCTTTGAGGGCGTTGATTTCCTCGAGGAGTTGTTTTTCGCCTTGCCATTGGGAGGAGAGTTCGGCCTGGCGCTCTCGCAGGACGGCTGTCTCTTGCTCGATGCGCTCTAGGCGATCTTTGGCGTCGCGGGCAGCAGCGGTGGTGAGACTGCCTCGCTCGGCTTCTTCGGCTTTGAGAGAAAGCTCCTCCATCTGCAATTGCAGAATGCGGCGATCGATGGTTTCAAGCTCGGCAGGCTTGGAGGTAATCTCCATCTTGAGCTTGGCTGCCGCCTCGTCAATGAGATCGATCGCCTTATCGGGCAAAAAACGATCGGCAATGTAGCGATGAGATAGCGTAGCGGCTGCCACAAGGGCCGAGTCGAGAATCTTGACACCGTGATGGACCTCGTAGCGCTCCTTGAGGCCGCGCAAAATCGAAACCGTGGCCGCCACATCGGGCTCGGCGACATATACCTGTTGGAAGCGCCGCTCGAGGGCGGGGTCTTTTTCAATGTATTTGCGGTACTCGTCGAGGGTGGTTGCCCCGATGCAGCGCAGCTCGCCACGAGCGAGCATCGGCTTGAGGAGATTGCCCGCATCCAGAGAGCCGCTGCTGGAGCCGCTGCCGGAGCCGACAACGGTTTGCAGCTCGTCGATAAATAGGACGATCTGGCCTTCGGAGGCGATGGTTTGCTTGAGCACGCCGCGCAGGCGCGCTTCGAATTCGCCGCGATACTTGGCCCCAGCAATGAGGCTACCCATATCGAGGGTGACGAGCTGGCGGTTTTTGAGGGATTCGGGCACGTCGCCGTTGATGATGCGTTGGGCCAAGCCTTCGGCGATCGCCGTTTTACCCACGCCAGGCTCGCCAATCAAGACGGGATTATTTTTCGTGCGGCGGGAGAGCACCTGAATGGTGCGGCGAATTTCTTCATCGCGACCGATAACCGGGTCGAGCTTGCCCGCGCGCGCCAGCGCGGTGAGGTCGCGGCCATATTTTTCTAGGGGGCTGGCCTTGCCGTCGGTGGCGGTTTCATCGCCGTTGCCGTTTGGAGTAGGGTCGCGTTCTGGGGGGCTCTCGGCAGGCAAGGCTTCGAGGGCCGCTTCGAGGGCCGGCCCGTCAACCTGATGGCCTCGTAATAGGCGACGTCCGACTCGATCGTCGCGGGCGAGGGCGAGCAACACGCAGTCGATGGTAATTTCGCCCACTTGCCGCGCCGTGCGAATTTCTTCGGCACGGTCGAGCAAGACATCCAGACCCTTGCCGAGGTAGAGTTGCTCGACCCGCATGACCTTGGTTTGGCGATCGGTGAAGTTTTCAAGCTGCTGCTGCAGGCGAGCGATATCGACGCGGCACCCTTCGAGAATGCGGGCGGCTCTGCCTTCCTGGGCCAGCAGCGACAAGATGAGATGTTCGACTTCGAGGTGGTCGTTACGAAAGCGGCGGGCAATCTCCTGCGAATCGAGAATGGCATCCCAGACGCGTTCGGAAAACTTATTCGGGTCGGTCGGCTGCATGTATGTGAGGGCTAGGGGCGGCAGGCGTATCTCGTAGTATAGCGAGCGGGCGCTTGTCAACTATCATTCTAGGGCGCGCTGTACGCGGGTCCAGAGTTTGCGGGCAGAGTGCCGGAGTTGGCGGCGGCGCTGCCAGTTTGCGTAGGCACGCTCGTAATCGTCGCCGTGGATTTGAGCGGTCTTCCAAATTTTGAGCGAAAGGCCCATCCCCCAGAGCAGCAAAATATAGAGCGACCAGCTCAGGTTATTGCTGATGGCAAGGTTCAGCAGCACCAAGAAACCATTGGCGATCGCAAATTGGCCGATTTGCTGCTTGAGATTGCTCCAGCGCGCCCGCTCGAACTCGCGGCGATCGCGGTCTTCGGCTTCTCGGGCGAGCCAGTCGCGCTCGGCTGCCTGCAGGGCTTCTAGCGGGATATCGAGTTCGACGGCCATCTCTATGAGCTGTTCGCGCGTGAGTTCGCCGCCTTCACTACGCTGCACGAGCGCCAGCTGCAAAATCTCCTGAACTTCTTCGGGCTGGTAAGTTGCTTTCGGGGGACGGGGCTGCTCTGCCGGATTCACGCGCTTGTCGCTCCTTGGGCTCTACTTAAATAAATTATGACGGGGCTGGAGTCATGCTGACTCTCAACGGCCGAACCAGCAGCTTTGGCGGCAATCTAGGCTCTCCTCGGTGCGCTACCTTAGCAGCCTAGATCCTGCCTTCGGTCTCGCCACTGTTGCGCAACCCCAGCGCAATTTTGCTGTGCTGCTCGATTTGGGCCATCACCTGCCGCGCGCGGGCGATTACTGTCGGCGGCAGCCCCGCCAAGCGACCGGCCTCAATGCCGTAGGAGCGATCGGCCCCCCCTGCCTGCACCTGATGCAAAAAGATGATGCGATCGGGCAATTCTTTGACCGTGACTTGATAGTTCGCCACGTTAGATTGCAATGACGCCAGCTCGTTAAGTTCGTGGTAGTGGGTGGCAAAGATCGTCCGCGCGCGAATCTCGCTTGCCAGGTATTCAGCCACAGACCAAGCAATGGAGATGCCGTCAAAAGTAGCCGTGCCGCGCCCAATTTCATCGAGCAGTACCAGCGATCGCGCCGTGGCGTGGTTCAAAATATTGGCCGTTTCATTCATCTCCACCATGAACGTCGATTGGCCCGTTGCCAGATCGTCTACGGCCCCGACACGGGTAAAAATGCGATCGCAAATGCCCAGTTCTGCTGACTTGGCCGGTACGAAACTACCGGTTTGGGCCAGCAGTTGAATGAGTCCCACCTGGCGTAGGTAGCAACTCTTGCCGCTGGCATTGGGGCCGGTCAGTACGATGAGATCGGGGGCGTCGCCACCGCCGCCCATCTCGGTTGAATTGGGCACGAAAAACCCTGCCGGCAGAGATTGCTCGACGACGGGATGGCGGCCTTCGACGATTGCAATCGTGCGGCTCTCGGCCATCTCGGGGCGACAGTAGCCGTGGTAGACCGCAACTTCGGCGAGGCCCGCGAGCACATCCAAGGCTGCCACAGCTTTGGCTGTATGGCGAACTTCTGTGGCGTGCTGGCCTACCTCCAGGCGCAGCTCGGCAAAGATGTCATACTCGAGCTGATTGAGTTCGTCGCGGGCGCTGAGTATGCGGGTCTCGCGCTCTTTGAGTTCGGTGGTGATGTAGCGCTCTTCGTTGGTGAGGGTTTGCTTGCGGGTGTAGTCTTCGGGGGCTTTGCTCGCCTGGGAGCGCGGCATGCTAATGAAATAGCCAAAGGCCTTGTTGTAGCCCACTTTTAGCTTGGGGATGCCCGTGCGCGCGCGTTCGGTTTCTTCGAGGGCGGCCAGCCACTGGCGATCGCCTTCGATTTGGGCGCGCATGGCATCGAGATTGGGGTCGATCTCTGGGCGAATGAGGCCGCCTTCGGCGAGCAGCTGTGGCGGCGAATCGACGAGGGTAGACAGAATTTTTTTGCCGAGCTTTTCGAGATCGGGGGGCACGACTCGGACGGCCCTCATATAGGGCGAGCTGCCTCCTGCGGCCAGCGCTGCTAGATCTCCCAAACGCAGCAAAGACTCGCCCAACGCCACTAGATCCCGGCCGTTGGCGGTGCCGGCAGCAGCCCTGCCGATGAGGCGCTCGATATCGTAGATGCGCTTGAGGAGTGCTTGCAGATCTTCGCGTAGGGTGCCGTCGGCAATAAGTTCGGCAATGGTATCTTGGCGGGCGCTAATGCCGCGCAGATCGAGCAAAGGCTGTAGCAGCCAGCGGCGCAGCGATCGCGCCCCCATCGCCGTACCCGTGCGATCGATGGCCCACAGCAGCGAGCCGTGATAGGTGCCATCGCGGCTGGTCTGCTGGATTTCGAGGTTGCGGCGGGTTTGGTAGTCGAGAATGAGATAATCGGCCAGGGCGTAGGTTTTGAGGTTCTGTAGCTTGACGGGGTTGGCTTTTTGGGTGGCCTCGATGTACTCGAGCAGCCCGCCAGCAGCCCGCACGCACAGGGGCAGCTCCTCGCAACCCATGCCTTCGAGAGAGCGCACGTCATAATAGAGCAGCAGCCGCTGGCGCGCCTCGCTCATCGCAAAAGGAATCTGCGATCGCAAGGCGTAGCAAAAGTTTTCTGGAAGGCCTGCTGGCAGAGCGCTATTGGCCTCGCCCGGGCGCAGGAGCTGGCCGACTTCAGGCGCATCGACAGGAACGAGAATTTCCGCCGGCTGCAGGCGCAGCAATTCCATTGCTAGGGCGTCGAGGTCTTTGCCTGTGGCAGTGGCGAACTCTCCGGTGGAAAT
Organism: uncultured bacterium; assembly: GCA_964435975.1. Taxonomy (GTDB): domain Bacteria; phylum Cyanobacteriota; class Cyanobacteriia; order Cyanobacteriales; family Rubidibacteraceae; genus CAYTBI01. Next base: position 90,545 of record CAYTBI010000010.1, read on the forward strand.
ATCAGCGTAGGCCAAGCCCCAATGGGGCCCCGCTAGAACCGCCGCCGCCAGGAAATTATTGCGCCGAGCCACCAGCATCGTGTCTTCGGTGAGAGTGCCAGGGGTCAGGAGCTTGGTCACCTGGCGCTCCACCATGCGTTTTTCGGCCTTGGCCACAGCCGCATCTTCGATCTGATCGCAAATCGCGACGGCATAGCCCCGTTCGACAAGCTGGGTGCTGTAGCGATCGAGGGCATGGTGCGGAACGCCTGTCATCGGTACGCGGCCGATGGTAGCTCCGCCTTCTTTGCTGGTACAGACCAGCTCGAGTTCTCGCGCCACCGTTACCGCATCGAGAAAGAAGCACTCGTAGAAGTCGCCGACGCGGTAGAGCAGCAGCGCGTGTGGGTTTTGGGCCTTCACCGCCAGGTAGTGCTGCAGCATGGGGGTGAGCTTGTCGCGATCGAGCCGGTCGGGGTCGGCGTTGTCGAGATAAGCCGGGTTGGCTCGAGCGGTTCGCAGGGTTTTTTCGTCGGACTCGGTCATAAGCCAAGCGGGCAGTGGATTTGCTTACGACTCTACCGCAACCGCTCTGCCGGGCAAGGTACCGGCCTCGCGTCCGCTTTTCGACGGGCATTCTCAGGAACGGAATCCTCAAGTATTTCGGAGAGACTTACACGATTGGCATAGTCTTCTTTGATAGGAGCTTTGCGGGTAAACTGCCTACATTTGCAACCTCTGCTCGAGCCCCGCTTGGGGAGGCTACCGTATTTGTCATATGAATTTTCGTAGCTACAGGCAGTGCCTGCGGGTATCTCATCGCGCAGCTTTTGAGGTCCACAAACTAACGAAAGTTAGACTGTAGGTCGCTCGAGCAAGATCGGTCGCCGTCTAGAATTGCTGTCAAACATGAAAGGCAAATGAGTATCCGGTGAGCCTGCCCTTGGGATCGCCAGGAGAGCGAGCCGAACCGCAGCGGGCGCGATCGCCGAGCGAAGAATATCCGGCCGCGATCGTATGTTTTAGTGCTGCTCCAGTGGATTTTGAATGGGTAGCGATCGTATGCATCGGTGTTTCAGATCGCCAGAATGGCACCATAGCTCGCGGCTCAGAAAAAGCGACGTAACGGACTTCACCAAGCGACTAATTTGAGTCAGAATGCCTGCCTTCAGATCGCGCACCGATGCTTCTCGAAATCTATGCCGTAAGAATGTAAAAAAATATTTATAGTGCTTCTATAAAGGTAATAGAAAGCTCGAGCAGGCATGCCCCGACCGGGCAGTTTCGACTGAGAGCCAGGTGGCGAGGAGGTAGAGGATATGGCAAAACCTTACGAGCAACTTTCCTTCGTGAGGGCTCTGATTTCCCAGCAGGAACGCTGGAAGATGTCATCGGCCTTCAGGATGCGTCTGGTCCTTGGTAGGCCAGCAGATGGCAGAGGAGGTCAACCATTACTATCTGGAGGTCTCGGGGGCCGAGCGGCTCTCGCCTGAAGAAGTTGCCGGGGCGATCGCCGATCTCAAGCGGCGCGTCGATGGGGGTTTTTACGTCATCGAAAGCGACGCTGAAAAAATTGTCTTGGGCAATCGTCGTTGTTCCTTCGGGGACTTGATGAAGGGAAATCCTTCACTATGCATGATGACCTCTCGCGTCTCGAGCGTCATTGCCGCCCAAAGCTTGGATTGCGCCAAGATTCCCATCGCCTTCGGGGGTACGGGCTGTCGGGTGACAATTTACCGCCAAGAAACCCATACCATTCTATAGGTTAATAATCGGGAGTACTATCGTGGTTGAGATGAAGCAATGACAGCAAATTCTTCCTGGTGGCCGCTCGACTTGTTTCCCGAGCCAATTGTCCTGTTAACGCTGACCGGCACGATCGCGCGTGCTAACACGGCCGCTTGCAGATTGCTGGCTGGCTCTGCCGCTAAGAGTCTTGAGGGTCTCCCCTTCACGAAGTTTGCTGAAGTTGATGCCAGAGTCCTAGAAGGGCTGCTCAAAATCTGGGGACGGACGGCAACGATGACGCCCGGACGTTTGAAGGTACGCTGCTCCGATGGCGACTCGGTCGAGATCGGCTTGGAGGCTGCTGCCGCCCGCCAGGAAGGACATCCGCCGGGGATCTTGATACGGTTCCGTGAAGATATGCCCTTTTCTCAGAAAATGCTCGCTCTCAATCAGGAGATGGATGCCCTCAGGCAACAGGTCAAGCGACGGGTCGCCTCCGAATCTCGCCTCCGGCGCAAGCAAGAGCAGCTCAAGACCCTGGCCCACCAAGACGGCCTGACCGGGCTGGCCAATCGGCGGACATTCGACAGAGCGCTGCAGCGCTTCTGGTCGGATGCCCAGCAGTCGGGCACCGGCAAGATCGGCTTGGTTCTGTTCGACATCGATTATTTCAAGCGCTACAACGACACCTACGGACACGTCCGAGGCGATCGCTGCTTGCAGCAGGTGGCCCGAGCCATGAGCCGACAAATCCGGGAGGGCGAGGACTTGCTCGCCCGGTACGGGGGTGAAGAATTCGTTTTGCTCCTCAGGGATTCGCCAGAGGCAGCCAGCACCGTTGGCGAGCGAATTGTCGCAGCGGTACGCAGCTTGGGAATTCCTCACGCGCGATCGCCCAAGTCGGTCGTAACCGTGAGTGCGGGCGTGGGAAACGTCACCCCGGGGGCGATCGATTCTCCGATTCGGCTGCTGGAGATGGCAGACCGCGCCCTGTACGAAGCGAAAAGACGGGGCCGCGATTGCCTGATGGGTTCTTTAGAAGAGAATCTCACGGCAACGACATCCGTCAGCGTAGTGCTGCCAATACTGCCGACAATCGGTAATGCAAAAACCTCATGCGCGTGAGCGTACCGGACGCTTGGAGTTGTCGGGATTTCAGCATTATTTAGGAAAGCAAGGGGCGATCGCTGCATTTAAGGCGTTAAGCTTTTATCCAATTCCTGCGTGCCCCGGGCTGGGATTTTTTCAGCGTCGTTGGGTGTGGAGCTTCATTCCTGAGTGCTTTATGAATGCTGCCGAGCAAGCCAAGACTCCTTCGACTCTCAGCAAACTTGCTTCCCTTGCCAATTTATTCAAGGCAGAATTTCCTCGCGTCAGTGTCGATCTCAAGCCCTGGCGAGACGACCCCGACACCCGCAACCTCGTCGATCCCGATTCGATTGACTTGGGCGTTCATTTCCCGGGCAACAGCAAACTCTGTGCCAGTCGCTGCATTCTCATCCAGATTCGCTTTCATGCCGACCCCGAAGAGGGTGGCGACCGACGCGTTCTCGGGCTCGAAGCGATGGGCTACGACCATCGCGGCCAGCAGTGGCGCTTCTCGACAATCGAGCGCTGGCAATTCCACGGGCGCCTTCAACCTGCCCCCGAAGGCGCCGCCAAGCTCAAGCGCATCTTCCGCAGCGCCTGGGAGCTATTCGACTAGCTGCTTTTAGCTGCCCTGGCGCTCGACGCGCGCTTGAGCCAAGCCCCGCAGCCGCAGTTGGATGGTCCAGAGCTGGGCATCTTCGATGCGAGCGAACGGCCCTACTGCCACGTGGGGACCGAAGGGCGCGTTACGGAGCCTGACGGGTAAGTGTGGCGCGTTGAGGCCCCGGCGTACTCGGGTCTCGAGCTGGGCTAGCCCGCGCTCGCGTCCGGGAACTACTACTACGTAAGTCCCCGCCGCATTGGGCGTGCCAATTGTCGCCGGCACGATTGCAGCTTCTGCAGGCAGAGGGGCCGATTGCAGCCCCGGGGACGGCACGTCGATGGGCCGAGCGACCGTCGGGGGCTCGAGGGGCACGAAAGTCAGCTCCGTTCCCGGTGCGACCGCACCGCCTGGGTCGGCAGGCAAGCCCCCGGCACCCGCGACTCGATCGACGGCAACGATTTGGGCCGCGACTCCGAGCAGCCCGAGGTTTTCAACCAGCTGGCTGGCGCGGGCACTCTCGCCAAAAAGCCCGGCCTGGATAGTCGTGCTGCCCGGCCGGACGAAGGCTCCAGGCTCGAGGGCGCGCACTCGATTGAGGATTTCGTCGCTGGTGCCGCTCACTTCTACACGAAACAAACGCCCACCGGCAGCAGAAGCGGCGAGCTGCTGCGGACGAGCGACACTCACCACCCGTGCGGCAACGCCCGATCGCACCAGGGCTTCGACCAGACGATTGGCCTTAGCGCGATCGCCAAATAACCCCACTTGGATGATATTTTCCTCGGCTTTAACGAAGGCGTCGGGTTCTACCGCGCGGACTCGCTCGAGCAATATCCGATCGGTGCTGCCGACTTCGACGCGAAACAGGGCGGCGGCGCTACTGACGCTTTGTTGGAGAGTTCCCCATGTCAGGGTAAAAATGCCAATCGAGATCGAGGTGAGGGCGAATTTCTTAAGGGTCATTTTTGAGGTTGGCTCCTGGGGTGAGAAACGCAGTCAAAGCGGCAATCGCGCCCCCTAAAAGGACGTGTTAGCCTGGAGGAAGTGGCACGGGTCCGCATGCTTTTTATGGGAAACAAAATCGTTGTCGGCTTATCTGGAGGTGTTGATAGCTCTACGGCAGCAGCCGTACTGCACCATCAGGGGTATGAGGTTGTCGGTCTTACGCTTTGGTTGATGAAGGGTAAGGGACAGTGCTGCTCGGAGGGTATGGTCGATGCTGCGGCGATTTGCGAGCAGCTCGGTGTCGAGCACCATGTTGTCGATAGCCGCGACTTGTTTCAGCGTGCCATTGTCAACTACCTCGTTGCGGGCTATGAGGCCGGGATTACACCGCTGCCCTGCTCGCAGTGCAATAAGACAGTCAAGTTTGGCCCAATGTTGCAATACGCGCGCGAAAAGTTTGGCGTCGATCGCATTGCCACCGGTCACTACGCTCGTATTGATTTCGATCGCGCGACCGGGCGCTACCGCCTGCTGCGGGCGCGCGACCGCCGCAAAGATCAGTCTTATTTTTTGTACGATCTCTCCCAAGAGATGCTGGCGGGGTCGGTATTTCCCTTGGGAGAGTGCACCAAAGCCGAAACCCGGCACATCGCCCGCGAGTACGGCTTGAGTACCGCCGACAAGCCCGAGAGCCAGGATCTCTGCTTGGTCGAGGCCCACGGCTCGATGCAAGACTTTCTCGATCGCTACATCAAGCGCACCGAGGGCGACATCGTCGATCTCGAGGGCAACGTGCTCGGCACGCATACCGGCATCCATCACTACACCATCGGCCAGCGCAAAGGCTTGGGCATTGCCGCGCCGGAGCCCCTCTACGTTATCCAGCTCGACCCGGTGATGAATCGTGTCGTGGTAGGCAGCCGCGAACGCTGCGCCTGGACCGATTGCACGGTCGGTCGGATTAACTGGGTGGCGATCGTGCCGCCAACGGCGCCTATCAAAGTCGAAGCCCAGGTGCGCTACCGCTCGAGCCCGGCAGCAGCTACTCTCGTTCCCCTCGAGGGGGGCCGGGCCAAGCTCCTGTTCGAGGACGACCAATTTGGCATCACCCCCGGCCAGGCGGCGGTATTTTACCGAGGCGATGTCTTGTTGGGGGGCGGCCTCATCGAGGTCAATGCTACTTTGGCCGAGCGGCCAGAGGCCGCGCCGAGCACCGATGAAGCTTAGCTGGCTTCCCAGCTCAACCGCGCTCTAGCGAAGCGAGACTCCTAAGAAACGTTGACAAAATCGGCGGGCCGTTTGGCCCCATCGTAAGCTCGAAGCGAGTCTTGAGGATCTCCGAGCGTGGTTATTTTGGGGTTCATCGACAAAATTTTGGCACTTGGGTCGCCTCGTTTGTGGTGGGCCGCCCTGGGGCTCGTGCTCTGGGCGTTGGAGTTTGTGACGCCCACGGACCTGGTGCTATTTGTTTTGGGAGCTTGTGCTTTAGTCATTGCGGTTTTAGCACCGGTGCTGCCTTTTTTTGCGTTGCAGCTCGTTCTCTGGCTCGGGCTCTCGGGAGTTTCGTTGGTGCTGGTGCGCCGCTACAGCAGACAGCCTGCCGACGCTCTCGAGGCGATCGCCGACGACACTGAAGGCAAAACCCTCACAGAAATCTTGCCCGGCCAGCCCGGCCGGGTCTTGTACGAGGGAAATTCTTGGCGGGCACTTTGCGCGGATAAAACCCTTAGTATCCCGCCAGATTGTCCCGTGCGCGTGGCCGGGCGCAAGGGTAATACCCTGTTGGTGGCTCCGATTGAATCTCGAGCTAACGAGCCACCTTTGTAAGAGATGATTTTGTTTTTTGTTTTGGAGCATCCTTGCAATGGAACCGATTTTAGGCATCATCGCCTTGACTTTTTTGGGTTGGACGGCCAAAGGAACTTTTAAAATCGTACAGACTCAAAACGAAGCCCTTATCGAGCGCGTCGGGGTTTTCAACCGGAAACTCAAACCCGGCATCAACGTAACGCTGCCCTTCATCGAAAAAATCGTTTACGAAGAAACCAATCGCGAGCGCGTCATCGATATTCCGCCCCAGCGCTGCGTGACGCGGGATAACGTTTCTATTGAAGTGGATGCGGTGGTTTACTGGCGCATCATGGATCTAGAAAAAGCCTATTACCGAGTCGAGAATCTACTCGTGGCCATGGAAAACCTCGTACTGACCCAAATTCGTGCCGAAATGGGCCAACTCGAACTCGATCAGACCTTCACCGCTCGCACCGAAGTTAACGAAATGCTCCTGCGCGAACTCGATATTGCGACCGATCCTTGGGGTGTCAAAGTCACCCGCGTCGAGCTGCGCGACATCAACCCTTCCAAAGATGTGCGGGACTCGATGGAGCTGCAAATGGCAGCCGAGCGCCGCAAGCGCGCGGCCATTCTAACTTCTGAGGGCGAGCGCGAATCGACCATTAACGAAGCGCGGGGTAAAGCCGAAGCCCAGGTTCTCGACGCCGAAGCGCGCAAGCGCGCGACGGTACTCAACGCCGAAGCCCACCAGCAGGCTATCCTGCTGCAAGCCGAAGCCGAGCGGCAAGAGCAGGTGCTGCGCGCGCGCGCCACCGCCGAAGCAATGGATATCGTCACCGAAAAGCTCGCCAGTGCCACTAATGCCCGCGAGGCCCTGCAGTTTCTCTTGGCCCAGGAGTACCTGGAAATGGGCAAGACCATTGGTAGCAGCGACAGCAGCAAGATCTTATTTATGGATCCGCGCAGCATGTTCTCAACTATAGAGGGGGCGCGGGCCGTCCTCGGTGACGAAACTTTCTTTGGAGAGCGCCGCAGCTGATGGCAAGCCGCATCCTCTGTCGAGTTTTTGCAATCGCGCTAGCGCTGCTTTTCGGAACGATCGCCCCTGTTGCAATTGCTATCGCAATCGATGCGTGCCCAGCCCGCGCTCGAGATCGATGACCTGATTGCGAAAGTTGAGGCAAGCACGGGCGAAGAAACGACGGTAGTGACCCCTCCCTGTTTTCTAGAGAGGCCTTTGCCACGCAACTATTCGACCGGTGGGGCATCGGCAAGCGCGAGACCAATGTTGAGATTAAAACGGGCTCGGGGTTGCTCGAGGTTCTGCCCGATAGCGAGCGACAAGAAATTATCGATCGCCAAATGCTGCCCCGGTTTCGCACGGGTGATTTTTCGGCAGGTACCCTGGCCGGGCTAAAAGCAATTATCCGCATCACAGCTCCCGAGATCGACTCGCACGGAAAATTGACCTATCGTGCCCCCGGCCTGCGAATTGTACTCGATAACTCCACCCAGTAATCCGAATCCCACGTCCGCGCAGTATCCCCAAGTATCCCTCTGCATTACTTTGCCAATGCTGCCCTAAGCTCTGCATTACTGTCTAGCGCATTCGAACTAATATTGCGCCGATTTTCCCGATTCTGCCCATAGTCTTCCCGCAATCTGAGTCACCTTCTCTATTCGGGGGCCAAAAGGCAAAGATCCCCGGAACCTTTCTAGCTCCAGGGGTTTAAGCTCTCTCTATTCCTATGCCAAGACCCAGACTTGAACTGGGGACACGGAGATTTTCAGTCCTTAAGTGATTTTTACATAAGTCTTTCACAGAGTAGTTTTAAGAGCATGGATATTTTTAACGGTGCCACTATCGGCCTCAAATCTAGAGCCGGGGATAATTAGTCCCCAGCTCTAAATCCCAAAAGGCCGACATAGTCCTTACAGGGCATGAGCTTAAGCGATTTGGTTCTCCATTGCAATTGACCGCTTAGTAGAATCTCATAATACAGCTACAACAATTCGCAGTGCTTGCACCGATAAACTGGAAACAGAGTGCGAGGCAACTTCAATGCAACAACTATCGATCCGCCTTCCCAAGATGCCATTGACGGTTACGCCCGAGCAATTTGCTGCGCTCGCTGCTGAGAACCGAGATCTACGCCTGGAGCGAAAGGCGAGCGGAGAACTGATTGTGAATCCACCGACCGGCTGGGAATCCAGCGCGCGCAATACCCAAATTACCCGATACTTAGCAAACTGGGCAGATGGCTTTGGCGGTTTAACGTTGGAGAGCTCGGGAGGATGTCGGCTGCCAAATGAATCTCTATATGCGCCCGATGCTGCCTGGGTCAGTGAGGCAACATTGGCCAGGGTACGTCAACTGCCGCCGGTGCCTGGAGAGTATTTCCCTCTGTGCCCCGATTTTGTTGTTGAACTGCGCTCCAAAAGCGATCGCTTGCGTGCCCTGCAGGCCAAGATGCGGGAGTACATGGACAACGGCACGCGCTTAGGGTGGCTGATCGACCCTCAGCACAAGCGAGTGGAGGTGTATCGCTTGGGTCAGGAGGTTGAGGTATTGGAAGAGCCCAAAGAGCTATCTGGAGAAGATGTACTGCCTGGATTCAGGCTGCAACGCGGACGCATCTGGTAACTCGCAATCGCATCCTCAGTCGGGCATCCGCCTCGTCCGCGGCCTTGGTCTCACGGGCCCCGACACTTCTGAGGCAACTCAAAGCACTATTTTGGCGGGCATGAGGGTTTTGACCCGTAAATCAAAATCCCTCGAAACCAAGTGGAATCGAGGGTTTGAGACCTTATCAAGAATCATGACGAGACCCAGATTTGAACTGGGGACACGGGGATTTTCAGTC